>JAISVZ010000071.1 GCA_031271295.1 Clostridiales bacterium | reverse complement strand
TTTTTGAGCGCACTGTAAAAATAGACCTTTTATTATAACTTTGGTGCGCTCAAAAATGTTCTGAAGCGTCAGGTGGCACATTGCTGGGCGATATAATTTGCGCCGAAGCCCTCTACACCATCCTTGCTGAATTTAGCGCAAAATCGCGGGTAGTTATTAGCGATTTGATATTAGGGGGTAGTTATCAACTTTCAGTTTTGGGCAGCGCACATCCAAATTGCTATCTGCTGAAAATGAAAATGTCAGCTTATTATTCAAAGGCATCCGGCACTTATACGCGGCGAAGCTGATTAAACGTACTTAACAAATTAAGCCGCCCGTACCCCCACTGTGTGTTGGGGTACGCGGTACCCGAATCTCTTTCGCACCCGCGTATAAGGTACGCCCTTGCCAAATAAGTATCTATGAACGGCTCGTTTTTATTAACCACTCCCCATTGCAGCAAGAGGGCGCACGCCCCGGCGGATATTGCTGCGGCAACGCTTGTTCCCGCCATTTCCCCGTGGTTTGCCGGAAAAGCTCCCTTTACGTTTACAGCGGGCGCGGCAAAATCCGGCACAAGCAGCGGCAAGCGGGTTGGACCCCAGCTTGACGCGGCGTAAAGGCTTTTATCCAAACTGTTAAAACCCGCGCACGCAATTACGCCAATAGCGCTTGCGGGTACCACTAACGTGCAGTTAGGGTCGGGCGATAAAAACTCAACGCCGGAATTAACAAAACCCGTTATGGGAAGCCACGTGTGGTACCTTCCGTCCACAATTATATCCCCGTGCGCGGTAACAGCCCAAATACCCGGAGTTGCCGCAAGGATTCTGATAACCGTAAGCTGGTTGCCGGAACCTTCCACCGGGAAAAAGTAATAAATAATAACGGTGGATTTTTCAAATATAAGGTTTTCGGTTACAACCGTGCCGTTTTTTGCGGGAACGCGCCCTATCATCTCCCCGGTTGGCGAGGTTACGGATACCGAAATTCTATCCGCAGCGTAGTTCCATATTGTAATGTATATGTCCGAGGAGGTTGAGCCTGCGGTTATTTCTATTTTTACATCGTCGCCCGCCTTCGCAATTTTGCCGGACGCGTGGTGCGCGGTGTTGCTTTCGTTTCCGGCGGCGCAGCATACGGTAACGCCCGCGTTATGCGAAACGCGGGCAAGGTATTCCTCGAAAATATTAAACCCGTCATGCCCGCCCAAGTTTGTTCCAACCGATATGCAAATGGAAACAGGCCTTTTAAGCTGCGCCGCCTTTTCCATAATGTATTCTATGCCGAGCATAACGTCTATGGATTCGAACGCGTTTTCCTCTTCCTTGGGTATCGAGTAGGTATCCAAATAAAATTTCCCCGCCTTGCGCAGTTTTACAACAATTAGCTCCGCGTCCGGCGCTGCGCTCAAATACTCGCCGCCCTCGCGCCCTGCGGCAACGGAGGCTAAAAACGTTCCGTGCCCCACGGTATCCCTGTGGGGCACAATGTTGTACGGGTTTGGGGATGAAAGAGCTTCATTTATCCGCGCGGCGGAAAATTCCGTACCAAACCCGTAACCGGACGGTGCCGAAGGGGTACCGGAACTTGCGGCGTTGGAATCTGCGGCACTTGAACTTGCGGTATCGAAATTCGTGCCGGTTGGGCTTGTGCCGCTTGAACTTTCGGTACCGGAATTCGCGCCGGTTGGACTTGTGCCGCTTGAACTTGCGGTATCGGAATTCGTGCCGCTTAGGCTTTCCCCGCCGGAATTTATCGTCTGGTCCCAAATATATTGAATTTTTGTGGTGTTATTTTCATATTTAAACGCGGCGTTGGTGTAATCTATGCCGGAATCTATAAATCCCAAAAGCACGCCCGAACCCTTCAAATCCAAAAACGGCTGCTGCTGTATCGGCGTAATTCCGGACGCGTCGAGCGCTTCCTTGCCCATAAGCCCAACAACAAGCGAATAAGCGTCAAGTTTTGTGTTGTTTAGCGCAAAAATCGCGGCTTGTACATCCTCGTCCGGAATGTATAGCACAATGTAATCGCCGGTAAGCGTTTTGCCCGCGCGTATGTTTGTGCGCTCCTTAAGCGTATTTTCAACCAAGGGACTGCGCCTTACCACTATAGATGTCATGATACCACCCTAATCTTTGCATATTCTTTTAAATAATCCATTGAATTTTTCAGGCATACCGAACCGTATCCCCAGCCGGTATCGGGGTACGAAACCGTTTTATCCCTGTACGCGCCTTTAATTAAAAACGCCTTAACCCTTTGCCCGTACAAAAAGGCGTCGTTACCCATAACAATTCCCCACTGCATCATAAGCGCCGCGCACCCGGCAACAAACGGCGCGGCCATACTTGTTCCGGTAAAAAGAGAGTAGCCGCCGCCGGTATTCGCGCTTCTTATTTTAACCGCCGGAGCGGTTAAATCCGGTTTAATACTGCCGCAGCTTGTAAAACCGCGCCCGGAAAAGGCGGCAAGAGTTCGCGCCGCGCCGTCGTATCCGCCTACTGAAATTACCTTATCCGCGCTTGAAGGAATTGTAAGGGTGGTATCCGTTTGCGGCGATAAAAAAGCCGTGCCGCCGGAAACTTCCTCGGAGGTTGGAAGCCACGCGTCAAATTTACCGTTAATTATTTCCTTTCCGGTAACATTAAGCGTCCATATGCCCTGCGATACTTCAGCCTGACCGTTTTCCGGCGAAAGATACAGCGATACCGCGTTATTTCGGCTGTAGTGGCTGGGCTGTACGTACTCCACAAAAAGCCGGTTTCCGTTAAGGTGTATCAGGCGCGGAATGGCGGTGTGCTGCATTTGCCCGGTTGACGCGCCGTCGGGAGATATCAGCTCCTTCGTGAACATATCAGCGAAATTTTTCCATACGCTGAGTTTTAGGTTTTTAATATTCGCCGCAACCGAAAAAGCTACGCTTACGGTTTCGTTTTGCTTAAGGCTGTAGCGAAAATGATGTTTAGACGCGCCCTCGTTGCCGCTTGCCGCAACAATTACGCTTTTCCACTTATCGGACATATCGTTTATATATGCCTCAAACAGCGAAGTGCCGTCGTGGCTACCGTCGTTTGTTCCAAAACTTAAGTTAATAACAACGGGCATTTTCATCTGCTCCGCTTTATCGTACACATACTTAAGCGCGCGCATTATTTCCGTTGTTCTCGCGTATTTATCCGCGTCGCGCCGCCCAAGCTTTACCGCTATAATTGTGGCTTTTGGGGCAACGCCAACTTCCGCTCCGCCGGAGGAAATTGCGCCGCCTGCGGCATTCCCTCCGCCCGCGGCAATTCCGCAAACGGCGGTTCCGTGGCCTATAAAATCCTGATGCGGCACAATTTGCAGCGGCGATGAGCTTTTAAGCGCGGCGTTTATCTGAACGGCGGTAAATTCCGCGCCGCGCGAAAAGGATGCGGGAGGGCGGCCTTCCAGTGTTTGGTCCCATATAAAGGCTATTCTTGTTGTGCCGTCGGGATTCCTGAAATCCGGATGCCCGTAATCTATTCCGGAATCTATAAACGCAATAATAACACCTTCGCCGCTTAGGCCGTAAAGGTTTTCGTTATGAACAGGGCTTATACAAGTAATGTCGAGGGATTCGAGAACGGATAGGGAAAGGGTTTTGGGCGCTTCCGCGTATTCAATTTCCGCGTAGCTTTGTAAATTTGCCGCGTCCTTGTCGGGAACGGTTAGAATTGCGTAGGATTCGCTTAGAATTTCGGCCTCAAAGCCAAGGGATGATATGTTGCCGTTGTATTTTACGATTATTTCCTGCATGGAAAATCTCCTTATACTAATTCTGTTTAAAAAGTTTGAAACCGGCGCTTGAAAAAAGCCGAAAATCACGGCGCTTTTGGGTGCTTGGCTTCAACTTTTTAAATTGGAATTAGTATTAGATGGGTTTACAACATATTATGCGGAGATTTTTGCGGCGTGCAATCATATAATAATCAGCCTTCGCGAACACATAGAACCTCTTTTTTCGCGATTTTCTTCAAAAACATCACTGCGTTTTCGTCAATAACTTCACCGGGGCACAAAACCGCGATTCCCGGCGGATACGTAAGTATTACGTCCGCTGCGGTTCTGCCGGGGCACTCTTGTGTTTTCACATATACGGCGGGTTTATTCCACGCCTGACGCGGGGTAAGAATTGCCTTCGGTATAGAAAAGCCAGTTTTAAAATTGTCTGAGTTTTGTTCGCTGTTTTCCGCTTCCGCTGAATTTTGCCAATTGGAGTTCGTTTCTGTAATTGCCGCTGAATTTTGCCAATTGGAGTTCGTTCCTGTAATTGCCGCAGAATTTCCCAAATTGGCATCTATTTCTATTACCGCTTGCGCAAGGTAGGATAAATCCTCATTATTATCCGCAACGGACGATATCAAAACGGCGTAATTATCGTACGCGGCTTCAATTTCAATGCGGTACTTTTCTCGCAATGTATTCGCAAAGGCTTCTTCGGTTCCGGGTTTGAGTAAAAAAACAAACCGCGAAATATCGGTATCCGATACCGCAAATTTGCCTTTTAAATTTCCGCCAAGCAATTTTATGTTTTTCAAATTTGCAAGCCGGTTCCTGAAATTCATTAAATTTTCCGTGTAAAGCTCAAAATTGTATTTGCCGCTTATTTGCCCGGAAAAAAACCTATCCGCCGCGCACATAAAAAGGTACGAAGGGCTGCTGGTTTGAACTGCCGCCAAAGCGCGATCTATTTTTGGGATAAGTTCTGCGTTGTAAACATTAAGGAGCGCGGTTTGCCCGAAAACAGGCAGAGTTTTATGAAGCCCGGAAATTACGATATCGGCGCAAACGGGGTGGGAAGGGAATCTTTTTGAAAACGGGAAATGCGCTCCGTGGGCAGAGTCTATAATTAAATAAGCTCCCGCTTTTTTGGTAATTTCCGCAATTTTTTCAATGTCGGAAACAATGCCCTCATAAGTTGGGCTTACAATTATAACGGCGCGTATGCCGGGGTTTGCGGCAAGCGCGTCTTCTATGCTTTCCGGCGAAATTCCGCCCGCTATATTTATACCGCTAATAATTTGCGGATAAACATAAACCGGCTTCGCGCCGGATAAAATAAGCCCGCTTATAACGCTTCGGTGGCAGTTGCGGGCTGTTAAAATTTCATCGCCATCGGAAACGCAAGCTAATATTGCGGCCAAAATGCCCGCAGTGGAACCGCCGGTTAAAAATATCGATTTTGCCGCACCGTAAATTTCGGCGGCATATTCCTGTGAATTTTTTATAATTCCTTGCGCGTTGTATAAGTTATCCATACCGGGAATTTCCGTGGTATCCAATTTGAAAACACCGGCGGGCTTCATGAATTCCGGTGCGTAAAACCCTTCCGGTGTTTTCCCCTTATGCCCCGGCATATGAAATGAAAGATTATTCATTTGCGCGTTTTTATAAACCGCGTCAAAAATTCTTTTCTTCATTAAAGTTACCTCTCAGAATTACCTCTTCCGGAAGATATCAATAGCGTGGTCGGTCATTCCCGTCATGTCCTGCCGTTCGCATATCGCAAAATGGTATTTTAAGTACAATTCAAAGGTTTCATCGTCCATCGCGTCTATTTCTTCACGCATATGCCGCGAAAATCCGTCCGCCATAACGTAATGCAAACGTTTTGCCGGTAATCCTTCCATCAACTCGTCGATATCCTCTTTGCGCACAAGCTCAAACACCAAAGACGGCTCGGAGCGCGCCGCAAATGTTTCGGCGTTTATCAGCCCTTTTTCAACTTTTTCTATGAAGTCTTTTATACTTAAGGTGCCGCGCTTTAAAGAGTTAAAAATAGCGCCGTCGGTTATAATGTAGGCGGCAAAAACAACGCCGCCGGGTTTGGTTACGCGTATGGCTTCGCGAAGCGCCGTTATTTTGTCCTGTTTTGTAAATAGGTGATACAACGGGCCAAGAAGCAACGTAATGTTGTAGGTATAATCTTCAAAGGCGGATAAATCCAGCGCGTTTGCTTGAGTTATTGCAACATTTTCGCCCGATTCGGTGTTTTGCTTGAAAATTTCAATATTGTGCCGAACTAATTCCACCGCGTCTACCTTATAACCGCGTTTTGCGAACGCGTGCGAATAACGCCCGGTTCCCGCGCCTATTTCAATAATTTTATCGCCCGGTTTTATGTACTTTAAAATGTAGCGCTGCGTAGTTAAAAATTCAATGGAACCGTAGCGGCTGCGAAGCCTCCCGTCCTCATAGCCTCGGTTGTAATATTCGGTAAGATATCCGGTTTCCTCCACAAAATTGCCTCCCCTTCTTACTTCTTGCTATTGAAATACTCTTTGCTTACCCACAACCTAAAATGCTTTAAATCTTTCCACGACGGCATGTAATTAACCCCCCTATTTTTATAATATCATTTAAAATAAGGGATTTCCTTGGATGCAAGCCTTCCGGCGAGGCGTTTTTCCGCGCAGCCTGCCTTGGCTGTATGCTAACACATTATGTACACAACGTCAATTTTGTACGTTGCGTGTGAAAGTGACTTAAAATATTTTCAGCCAATCTTTCAATCAATTAACATCATTGTTTTGGTATAACAAAAATCAAAAAAGGAAATCTTAATATTATTGCGAAAAAATATTTAACCGGAAGGTGAAGCCATGCCGCGAACAGTTAGCTTTTCAAAAATAAAAATTATATGTGTCATTTTCTGCGTTCTATTATTGTTATCCTTTATAGCCTATATTATTACCTTTTCCGTATACATCCCAAATTCGCTTAACATTTTGCAGGGAAATACGGATTCGTTTTCCTACGGTTTGCCGCTTACCGCAACAATAACTCCTGAGAACATAAGCGTAATTAATGTTAACAATCAAGAAGTTAAAGAGAACATAACCGTTAGCTTGAGCGAGCCGGTAACAATTTCCTCGGAAGATACAGGTCAGGTTTCGATGCGCATTGATTTATTTGGGCTGCCGCTTAAAACTATGACACTCGACGTTATAGAATCCGAAGAGGTTATCCCGTGCGGCATGACAATAGGCGTAAAGGTACACACAGAAGGGATTTTGGTTTTAGGGACAGGCTACGTAAACGGTGAGAACGGCGATTTATACAAGCCCGCCGACGGCGTGCTCAAAACGGGCGATTTAATCAGGAACGCAAACGGTACGCCGCTTTCCGGCAAAAGCGAACTGATTAACATGATAGAGGAATCGGAAGGGGACGTTTCGCTTGGAATAACAAGAGGGACACAGGAGCTTAACACAAAAATAACTCCGGTGGTATCCGGAGCGGATAAAAAGAAAAAAATAGGCGTGTGGGTAAGGGACCAAACGCAGGGAATAGGCACCATAACATATTACAAACCGGAAAGCGGAGCTTTTGGGGCGCTTGGGCACGGCATTATTGATGTGGATACGCGGGAGCTTTTAAGCGTAAAATCCGGCGAGGTATACGATTCAAGCATCAGCGCCGTTAAACGCGGCAAAAAAGGCGTTCCCGGCGAGCTGATGGGCGATATCCACAAAACCAGCGTTATAGGCGAGGTTAAGCATAACAGCCACCACGGAATTTTCGGCACGATATACCATATGGATACGCGGGGATTGGCGAAAGGCAGAATGAAAATTGGGCTATCCTCCGAAATTCACGAAGGTCCGGCGGAGATTTTGTGCAACGTGGACGGGGAAAAGGTTAGCGCCTACGACGTTTACATTGAATCCGTAAACCATAATTCGGGCGACGAATCCAAAGGGCTTGTGCTTAAAATTACCGATTTAGGGCTGCTTTCGCAAACGGGGGGAATTGTGCAGGGAATGAGCGGCAGCCCGATAATTCAAGAAGATAAACTTATCGGCGCGGTTACGCATGTATTTGTGCAAGACCCTACCAAGGGGTACGGAATTTTTATTGAGAATATGCTAAAGCATGAAAACGGTTGATTTAACGAACTCACATTTAAATCCTCGCCGTATGCTCTTGCCCGCGGGCGAATTGTTTAAAAAAATTGTTTTGACTTCTGCCAATATTTCGGTTATAATCCCTCTCACGCACCAAAATTTACGAACGCGGCAATTGAGCCAACCGCGCGGAAAACCGTCGCGCCGTTTGCCCAATCCCAAGCATCACAAGGAGGTGTTTTTTTTGTCCGCTATGCAGCATCCCGATTTTTTTACGGAATCGGAATATTTGAGGTTTATTTTTGCCTTTCTCGAAACCTACGGCGAAAGAGCCGAAAGGCGAAAAAAAACTTACGACCAAAAGGTATCCGAATCGCTGAAGCACTACAACTCAAACAACCCGGACCAATTCAACGATTTAACCTTTAACATCGAAAACCTGAAGTTTCTGGAACGCAAGCTGAAAGACATTGAAAAGGCACGAAGCATTCCGTACTTCGCAAGAATTGATTTTACTCCGGGCGATACTAAAGAGGAAGAAAAGTTATACATCGGCAAAATGATGTTAACCCGGGACGACAGCACACACGAAATACTGATTGTAGACTGGCGTGCGCCGATAGCGTCACTGTACTACGAAGGAAGGCTTGGAGAAAGCAAATACGTTTGCGAGGAAGGGGAGATAACGGGCGAGCTTACGCTTAAGCGGCAGTTTGAAATAAGGGATAAAAACCTTGCCGCGATAACGGATATGGATATTACAACCGACGATTCGTTCCTAAAAGCCGCATTATCGCGCGGGGCGGACAACAGGCTAAAGGATATCGTAACCACAATACAGGCGGAGCAAAACCAAATAATAAGAGCCGGATTGTATAAAAATTTAGTTGTTCAAGGAGCTGCCGGCGGCGGAAAAACAACAATTGCCCTTCACAGAATAGCATATCTGTTATACGCGTACCAAAACAAAATCAACCCGGCGCAAATTATGATAATAGCGCCGTCCAAATTTTTCATAAGCTACATTTCTGAAGTTTTGCCGGATCTCGGCGTCGAATTTATTCAGCAAACCACATTTGAAGACTTTGTTACATCCTTTATAAAAATCCCGTTTGAAGTTTTTAAGCCGTCTGAAATTTTGTCCAATTTAATTGAAAGCGGAAATTTCGGCGATAATTTTACTGTTTGCTCAAATTTAAAGTCCTCGTTAAAATTCAGGGACATTGTTTGCGATTACGCGCAAGCCGTAATATCGCGCCTTATTCCTATCAGCGATTTTAGTATCGAGGGTTTTGTTATTTTGCGAGCAACTGTTATAAAGGAGCTTTTCGTAAAGGATTACGCGTTTTTAAACGTTGCGCGGCGCATTGCAAAGCTAAAGGCAATGCTTGAGTTTCAGCTTAAAAACAAAAAGCCGGAAATAATTGCGCATGTTGAAAAAATTTACGATACGCGCCGCGAACAAATTAAGCGGAAAATGAAGGAGGATTCCCCGCAGCGAAGGGAAAAAATTATCGCCCTTTTGAACGAGCGCGACGCCAAGCTTGAGGAAATAAAAAAGCAGTGCAAGAAGGCGGTTAAGGAATATATGAAGCAAATAAACCCGCTTACGCCTCTGCAATATTATTTAAAGCTTTTTTCAAAGCCGGTTTTGCTTCAAACACTAAGCAATGGGATTTTTACCGAAAGCGAAGTTGAAAGCATAACAAGCACAACCGTCGGCATACTCAAATCCGGCAAAATATCAACGGATGACCTCGCGCCGGTATTGTACCTTCAACATGTGTTCGAGGGTATCGGCGGCATAGAGAACGTATTGCAGGTTGTTATAGACGAAGCGCAGGATTTTGGCTATTACCAGCTTTGGGTGCTTCAATATATAATGAAGAATTCCTACTTTTCAATTTTCGGTGATTTGGCGCAGGGTATTTATTCGTTTAAGGGCGTAACCGCGTGGAAGGATGTTTCCCAAATTTACGAAGGTTTTGGAAAGGATATAATCGAGTACGAAATAGTGCAAAGCTACCGCACCACAAAGGAAATAATGGACGCGGCAAACGCGGTAATTAAATTTTTACCGGCGGGCATACCTCCGGCGCGGAGCGTTCTGCGATACGGCGCTGCGGTAAATATTTATGAAATGCCGTCGCAGCGCGAGATTGCGGCGGCTATTGACGAAAGAATAGAAGGGCTATATCATAAAAACTACAAAAGCTTCGCGATAATCTGTAAAACGCTTTCGGAATGCGAAAAATTTAAAAAACTCCTGAAAAACGAGGTAAAAGTAATTACCGGCAAAGAATCGGACTTTTCCGGGAATGTTTTGCTTGTGCCAATATATTTGGCAAAGGGTTTGGAATTTGATTATGTATGCGTGGCGGACGCTTCGGCGGAAAATTATTCGGAAAACGCGCTCGATGTTAAGTTGCTGTATATAGCCATGACAAGGGCAATGCACGAGCTTGTTATTTTCAGCTTAGGGGAGAAAACGCTGCTATTGAAGAATTTATAAAGGCAAAAGGGAAGGGGGCGAGTCTGCGTGGGCACACTTAAGGCAAGAGGAATTGTTCTAAAGGAATATATAAGCGGCGAAGCGGATAAAACGCTTATTGTTCTAACCTTTGAGTACGGCAAGCTGCGCCTTAGCGCGCGCGGAGCGCAAAAGCCCAAGAGCAAATTTCACGCGTCCGCGCAGTATTTCACCCTTTCGGATTTTGTAATTTTCGCGGGCAACGGTTTTTATTCGGTAAACGAGGCGCAGAGCGTGTACAAATTCGGCAAAATTGCCGAAAATTACAATACCATATGTTACGCGTCGTATTTAATGGAGCTGACGGAAAAAACCGTGCTTGAGGGCGAAACAGTGGATGAGATTTTAAACTTGTTGCTTTACGCTTTTAAAAGCATGGAAAAGGGCGTTATGGATTTAAAATTATTACGCGCGGTTTATGAATTTAAGTTTATGCAGCTTTGCGGGTTCTCCCCGGTTTTGGATAGCTGCTTTTCGTGCGGCGAAACCGAAAATTTGGTTTTTGGCGGGTACGGGTTATCCTGCGCAAACTGCGTAAGCGGAAAACACACCGATATTTCGGAAACTGCGGTTTATGCCTTAAACTATATTCTTGAAAAGGACGTTAAGGAAGTGTTTTCGTTTAAGCTAAACGGTGAAGCGCAGGAAAAACTGATTAAGGCTTCGGAGGTTTTCCTTGCCGCGCACAGCGGCATTTACCTGAAAAGCGCGGAGTTTTTGGAGTAAGTTTAAATGTTTATTCGCGCGTAATTTCTTTAAGCGCGGGCATAACGTATTTTAAAAGCGTACCGGTTACGATACCCATAACAACGCCCGTAAGTATTAAAACAGGCAAATAATACGCAAGATACGGCGAACCTATAAGAACCGAAACTGCGGCGTACTGCCCGAAGTTATGCGCGAGAGCGCCGCACACGCTTATCATCGCGTAAGAAATTTTGCCGCCGGATACTAAATTTGCTATAATAATTACAAGAATTGAAATAATGCCGCCGGATAAACTTAAAACCCCCGCAACCGGGCCGCGCGTAAGCAGTACAAAACCTGCCTTAAGAACGGTTAAAACAACCGCCGAAGCGGGGCTTATAAAAAACGCGCCGTACATTGTTACAATATTGGAAAGCCCAAGCCTTACGTTTGGGGGCATAAAAGGCAATGGCGGCAGCATATGCTCTAATGTTGTAAGAATCAGAATTATGGCAAGTAAAAGCCCAAGAACTGCAATTTTTTTGGTTTTGCGCATTGTTATCCTCCGTTTGGTATATGAAACGCTTGTAATTCTACCACGCAAAACCGGGAAAAACAAATCGCGATTATTTTCAGCGGTTTCTAAGCTATCATTTCAAGGCGGCAACGCAAAAAAATAAGCGGCATATTGTAAACTTTTTGCGGTACGGTGCCGTATATCATTGTATCAGCCGTAAATAATAAAAACATAATCTATTAATGGAGGTATGAAAAATGAAAGAAGAAAGAATGTACATCCTGCAAATGTTAGGGGAAGGTAAAATTTCAGCCGACGAGGCGGCAAAGCTTTTAGAAGCCGTTGGCAAAAAGCCGATGAGGGAATACTGGGACGAGGATTTTAACGCCGAGGAAAAAATCCGTAAATTTTCACAGTCCGTTGAAAGTTTCGCGAAGGATTTCGGGTCGAAAATCGAGCACACGTTTAAGGATATGGAGCCTAAGGTTAGAAGCACCACCAAAAAGGTTATGGAAAAAACCGCGTCCGTTGTGGACGACATCTCAAAGGCGCTTTATGAAAGTATTAAAAACTTAGAACCCAAGGAACCGGATTGCGGCGCAAACGAGAGCGCGGATACCGATGAAGAACCGGCGGATGACGAGCCGCGCGAAAACTAAGCAAACCGCAAAAGCTCAACCATTACCGGCGTAACGCAATGAAATGTAAAGCAACGCGCTAACTTCTTCAAAAAACCGCGGGAAAATTTTTTAACGAAAATTTTCCGCAGCGGTTTTTTTTCGTTGACACCGTTTAATTAATATACTATAATTACTGCGCTTACGAAAATCCAATAGCCCCGGATGCCGTACGCACATATTTTTAAACCGGAAATTTAAGGTTTGCCGCGCGGCAAAACAGTTCGCGCCGCTTTCCCCATGCATCCAAGGAGGTTCATTTTAATGAGGACAACATATATTACCAAAGCGTCGGATATCGAGCGCAAATGGTTCGTTGTTGACGCCGAAGGTTTAACTCTGGGCAGGCTTTCAACGGAGGTAGCCAGAATTCTTCGCGGGAAACACAAACCGATATTTTCCCCGTTTTTAGATACCGGGGATTATGTGATTATCGTAAACGCTGAAAAGGTAAAAGTTACAGGCAAAAAGTTAGATCAAAAAGTATACAGGCACCATTCCGGATACATCGGCGGCTTAAAAGAAACTCCGCTTCGCGTTATGTTAAACAGAAAACCGGAGGAAGTTTTAAGGCATTCAATAAAAGGCATGTTGCCAAAGGGTGCGCTTGGCAGGCAAATGTTTAAGAAACTGCACGTTTACGCCGGGCCGGAGCATAAAAACCAGGCACAAAAACCGGAAGCGTTAGAAATTAAAATTTAAAGGTTAAATTTTGAAATAGGAGGGTTTTCACTTGAATATAGCAAGATATTACGGAACGGGCAGAAGGAAAAGCTCGGTTGCAAGGGTATATCTTTCGCCCGGCAGCGGCAAGATTACAGTAAATAAAAGAGATATGGATAATTACTTCGGCCTTGAAACGCTTAAGCTGATAATTCGCCAGCCGTTGGTTTTAACCAATACTCTTTCAAAATTTGATGTTAAGGTTAACGTAACGGGCGGCGGTTTTACAGGCCAAGCGGGCGCTATCCGCCACGGCATTTCGCGCGCGCTCCTTCAGGCGGATGCGGAACTTCGCCCGGCGCTTAAAAAAGCGGGCTATTTAACCCGCGACCCGCGCATGAAAGAAAGAAAGAAGTACGGCTTAAAGGGCGCCAGAAGGGCGCCGCAATTCTCCAAACGATAGTTATTTTAAAACCAGTTTCCAAAAGGCGTTTCGGTTTACGGAGCGTCTTTTTTTTGTGCAACTTAATATTAAATTGTGTATAATAGTTTCTGACGGCGAACGCCGAAAAATACAAGAAACGTAACTCAGAAGGAGCTGACTATTTAATGGACGTAAAAGAACTGGTAAAAAACCTGACGCTCGAAGAAAAGGCATCGCTTTGCTCCGGGTATGACAGATGGCAAACCGAAGCAATTGAGCGCCTCGGCATTGAAAAAATTTGGACTAGCGACGGTCCTCACGGGCTTAGGCGCGAACTTGACGATTCCGGCAAGGCAAAACCGGCTGTATGTTTTCCGGCGGCTTGCCTTACAGCCGCGTCTTTTGACAGGGACCTTATTTACGAAATGGGGCGCGAACTTGGAAGGCAGGCACGCGCACAGAAGGTGGACGTTCTTTTAGGGCCGGGCGTAAATATTAAACGCAGCCCGCTGTGCGGCAGAAATTTCGAGTATTTCAGCGAGGACCCGTACCTTGCGGGCGAACTTGCCGCCGAATTTGTTAAAGGCGTGCAGGAAGAAGGCGTTGGCACAAGCGTAAAGCATTTTTTTGCCAACAGCCAGGAACACCGCAGAATGGACGGCTCTTCCGAACTTGACGAACGCACGATGCGTGAAATATATTTAAGCGCGTTTGAAACCGTTGTTAAAAAAGCGTCCCCGTGGACTGTTATGGCGTCTTACAATAAACTCAACGGTACGTTTTCCACCGAAAATAAAAAATACTTAACAGGAGTTTTACGCGGCGAATGGGGTTTTGACGGCGTTGTTGTGAGCGATTGGGGCGCAACGCATAACCGCGCCGGCGCGGTGGAAGCGGGATGCGATTTAACCATGCCAACGGAAACAAAAACCGACCATGAAATTGTTGACGCGGTAAAAGCGGGAACTCTTTCGGAAGAGGCGTTAAATACTGCCTGTGAAAACATATTGAATCTCGTAAAAAAAGCCGTCGGCGGCCGCGGGAACGACGCGGAGGATTTGGAAAAAGGCCACGAATTGGCGGGCAAAATTGCCGCGGAATCCATCGTTCTGCTTAAAAATGAGGGTAACATTCTGCCGCTTAAAGGCGGGGTAAAAGTAGCGCTAATTGGCGCTTTCGCCAAAAAACCGCGTTATCAGGGCGGCGGTTCAAGCCACGTAAACGCTTATAAGGTTGATGACGCGGTGCAAACAGTATCGTGTTACGCGGATGTTACATACGCCGAAGGTTACGGGCTTTCCGGCCAGGAAACCAACCCCGAGCTGCTTGCGGAGGCGGTTGCAAACGCAAAAGCCGCCGACGTAGCTGTTGTTTTTGCCGGGCTTCCCGAAGAGATGGAATCCGAAGGGTTTGACCGCACAAACATGCGTATGCCGAAAAGCCACAACGAACTTATTGAACAGGTGTGCAAGGCGCAGCCAAATACTGTTGTGGTATTGTACAACGGTTCTCCGGTGGAAATGCCGTGGGCTGATTACCCGAAGGGGATTATCGAGGCGTATTTGGGCGGGCAGGCGGTATCTTCCGCGGTTGCGGACGTACTGTTTGGCAGGGTAAACCCTTCCGGGTTTTTGCCTGAATCAATTCCGTATCAATTGGAGGATAACCCGTCTTATTTGTTCTACCGGGGCGAGGACGGCGTAACAGCCTATAACGAGGGCGTATTCGTGGGCTACCGGTATTACAACACGAAAAATATGAAGGTACGCTATCCGTTTGGGTACGGGTTAAGTTACACAACGTTTTCGTACAGTAATATGAAGCTGAGTAAAAATTCCATTAAAGCGGATGATGATACGATAACCGTATCTGCGGACGTTAAAAACACAGGGGATGTTTACGGCAAGGCTCTTGCTGCGCTTTACGCCGCGCCCGAAAAAAAAGAAATTATCCGCCCCGTGCGCGAACTTCGCGGGTTTGAAAAGGTTGCGCTTATGCCGGGCGAGGTTAAAACCGTTACCTTTACGTTAACCAAACGGGATTTTTCCTACTGGGATATGAAAAAAAGCGGCTGGTCTGTGGAAGCGGGAAACTGCGCTATTCAAATATGCTCCGACGCTTCGGCGGTTGTGCTGGAGGAAAATGTAGCGGTTTCGGAGTAAGGAATATTACAAAAGCCGGGCTTCGGGAATTTTTCCTGAACTCCGGCTTTTAATTTAGAGGTAAAATACGTACGCTGTGCAGTAACTTAGGATTCCAATATCCGCTTTAAATCCCCTTCGTCAAAGCTGTAATCCTTGCGGCAAAAATGACAGTGCAGGGTCGCTTTGCCGTCCTCATTCAGTATTTTCGCAAGCTCTTCCCTGCCCAAACTTATAAGAGCTTTTTCCACCTTTTCGCGGCTGCAATTGCAGAAAAAGTTAACGTCAGTTTTTTCAGTTACCGTATAATTCAAACCTTCAAAAAAATACTCCGCCAAATCGTAGGGAGTTTTACCGCTTTCATAAAAACTTGTTATCGCGTCGAACCCGCTCAGCTTTTCCTCAATGCGGGTAATTAGCTCGTCCGATGCGCCGGGGAGCATCTGCATTAAAAACCCGCCCGCCTGCGCCACCGAATAATCCCTATCCACCAATACGCCAAGACAAACTGCGGAGGGTATTTGCTCCGATACAGCGAAATAATACGCCAAATCGTCGCCAATTTCGCCCGAAACAAGCTTAACCGTTCCCACATACGGCTCTTTAAGCCCCAAATCCATAACGACATTTAAATTACCTTTTCCCACACACGCCGCCACATCAAGCTTGCCATTGCTATTTAGCGGCAAATCCACATCGCTCACAAACGGGTACGCCTTAACGTTTGAGTTTTTATCAGCCGTTGCGACAATTCCGCCAACAGGGCCGTCGGATTTTATGCTTAGCGTGAGCAAATCCGAATCATTTTTAAGCTGTGCGCCCATCATCGCCGCCGCCGTAATAAGCCGCCCCATCGCCGCCGTTACCACGGGCGAAGAGCGGTGAATACGCGCCGCCTCGTTAACCGTTTCCGTTGTTAACGCGATAAACGCTACAGCGGAATTTTCTATTGTAAGCCGAAGAATATAGTCACTCATGAAATGTCTCCTTTTATGTACTTTTGCAGCAACAAACATAAACCCGCTCGCTTTCCGCGGAAATTGCCTTTAGCGTTTTTGCGTCATAAACTCCGCGAAAATTCAAACCGCTTTGCTCTATAAGCGGCACAATTTCGTCCATGGCGTAAGCGCGTTCAAAATGCACCTCGGAAAATCTGTTGTAAATGTCACCATTTTGCACAAACACATCAACGCAGTATTCCATAACGCGCCTTTTTTCGCTGTAACCTGTTTCGCAGATAAACGCGCAATTTTCCCTTATTTCGCCGAAAGACCCCCTGCTTGCAAGCTGCCGGAAAAAGTACAGCGTGTTTAAATCAAAAATAAAATATCCGCCGGGGTTTAAGTAGTTTTTAACAAGCTTAAAAACTTTTTTAAGCCCGGCGGGGTTTAAAATGTAATTCATAGAATCGCATACGCTAATACAAGCGTCAACAGTACCGTACAACTCAAAAGAGCGCATATCCTGATTTAAATACAAAATATCCAACTCCGAAGCGGCGGCTTTTTCTCTTGCTATATTAAGCATATCCACAGAAATATCCACGCCAATCATTTCATACCCGCGCCGGGACATGGGAATTGTTACGCCGCCCGTTCCGCACCCCAAATCTAAAATAAGCTTCGGCGAGAGTTTGAACCTTTTAAACAGCCTTTCCAAATTCGAAGCCCATTTTTCGTAAGGCGTGCCATCCATGAATAAATCGTATACATACGCAAATGAGTTGTACATTTATTTCGCTCTTTTCCGTTTTGTCATAAGCCCGCCTATACGGCCGCTTTCCTTAGACGTTAGGGATTTCCACCCCGTTTGGTTTATTTTATCGGTAAGCCCAAGTTCCTCCGCTATTTCGTACTTTAAAATATCGTTTTGGGTTAAAGGCTTTTCTTTAGCCATTTTGTCATCTCCTTGGTTGCAAATTTTCCGGCGCGGGCTTCCCTGCGTGCCCAGCATTGGTTGAAAAACCCTTCGCTGCAGACGTATCCGGCCTGCGGATGCATGGGCGAGCAGCGCGGCGCCATTGCGCGTATCCAGCCATAAAAAAAAGCGGTACCCCGCTTTAGCAATTTGTTCCATAAGCTTTAAAAGCTACGATAGAGTTGCTCAGATTATTCACCAACTGTTGTAAGCAGAATTTCCTCCGCCACGCCCTTTTCAATATTTTGCGAAAGGGCTATTTCGCTGATGATAATTTGTTTTGCCGTAGTTAGTATCTTTTTTTCCGCACTGGATAAGGAACGGTTTTTTTCACGTTTCATTAAATTTCTGAAAACGATTGCCACATCCTGCAAGCTGCCGGATTTGATTTTTTCCAAATTATCCTTATAGCGCTGATTCCAGTTATCCGACATATTAACCGCTACAAACGCTGAGCTTTTAATTATGCTAATAACTTCATCCTTTTGGTGCACCTCGCGTAACCCGCTTATTTCAGCTTTTCGCGCCGAGATTTTTAGCTTTAGGTTAGATACGGGTATATTAAGCACATAAAACATTTCGCCAACGCCCTCCACCTCGTTTTCTTCGAGATCTTCAATTACGCCGGCTCCGTACAATGGGTGTACGATTTTATCACCCTTGCAATACATAAAAACTCACCGTCTTTCCTCTGTGCAACTTAATATTATATTATGAATTATGATAAAATTATAACATAAATATTAAAGTTTTGTTAAAAAGTTTTTGAGTTTCGTACTTCTTTTTATATTATGTGCTTTATAAGGTGTGTTTATACATGAGAACCTACGCATGTATGAATATTTTACGTAGTAGCGGATTTGTTGAGAGATTTCGCTGCTAAGTATTCCAATGTTGTTTTAGGCACAATTAGCGCAATATCGTCAAACTTGTGATCTTTGAGCAGTTTCCTTACGTAAGAGGCGCTTATGGGCATATCCCCAAATGTAGTTTTCCTCGGTATTTCTACAAAATCAATCCCATATTGCGGCAATATGCGGCGCATAGTTTCGTTGTATTGGCGGGTAATATTGTCAAAAGGCTCCTCCCCCGCAAAACGCTTACAGATGTTTAAGCATGGCGCAATTTCTTTTGCGAATAAAGTAATATCTAAGGACGTATCTATTTCCCTGCTTTGGATTTTGGATTTGTTAAAATATTCTTCAAATGTTAGCGTTGAAATAATAAAGCGCCCGCTTGAAATAACAGTTACGTTTTTTAAGTGCGCAGTACCTTCTTTTACAAGTTTAAGCCTTTCGTTAAACGGAAATTCCGATTTATCCTCTTGAACGACAAAAACATAAAGGTGGTCTGTTTGAGATGCCGCTTGTTCTACTAAATATTGATGCCCAAGCGTAAAGGGGTTGCAGTTCATAACCACCGCTCCGTTTTTCATATTTGCGGCACGTTGCGAAACGGACAGTTCGCGAAGGGAGCGTTTATATTCCTCTAATTGCGCAAGCTCTTCTTCTGATATTCCTTTGTATTTACTTGTATTTACCGGCTCCGGTGGAATAGCTGGAAATTCTGAAATTTCAAGGCGTGCGGTTTGTTCAAAGAAGTTTTGCTCTTTCAAGCCGTCAAACATTTTTTGCGCAATGACCCGATATCCGCTTTCGCCATAGTGGGATTTGTCAAAAAAAATATCGCCATACTCATGAGGGCGTTGAAAGGAATAACCAAAATTAAATGAATGATACGAAGCATCTATTCCGCGAAATGCTTGAAAAAGAACAATATCATTCGGCTTCACAGGGAGCGAGTATAACACGCGCACTTGCTCGGAGGGTCTGTCTGCTCCACCGGTTAAATTATATCCGTAGTTTTGCACAATGAATTTTTGTTCAGGTTCATAATCATTTAGCAATTTCTGTAACGCGGAAGCAATTGTACCGCCGTCCGCCGCTCCAATCCCAAAAACTGAACAGCCACCAACTAAATAAACTGTCCGCTTATATTCTCTTGGCTGACCTTTTGTGACACGATATCCATTGGAAATGTTTAAACAAGAACCGGACACATCTTCAAACCTGCGAGTACCGTAAATGTCATAAAATGCTTTTGGCGCGGTAATTACTTCGATGATTTCATCTTTTGTAAAACAAGAGTTTAGAGTAAACATATCCGAATCAAGAAATTTATGTAGATTAAGTACATTTATTTCATTTTCAACTATAAACTTTTCGTTTTCGCTTATATTAACTTTAGGAAACCCTGGTAAAACAAAGCAGATAATCGAAATGTCGGGATGTTCAATTCTGTATTTCATAAGATCAGGAATTTGAAAATTCCTAAAACATTGTATTGTCGGTTCATAGGTATCAAACCGAACTGAATCTATCAAAATTTCATTGGTTGGATCAAAAACAACAAAATTAAGCCCTCTGCCTCCAACTGCATAATCCCTTCCGTTTATTTTTATTTCAGCTTCACTTCGGTTTTTTAAAGAATCAGAACTCACATCAAAACTTGCGCTTTTCAAATTGCATTCCAAATCTTCAAGTGGAAAACTATGTTCTACCGATTCTGAAGTTGATGTGGAAATACTTTCAAACAATACGTTACCTTGATATATCACTGCCGCAAATGAAAATCTGTATTTTCGAAAAAGGTCAACTTTTAAACCCAATTTTAAAAGTTGCTTGGAATGCCTTGCGCTGAACCAATTGCCGCAAGGCGTATCACAAACAGCTATAAAAACTGCATACTGTTTTGAAAATGGCACTAAAAGTTCAGTGTACTTAATAAAATTCGTCTCTTTTTGTAAATCGGATATTCTTGGTTTTTCCTGAAACTTAAGTTTTTTATCCTCTTCACACATTAAATAAAACCCGCCTTTAAATTATTTCGTTTTTTACCAACTGCGACAAAATTACTTTATGTTCAAATTGTGTTACATTATCAAACACACACTCCTCAAACGCGTCATAACGGTCGTTTTTATCTTCTTTAGTTACGATTGAGCGGAATAAAACGCCGATTTGTAAACTCATCAAAAATTTCGTCACAAAATAATGATAAACTTTGTATGTTCGTATATTCCTTTTGAATGAAGCTTAATATTGAGTCGCAAAGATCAAGATTGGATACGCCATTTATATTTACCATAGTCAAATAATCATAGTAATATGAGAGTATCCCTTCTTGCACAGCTTTTATTTCAGAAAGCTGTTTGTTAGATCGTTTTTCCTCAAAAAATACAGGATTTCCACCGCTGTCAAAGCACTTTAAAGAGGGTTCGTCTATACTAATAACATTCTCAATAAAAAGATAAATTTTCTCAGCAAATGAATCTATATCTTCCATATATGAAACAACATCAAGATATAAATGCTCATCTTCATTAATACGCTTAAAGTAATAACCCTTAAGGTTAACATCAAAAACTTTAGAAAGAAGAGCTTGACAAGTGCCACCAGCTATAAAATCTACAACTAAAGCATCAGTTAAATTAATACTTGCCGCATACTTCCGATAATTGTCACATAAGAGTTTAGAATTTCGAATAAGAGAATCAAAATTACATTCGCTTGAATGAAAATCCGGTTTAAACGCAAATCTTTTAGTTAGTAGCCTCATATCATCATCTTCAAAAGGAGTTGCGTTGTACCTATCAAAATCTTCTTTACTTCTTATCACTGCGGATACACATGCCACACGGGATGTATAAAAATATACGGCGCCAGGAAAGGAATCCTTTTGAAAACATTCTATCATTTGATACATCCTCATTGGTAAAAAACCATCACGCGAAAAAAATAATATTCTCTTACATCTGTTTTTTGCATACTTAGCCAGACTGGTAACAAACCCTGATAATATTGGTGCAACAAACAAATATCCAATGCTAAACGGAGTGTGAACACTTGCAAATCCGCCTGATTTGTGTAAAGAAAATGGGTCATTAAATACCCTGCTCGCGAATAACCCTATGGTAACCCTGTTTGCAAATGTATTGTCGTTCCTTAGTATATTTCGATACGTCGAAATAGTTAGCATATCTCTTGGGCTTTTAACAATAAACGTATCAATTTCAAATTCACGCGGAGCTATTTCATCAGCTTCATAATCATCACCAATATGTATACACGTTTTATGCCCGGTTTTTTCTTTCAGTTGTCCAAATAAGCCGTTTGTCTTTACTTTGCCGTATTCACAAGAAACGATTACATCGGTATAGCCCGTGAACCCGTTGGCATTTAGTATTTCTTCCATCTGTTTTTTTTCGTACCAGGTATCACTTACAATGTAAATTTGCTTGTTCATCAATTTAGCGGCGTTGTATATGTTTTGCATCTTTTGCCGTTTTATAATAGCTTTTTTATCAAACTCGTATTCAAATTCAAGCAAGGTTTTCAAACTGGCATTTGATATGATATCATTATCTTGTAGTTCTTGATATATTTCGCTTAGCCTGCGGCTGGCATCATCAAGTTTTATCCTGTTTTCGAGAAAATGCAAAGCTCCCAATTCTTTTGCTCTTACATCAACCGCAAAAAAAATATCTGTTGAATATAATACTTTGCGGCAAATGAGTGTATCAAATACATCAAAGCTTATAACATCATGGAACCTTAATTGCTGAAGTAAATCATGTTCATTTACAGTAAAATACTCATTATCTATCCTCTCTGTACCGCATTCTGCCATCAAGTCGTTTCCTTTATCATCAAACAGAAGAATTCCTTTTGCCACGCAGAAAGAAAGTATTCGAGATGATATAATACCAGTAGAGTTTTTTCTGGCACATATTACAATTGCTTCAACTCCACAGATAACACATTCTGAAAGCGCAATTATCCTCTTCCCGTAAATTGTCCCTTCTGTTTTATACCCGTCAAGGATTCCAAATATATTTGCTGGTCCGATTTTTTCAATAAAAACCTCTGTTGCTCTTCCAATACCATATAAGGCTATACGCAAACCGTTTAGCTTTTTAAAGAAATCACTTGTGTTGTTACGCTCAATCACACAAAAACACCTGCTTTTAAAATATCCTGCAATGTTATCATGCCTAAAAATTGTGCATGCGAATCAACTACAGGAGCAGCAAACTTACGCATGTCTTTCAGCAGGTTCATAGCATCAACAGCAAGAATATCCGCGCGTACGCATAAGGGTTTAGCATTCATTACTGTAGAAACAGCTATGCTATAAACGTCGGCTTTTTGCTCAAACAATCGCCTCAAATCCCCGTCTGAAAAAACACCCGTTACACGCCCGGATTTGCTCTTTATTACAACCAATCCATGTTTGTATTTGCTAATTTGAACAATTGCATCTATCAGTGAGTTATCTTCGTATATGCTTGCGCAATTCTCAATATCCGTCATAATATCCGACACTTTGATCAGTAACTTTTTGCCTAACGATCCGGATGGATGCAGAACTGCAAACTGGTTCGAGCTAAATCCCTTTAACTTAGAAACGGTAACAGCCAATGCGTCACCAATCACCAATGTTGCTGTGCTGCTTGAGGTAGGAGCTAATTTAAGAGAGCACGCCTCTTCAATTTTGGGAATTATAATGGAGTGTATGCTATTTTTCGATATGGTAGACTCTTGGTTTCCGGTAATTGACACTACTGTTACACCAATGAACTTCAAATTAGGAATTATCCTAATAAGTTCCTCTGTTTCGCCGCTGTAGCTTATCAAAACCACTATATCATTTTCTGTCACCATACCTAAATCTCCATGCATTGCCTCTGCAGGATGAATGCATACTGATGGAGTACCAAGACTTGACATTGTCGCGGCAATTTTACGTGCAATGTGCCACGATTTACCCATACCTGAAAAAACTATACGCCCCGAACAATTCAAAATTAAGTTGAGTATTTCTAAAAAATCATCACTGATTGAATCTCTTACAAGCGCCAAACTTTGCCGCTCCACTTCAATTACATCCTTTGCCGTTTCAATTATAGTATTTTTTTCCATATATTCATTCCTCATTTACAGCATAAAAAACACGCAATAGTTTATCAAGCAGGCAACCCAAATCATCAAGTTTTACCATATTTGGGCCGTCGCTTAATGCCTTACACGGGTCAGGGTGCACTTCCATAAATAGGCCGTCAGCACCTGCCGCAATTGCCGCTTTACTCAAACTCTCAACATATTCTATTCTGCCGCCCGAACTTGTACCATTACCTCCGGGTTTTTGCAAAGAGTGTGTCGCATCAATAATTACGGGAAATCCGATTTTTTTCATTTCCGGAATAGAGAGCATATCAACTACAAGATTGTTATACCCAAAAAATGAACCGCGTTCGCACATTATTATATTACTATTGCCACTATTCACTGCTTTCTTTACAACGTTTCTCATATCCCAAGGTGCTAAAAATTGCCCCTTTTTCAAGTTAAGAATTTTACCTGTTTTTGCGGCGGCAACAACCAAGTCTGTTTGTCTGCACAAAAAGGCCGGAATTTGAATTATATCCGCAACTTGAGCAACAAGGTGTGCTTGCGCAGCTTCATGTATATCTGTAGCAATTTTTAGTCCTAATTCTGTCTTTACTTTATCTAATATACGAAGACCCTCTTCGAAACCTAAGCCTCTGAATGAATCTATAGAAGTTCTATTGGCTTTATCAATTGAAGCTTTAAAATAAAAATCCAGCCCACGCTGCTGCGCAATTTCAGCAATAATTGAAGCTGTACGCATAACCATTTCTTCGCTTTCAATAACACAGGGTCCTGCAATAAAAAATAACTTTTTAATCAAAATTCTCCCTCCGATTCATATATTGAGAAAGCGTTTTCTTTCAATAAAACCCTATCAAGTATTGATTTTTCTTTTTTAACGGTCTCAAGCGCCAACTCAATAACCTGTTTTTCGTTTTTTTTGGGTATAACAGCAACCCCGTTGCGGTCAGCAAAGATAAGGTCGTACGGCTCAACTCTAACTCCGTTAATATTTACCGGCATATTGTGGTTATCCATAACCGCAACACCGCGCACATCGGCGCAACAGTATCCGCTTGAAAACACAGGCAATCCCAATTTTATAACCTCATCCGCATCGCGCGTAACTCCGCCAATAATTGCGCCAATCGCTCCGGAGCGTATTGCAAGATTGGCGTTCAGTTCTCCAAAATATGCTCGGTTTGGAGTTTCGTTTTCAACTATAATGATCTCGCCCTGTCCAATTTTTTCGTATGTTGCAAGCGCGTTATAAATCCCTTTATAGTTTTTTCCGTCTTTTATCTTTCTGATTTTCAGAGTATTTGCTCTGCCCATAATTTTGCAAGGAAAATTTGGCTGAATCCCTGTAATAATCCCGTTTATCTTTAGTCCATCAAGAATATCTGCGATAATTGGAGTAGATAAAAATGTTGATAATTGCTTATACCGCGCATTTTCAGACGCGCGAATTCCTCCTGCTATATAATTAGCAAGCGTAAAATCCTCCGGAGTATTTATGTCTACAGCCTCTAAAGGCGATGCCTCAAGAAGAAAGCATTTGTCGCCATATCTTTTCATTCTTGACAGTGCGCAGTCCTTACGGACTATATAAAGCCCCATGGTTTCAATTATCGTATCGGGTAAATCAACACTGTTTGGTATGTGTTCCTTATTATAAAGAGGTTGGATGCCGTCCCATAAATACTGTTTCTCCTTTTTTACAAGCACCGCAGAGTCGTACTGCGGATTTTTGAGTAGCGCATCAACGCCTTTTTTTATAGTGCTAACCTCAATAAACGGACTTGTGCAAAGTATTTGAATATAAATATCAGCCTCAACCTGACGCACTTCATTGAAGAACATTTGATGCCCGTCAGTTTTATTATCAGCAAGCGCAGGGTCTCGCTTTAACGGAATATAGTTTAGGAAAGGAGCATATTTTAAAACTTCGTCAGATTCAGAATCTAAATAAACCTCGTCAATAAAATCGCAAGAACAGAGCTTTTCAAGCGTATGTAAAAAAAGTGGCTTGCAATCCAAAAGCGCCATGTTTTTCGATTTGATTCTTGAGCTCGTTCCCTTTGCGGGTAAAAAAGCTACTATTTTCAATTGTGTGACCCCTTTCTCTTCGGAAAAAGCTTGTCAAAATCAACGCGTTCGAACACTTCGAGTTTGCCTCCGCGTGTCGCGTTAAATATACGGAAACCCTGTTCTCTTGAAACCATCTCGGCTTTTTGGTAGGCGAGCAGTTGCTTTTCAGCTCTAAAAGGGGTATGAACTTCGCCAGATTTAAAATAATTCTTTGCGAAATGATTTTCTCCACTCAGCATGTCCTTTGAATAATCAAAGTCCACTCCTAAATAATAAATATCAGAAAATCCCATATAGACTGCAAGCTGAAGCGCTTCATATGAGACAGTTAATCCTTGATTTATCTTATCGGAAGCATCAAGGGAAAATGGCGGGAGTTCAGAGTCATAGAACGTTTGATGAAGCTTAAAACAAACACAATTTTCACTACCTGAACCATTCCAAAAATCGCGACTTAAGTCTGATACGAACTTATTTTCAATTTTTAGCAAGCTTAATTCCTCTTTGTATTGCGATGCAAAAACCCAATCAGAAACAAAATAGTAATCGGGACGCCACACTGTTTTTTCAAATGCCAGAAATATTTTGTTTGTCCCAAAACATATTTCGTTATGCAAATGGAGTGTATCTAAATCCTCCATCGTAAGACTCGGACCAGTTCCGATAATAAAGCAACGCTTGCCCTTATGTATGCCTTTGTAAGAAGCAAGTTTTTCGGTATCTGCGGCTCTGTTTGAGGTTTTTTCGTTAAAAACTACAAAACTTCGTACACCAGCATCACGAAGTCTTATTGAGATTTCTTCCGTATATAGACGAGCTGCTATAACAATATCGTATTTGTCCTGTACTTCAACAAGCTTTGGCAGTCCGATTATAGGCAATCCGCAATACTCGCCTGTTTTGTTATTGTCGGCAAACGAGATAACATGTTCACTGCCATAGTGCTTATATGCAGCGTATCCTGTTTCGCCGGCACCAAATATGATTATCTTTTTCATACTAAGCCTCACAGTCTGAAATAATCGCAGTGCTTGCAATGCCAATAATTCCCTCTGCCTTTTGAAAGAGCATTTCTAACGGTTGTATATTCCTTACCGTACCAAGCGTCTATTAACTTTTCTTTTGCTAAATCTCCCAAGGTGCATTTGCCAAGAGGGTCGTTACAGCAAAGAGATAATTTACCGTCAGGCCGAATAACTACCTGCCAATATGGCATCAAGCACTTAACATCGGGATAAGAAGCTTTTTTTGTTCGGTTTGGAGCGTCGCCGCCGCGCGAAGTTAAAATTTCGTTTGGATTTCTGATTACTATTGTCACTTTTTTTATCAGCTCATGGCGTTCCAACTCTACATAATCCTTTATAGCACTACACGTTTTTAAAAGGTTGCCGTTAGTGGTATAATTGTCAATTATTAGTTCGTCAAGACATTCTGCAAGCGGAATAAATTTGCCAAGTGTGAGAAGAGTCCCATTTGTAAAAATGTAATGATAGGCGTCGGGTAGTTCCTTTTTTGCGTACCTGCAAAAATCAACTAAGCGTCTGTCAAGCATCGGTTCGTTGTTTGAAAACAGAGAAATTGCGCCTTTATAATGTATTTCTTTCAATTGCGAGATAATATCGTAGAACAACTCATCCTTCATGAACAACTCATCTCGAGTATCATCGCGTTTGTTTACAGGGCAAAATCCGCATACGCCGTTACACCGATTTATCGTTTCAATTTCAACATATTTGAATAACGGAACATCACTTTGAAATCTGTAAGCTTCTTTATTTATACGGTCAAATCTGCCGCCTTCGGTATTAATCCTTTTAGTATATTCATTGTATTCTTCTTCACTGTGGTCGGCTTTTTCGGTTCTAAACTGTTCAATCACGAGTTCATCTTCATCATAAAACCTAAATTTAGAATCACTTTCGTGAGAAAATATTGAATAAACCAATATTCCGCAATCGTTCAATTGTTCTTCAACCTTCTGGGAAAATGCGGTAGATATTACTGTGTTATAGCTACTGGATATTGATTCATATTCAGAAAAATGTATAACCTTTTTCCCACAAAAAAACTCACCGCACTTTGACTTGTTGTTATCAACAAAAAACTCTACATTATCGCTACCGAAATGCTCTAGCGCTTTTTTTCCATAATCACCCGCGCCAAACAGCACGATTTTTTTCTTAAAAATCATAGTCCTCTCTCCCGTTTCTGAAATGGCGTGAGTAGTATTCCCGGCTCTGAATACGTTCGTTTCGCAGAGTTTCAGATGCCCAGCTATAATTGAAATGATGAATCGAATAACAATTGCTTGATATCATCGGGATGCCGTATACTGAACTCTTAGGAGCGAAAAACTCAACCGGATAAAGCGTAACATCCCGGGTAAAAAAGAACTTGTTACCTCCTAAATATCCGCGTTTTTTTATCGCGCGGGTTTCAAGCGGAGAGCTATAACTTGACCTTGTAGTATTGTTTGCGAATATTACTCCGTCATATATATCACGCATATCTTTGACGAAAGGATTCTTAGGCGCTGCCCCAAATCCCCCCCCTGCGTTCACTCCATACATCGTTGTCAAACCAATAAAAGCCGGATTGTGCAATAAAGAGTCAAGATTCCTTATAACTTCAACATCCGTATCAAAATATATACCTCCGTGACTCCAAACAACATCTAAACGGGCATAGTCTGGTACAAATCCGAAAGCCTTGTTTTTATACGCCTGCTTCATAAATGGATGTTTATATACATCATAATTATCTTCATTCCAAAGCTTTATCTCATAATCGGGACAGAACTCTCTCCATGTTTCAATCATTTTCATATCCCGTTCGGGTAATGGGTTTCCTCCAAGCCACATATAGTGAATGATTTTGGGTATCTGAGGGGGGGTGCTTCGCAGGGCGGTTATTTCATCGGGTGTATTATTGAAATGGTCAAGAAACGCAAATAGATTAAATATGTAACAGTTTATATTTGGGAGCTCAGTATTTTCTTCTATTTGTTCCAGTATGTCGATTGCGTCATCCACCATTATAAGAACATTTATCACTGTGTTCTTACGCGCTGCGCAAACTAATTCATCGAAAGATTCTATCAAAAAATCGCCGTACATAGTCGAAAAGAGTTCGCCGTGCTTATCAACGTCATTGTCAATAATACTCACTATCCGAGAGGCAAATTTATATTCAGGATAGTAATCAAGTAAAGCACGAATATTTTGTGACGCGCCAAATAAATAAAAACCGTTGTTTAGAGTTTTGGACGCAAACTCATTAATTCCGCATTTTATAAGTTTCATAAATTCCCCTCGCGTTATCTAAAATTTGAACATGTCTTGCAAATAGATGGTAGTTTTCCTGTTAACTGTGCTTTTCTCATTGCGCGATACTTATCTGAATTTATTGCATCCGCTAAATTCTCTTCCGCTAAATCACCAAGTATATATTTACCGTCATAATCAATACAACAAAGAGCGATTTTACCGTCACGCAAAACCGTAACTGAATCAAAAAGGCGATGGCAAGGCGTATGTTTTTCGCATGAACAGGCTTCGGTAAAATCCGACCAGTTATGAATATGTACTTTGACAATTTTTTTAATGCCTATATTTTTAAGATCAAATTCGGTTCTACGGCATTCATCATCAGTTGATGCCGGTGCTACTATATGCACTTCAATACTGGCAGCGTAAAGTTCTTCAGTTATGCGGCGTTTACGCGCCTTAGCGATCTGAATAATATTATTAAAGATTCGCTCGTAAGATACTCTTTTGCGCGTTAACTCGAATTCGCGTTTTGGTGATAAGGAAATTATAACACAGTTAAGCCCAGCATCGGATAATGATTTATAACGCTCAGGTGTTAGCAAAGACCCATTCGTATAAATAAAGATATTAGTAAATCCACATTTTTTAGCAATAAAAATTCGTTTTTCTAACTTCTTATCCAACAAAGGTTCGCCGAAGTTACGTAAATCAAGCTTCCTGAATCCCAAGGAGGCAGCTTCATTTATAATTTTTTTGAAAAGGTCATCATCAATATCACCTTGATCGCGGGAAAGTTGCTCTCGTGCACAAAACGAACATTTAAGATTGCACCTGTTAGTCGTTTCAATTCTAAGTGTTGTATTATGGAAATTCATTGGACTCAATCTATCTGTTATTATTTCCGAAACATCAATAAATTCACCATCTATATACGCAATCTGAGCTTTAATTTTCATATGTAAATTCAGTTGTAAACAAACCGAATAGTATCTGCCTATGGCTATAACTGTAAAAATATCCTTGTTATCATCAAAATCTTTTTTAAGTTCCTTTGGATTTTTTATAGTTGTACCGCAAACTGCACACCCCCATAGTTCGGCATTGTTATCCACTACATATTCTATAGTTCTTAAGCTGTTGTACTTGTCTATAAAATCCTTACCGTTTTGCCCTGCGCCAAAAACCACAATTCGCTTATTTTCAGACTGGGTTAAGAAAAGTTTTTCAGCATCATTCATTCAATTATTCCCCTTAGTAGTTTGTTCCTGTTTTGCCTGTATCATCTTAAACAAGCTCTCTACATTCTTGAAATCTTTACGGGTAAGATCAATTGGGTTAAGCTCAATATTGTATTCGGCGGAGATTTCATCAATTAAAACAAAAATGTCCATCGAATCTAACAGACCGTCGCCGTACAAATCATTAGAAGAACATACATCTTTTTCATTAAGTGTAGATTTTGACAAAAGTATTGTTTTCACTAATCTTTCCATACAACCCTCCTAATATTTTGCGCAATACGCGCGGAATTTTTTGTATCATTTAAGGTGTGAAAATTAATAAATGGCTTAATTAATTCAGTCGCTTTTTTATAGTATTCATTTAATAACGGATTTTGAGTTCCGGGATTTGGCTGCAAGAACGCGTGAAAATCAATTTCAAACTCATCGCATATTGCATTCATTGCTTTTAGGTCGCTTAACCATGTTTTGTAAGCCGGAACATTTGTATCCTCACCATAGTATATTTCTGTATTGCCAAGACCCTTGCGTTCCGTTAGAAAAGTATAATACTTAATATGATTTGGAGTTACGAAAGGATGTGATTTAAGAATTTCTTCATCCTTTGCACTAACGCCTATTCCCAACGAATATGCAAAATTAAAATAACCGCAAACACAAATTATTTTCTTAGGTTCTAAGAGTATACAATCTCGTATCAGCATTAACATGCATTGTGCCGACGTATACCCGGGTGTGCAACCATTATATATTTGATATTCATCGTTTAATTCATAAAAAAGCGGTATTGGCCAATCGCCGCAGCCAAGTGTTACAATCCGTCCATTTGGCGAGGCATCATTCCCTAAAACATCAAATCCGTTTGCTTTATTTGCTCTTACATACCCTAAAGCAAAATCGTACATCATATCCTGCGGTAAATCAGATAAATTCATATTGAGTAATCCTCCCCGCCTAAATGTAAAACACCGGTCATTTCATTTGCGTAATCAAAAAAAAGATGCTTTATCCCTTTTTTTATTAAGGAACTTGATATTTCCTGCATATAACGTCCGCCTATAATAAAAGCTGCTGTTTCATATTTATCCGCAAGTTCATCTATATGTTTTACTGGCACGTTGAAAATTTTGCCGCTGATGTTATCCGGATTTGAATCAACAAAGCACAGCACCTTAATATTTCGCTGAAACAATTTATATAAAATACCAACACCAGCTTTGCCGCTTCCGTAAATAATCACATCTGTAAAATTATAAATATCTTCATTTATTTTAAATAGGGGGTTCATTTTATATCCTCACATATAATATCGTAATCATTTACTATCTCGTCCGCTATGCGTTTTCCTAAAGTGTAATTTGCTTTTGCAGCATAATGATTTTCGTCTTTAAAAAGCGAGAAAACATTGCTACAGTTATCAAACGTGTCTGTAAAATCTTTTACTATGCAATATTTTTTTAATTTCGTAATCACTCTTCTGTTTTTCTCTCTCATCCTTTCATGAAATCCTGCCGATCGAATCGATGCGCCATTTAACAAGCTATCCGGCAAAACAAAAAATTTAGGCAGAACGCAAAACCATATTATGCACCCTCTTAATTTTGCAATGGTATTAATTACCCTGCATTGATCAATCAACAAATCAACATTGCCGTCAAAATGCAAACCATAGTTTTCTTCACCAAAAACATCTCTGTTGTATTCTTTTGGCAGTAAATTGTTCGTTGCTATTCTAATTTCTCTAGTTTTTATGGCTGATATACAAAACAACACCAAGTCAGCATTATTCTCTAACGGAAGAGAGATAAACTTCATTATATTTTTTTCAATACCATTACCCCATTGACAATAATTGAATATAGATGCATTTATATCATGCTCTGCGAGCAATTCGCCGAATATGACGCTAAACGCAGGTTCGTCAAAACTGCCAATATCTGCGATTGAACAACCTCCAAAAATATGGATTTTCAAACTGTTTTTTTTATGGTTAGTGCATATTGAATAAGATTTTCTATTTAGTAGATATAATTTTGCAGAAAACATATCAAGTGCTTGGTTATCCGTTTCATTATACAAATACTGCAAAGGTCGAATTAGGTAAGTATTATCTGACTCAAAGCGTATTTTTCCTGTTATTTCATTTACAACAGTTATGGTACGTGTATGTACAAACCACTCGTTAAGCTCATGTAACAAATAAAACTTATAATTTTTTGGGTTTTTCAGTTCCCTCAAGCGTTCGTAATACTTAATTCCTTCATTTTCATTGTCATAACTTCCATATATGTAGGGTTCAACGTTTATTCCAAATAGTTGCATTTTTTTCAGCATATCCCGCGCCATTCTTCCACTGCCGCAAATAATAAAATGATAGTCTTGGTTTTTTGCCAATCTTGCAAAATCATTGAAAAACAGCGGAAAAGTGTACATTAACACATACCCTCTTTCTGAACCTATAAATAAAATTTCCTTCTGTATTTTTCTGTCACATTTAAAATCCAATATAGAAATATTTTATTGCGTCCTTTCTTTAATACTCAATATTTCGCTAATATGTATCAATCGTACAACCTGCGAGTATTTATTTTCACATAACTGTTTTATTCTTTTAAAGACTGAAGGATTGCCTATGGCCAAAACAGATACGTTTTCCATTTCACTAATAACTTCGGGTTTGAATAAAGCTTTGCCGCCAAGTGTTTTTGCTTCGTGTTCAAGAGTTAAGTAAACCGATTCATTGATAAACATTACCCTTTCATCTTTTAATACAGGAGAAGATTCCAATAACCAGTATATATTAAATTGGTTTACCCCCCAAACTACCAAAGCTGATTCTTCCGCCAAATGCGTAATACGCTCATTGAGTTTTGCAAAGTCACAATACTCTATAACATTTAAATTTACAAAGTTCGTGCAGTTAGGACACTTTTGCAAACTAATACTGAAAACTTGCTTAAAATCGCTGAAATTAACTTTTTCTTTGCAATGCGGACAATTACCCGCAATATTTAGGGAAAAATCAGTTTGACTTGTTACGGATACATTCTCTAATTGATTTCCTAATTGCAATGCCCTTAATATAAATGGCAAAGTATAATACTCATCGTCGGTTAATTTCGAAATATTTGTTAACGGGCAGCAGTCTTCTAAAAATCTAACTCGGTCAGTTATTTTCCCACTTTTACAGGCGATATCATATAAATGCGCCCCCGGGAAAATGTTAATCATGTTTAATCGAATTTTATGACAGCTTAACTCAAACGTCAGTTTTTTCCACCAATTGATAGATTCTTGTACTGTTTCTGTTGTTTCTTGCGGATCGCCAAATATAATATTCCCTAAAACAACTAATCCGATTTTTCCGGCATATTTCAATACGCCCTCTATTTGTTCAGTTGTAACATTTTTTCGCATACTCCTCAGTATATGATTGCTTGCACTTTCAATTCCAAGTGTCGCATGAACACAACCACTATCTTTCATAGCAAAAAGTAGTCCTTCCGTTATACTTCCGGCATGGATGCTTGCTGTCCACTTCAAATTGTACGGTTTTATTCTTCTGCAAAATTCTAAACCAAACTCTATGTTTGAAAACGACATTTCAGCTTGCATATATAACATTTCAATATTATACATCGAAATCAAATAGTCAATTTGCCTAAATACATTTTTCATCGTCAACGATCTGAATTTATTTCCGCATGGATGAAAACAAAACGTACAATTGTAAATGCAAGAGCGAGTTATACTAATATAGCCAATTACACTGCTCGTATAATTGTAACTTGATCTTCTGTATTGATAATAATTTTTAAGACGGTTGAATTGTGCATCATAATCAAACCCCTCATAGTCGGGAAATGGTAAAATGTTGAGATCGGGTATGCTTGGATATTTCGAATTAACTGACCACTCTCCATTTCGCAAACAAACAACGCCATCAAGCAGCGCTGGGTCACTTTCTATTTCTAATGCATATGCTATCGCGTTAACAGTTATTTCTCCTTCGCCGATTACTCCATAATCTGCATTTACCAAAGTTTCCATAGCAGGTATAGGGTCGCCGGTAATTAGAGCGCCGCCTACAACTGTAATTATATTCGAATTTGTCTCCTTTGATGTTTCCAACACTGTTTTAACTGCACTAACATTCAAACATGTTCCGGTTGTCATAACTACATCTATTTTATTTTTAATAATTATTTGGCTTAATTGCTTTATGGGTTCCTGTTTATAATTCATATTATAGTTGAAAACACTTCTCCCAGAAACTTTTAACGCAGATGTTACAGTTGCAAAACCTAATGGAAAACCATATTGCGCATCATCGTCAGAACTGAACTTTGGTATTACCATTAAATAATTAAGCTTTTTTACTCCCTTATCGGTACTAGGCAACTTAATCATTGATAAAAAATCCTTAGTTATGTTCATAATTTCTAACCTATTAATACTCACATTTTCACCCCTAAAACAATTTACATAACGAAATTCCTTGACTACGCCCTTGTCATACCCCATTTTTGAACGGTACGTTTCTCAATTTGCCCAAACAGAAAGGATTCAATCAATATTCCGATAAGCGCAATAACAATAACTCCGGTCATAACGTTTGTTATGTTGGCGTATGCACGGTTTAAATATATGTAGTACCCAACGCCGCCAAGCGAACCTATTGCGCCGAAAACCATTTCCGCACTTATTACCGCCCGCCACGCTCTGCCCCAACCCACCCTAATACCGGATAAAAGCTCCGGCATTATTGCAAAAAAAACAATATCAGTAAACATACGCCAAGGAGGCAGGCACAAGTTTTTGCCCCATTCATAATAAATGCTTGGAATTGAACGCAGCCCGTCCAGCATGTGCCTTGTAAGCGCCCATAAAACGCCGTGAACAATAATTGCGAACATTGCTGTTTTATTAACGCCGAACCACATAATAATAAGCGGCATAACTGCAACGGAAGGCAGAGGACTCATAACCGTACTAAGCATATTAAACAAGCTCTCAATCGGCGTAAGCCATACGCAAAGCAAGGTAAATGCGAGCGCGAGTAAAAAACTTACACCCATCCCCTGCAAAATAATTATAACTGAATTAACTATACGTGGTCCTAAATTGCCCGTTGTTATTTCTTTAAATAAATTAACAAGAACATCTGAAAGCGGCGGCAATAGAAACGGGTTTACAAGACCGAGCCTTGATGCCATTTCCCATATTGTAAGCAACACAACAAGCCAAATCCACGATTGAAACGTTTTCCCCTTAATAATCTCTATGAAGTTCATTTACTTGGGTATCTCCTCGTAATTTTCTAGTTCTGAAAACTTTTTCGGAGTATTAGTTAATATTCCTGCTTTATACATCAGATCAGCACATTTATCGTATCCTGTAACTTCGAGTTTTGGAATATTAGATTTCATTTCCGTAGCGATAATTTCCTTATCAAATTCAAATTTTTCAGCGAGGATTTCTGCGGCTTCATCAGTGTTGTTAACCATAAAGTCAAGAGCATCCTTCTGTGCGCTACGAAAAGCCCCCATTAAAGCAGGATTACTTTTATAGAATTCCGCATTCGCAATATAGTAATTTCCAAGGTCATACTTTTGCGCATAAGGAGTTAAATCTACAACTTGATGTACACCACTAATTTGCATTACTTTTTCACTATCTGGAAAATTTGTTGCAATACATTCAATTTCATCTTCAGTTGCAAAAGCTTGCGTTGAAACAAGAAAATCTTGCGCAATAAACTTATTTGACAGGTAAAGAGCGTCTTCAAATTCTTCCAAGCACATAGCAAAAGTTGCCAACATACTTGACGAACCTAAGGAATTGATATAAATACCATTTGCATTGGCTAAGTCTTGAAAGCTTTGCATATTTGGATTTTTACTGTAAATACCTAAACTGTTTGTGACATGAGCAGAAACGATGAAAAGAGGCAGACCATTTTCTATGGCAGGAATGACCGTTAGTGAAGGTGAAATAGATATATCTATATTCCCGGAAACTAACCCATCGCGCACTTCAGGTGATGAATTTATATTAGTCCATTCAACTATCACATCGTTTGGCATATAAGGCGTCAGAAAGCCTTTTTCCTTTATTATGTGGCTCATTGCGTGAGCATAGGTAGGCATTACATTAATTCTAATTATTTTTCTATCATATCCTTCATTTGATGGTTTTACATTTTGGCTGCATGTTACTGACGAAAACAACAGTGATAAAACCATTAAGGCGCAAACCAATTTCTTCAATTTATCGCAACTCCCTTTTAAGTATTTTCATGCCGCCTTCTGTTCTTGGAAGCTTATCTAACTGTTCTATATTTCGCGGAAGTTTGTAACTTTCCAGTTTACTGGCTAAATACTTATATATGTTTTTCGCTGAAAAATCTGCGCCCTCTTCCATTACTACAAACAGTTTAGGTACATAGCCCATTATTTTATCCGGTAATGAAATGCAGGCACATTCCTTTATACCTTCAATTTCGTTTGTCAACTCTTCAATTTCAATTGGCGCTACCTTATGCCCGCCGGTATTGATAACATCATCCTTACGACCCATCAAATAAACGAAACCCGCATCATCAATATAGCCAATATCGCTCAAAGTAAGCCAACCATCTTTTAAAACACTTGCCGTAAGGGTTGGTGCATTCCAATATCCATACATTACAGATTTGGTTTTACAAGAAATAAATCCGGGAAAACTATAGCTTGAACTTTCAAGCTTTTCACCGTATTCGTCCACAATACGTACAAAGCATTCATTCGAAGGTTTACCTATGCATAACGGTACAACCTCACACGCAGTAATATCATATATACAAATCGGCAAAGCCTCAGTGGTGCCATAGATTGAAAATATGTGTGTTTGAGGCAGAACTTTCTTGATTTTACGGATGTCTTGCGCATTAATTGCCGCTGCTTTCAAACTAATAACCCGCAAAGTTTCGCAATACTGCCGAATATCCATTTCCGCGTTTAGCAAAATAGAAAGTTCGGTTGGAGTTAATGAAAGCAAAGTAACTCTATATTTACTGATATATGCCCAAAAGTCTTTCACAAATATAGCACCGGTTCCTATTACACTGGTTGCTCCTATTGGAAACGAATGACGCAAAGAATTTATACCGCCAACTACATTTTGTAAATTGTTATACATAAAAACATCGTTATTTGTAAAACCAATGTCACCATATCGGTTTTTTGCGGCCTCACAATAGCCGCGATATGTGCGCATAACACCTTTTGGCATACCGGTAGTTCCGGTAGTAAAAATAATGTCGCTAACTTCATCCGGGTCAGGAAATTCAATATGTCCGTTATATTTGTTATCGATGCCGTTATAAACCTCAACGATATTTATATATTCACAATCATACTCTACAGGGGTTAAAGCAACAAAGCATCTTGCATCAAAATATTCAAGCAACTCTATTATTCGCTCTTCGCCAATTTTCTTTGCTATTGGTACATATATTCCGCCTGCGGCATAAATTCCGAATGCGGCAATAAGTGTATCAATTCCTTGGGTTACGCGTACAACAACACGCTCGCCCTTGTTTAACCCATTATTGCGCAACCTTGCCCCAAAATGCAACGCTCGGTTCCAAAACTGCGAATAGGTGCTGGTTTTTCCGCTTTCCGCTTCAATTAAGCAAACCTTTTCAGGCGTTTTCTCTGCCCAGTATGCCACCGCTTCCACTAATGAATTAAACTCCATATTAAACCCCTTTTGCTATTTTTTATCCCAAAAACCCAAGCGCCTCAGCAGTAAACCTTGTCTGCTTCTCTAACGATGCATCTTTCAAATCGTTGTTTAAAACAGCTTTTATATAACCCGGATTCTTACCCATTACCACAACCTTATCCGCCATAACAGATGCTTCTTCCACACTATGAGTAACCAAGAGCGCGGCTATACCATATTTTTCGCACACATGGCGCGTAAGCTTTTGAAGAACTCCTCTGGTTATGTTGTCTAAAGCGGCAAAAGGTTCATCCATTAAAAGAATCCGCGGCTGAAGCGCCAACGCCCTTGCTACAGCAACACGCTGTTTCATTCCTCCTGAAAGCTGATGCGGATAACTTTTTTCAAAACCGTTAAGCCCAACATCTAAAATAAGCTTTAAAGCGCGTTTTTTAGCCTCATCTTTGATGGGAACTATTTTTGTTGCCAAAAGCGGATGAACAATATTTCCAAGCACCGTTTTCCATGGAAGTAGTTGGTTAAAATTTTGAAAAAGCATAAGTGCATTTTTCGATGGAATTGTATGTTTTTCCCCGTCCAGCAACACTAAACCGCTGTCCTGCTTTTCAAACCCGCAAATAATGCGCAAAAGTGTGGTTTTTCCGCACCCGGAATGCCCTATCAATGCAACAATTTCATTAGATGAAATTTCAAGAGTTATATCTCGTAAAACTTCTAACATATTATTTTCATTTTGCCTAAATGATTTATTTATATTTTGCACGCTAACAACCGGCAAGTTATTCATATGTTAACCTCTTCACAAATAACAAATGTTGTTTGGTGATTCAATACCATATTTACTGCATTATATATTTGCTTGCCTGAATTTTTTTTCATTCCTACATATTTTTCTATGGCTAATTCTTTTTGTGATTTAGATATTTCATCTGAATGCTTACCATTTTTGACGATATCTATATATGTTTTAATATTTCTCATCTGCTCTTCAAAGTAGCAAAAATCAGAATGCAGTACATTGTCTTTAAAGCTATTAACTAAGCATATCGTATTAAACTCAGATAGGTTGATTAACTTAATTGGCTCTTTAGGAATCGCTTCTTCTTGAACAACCTTAAACTCATTGCTTAAGGTATTAAACTCCAATACTTCATCTCGGCTTGAAAGGTACAAAATTAACGTATTAGTTATATAAACCATCTTTCTTAATACTCCTGCTCTGAATGGCAGTATTTTTCTATTATCACTCTGCGGCAGATATATATTTTCGGTATATTTGCTAACGCCATCCCATTTGCAAATATACTCTTTATAATCCGAATCCGAGCCGATTCTGGGGGACAGCCAAAAATATTTACCGTCAAAAGCGATTCTGCTAAAGCCTTTTGCTGTACTTTCTTTTAAGCTATGTAACCTTATTTTGTTCGACAAAGTATCAAGTATCAAAACAGAATTAGCAAACGATAGCGGCGCATATATTACTCCGTTCACAAACTGTGCAGCATTAACTCCAAAATAAGCACTAAATAACGGGTAGAAAACCTCACTTTTGTGCGGAAGGGAAACTGTGAAATATTCTAAATTGCCATTTTCTACACTAAGCTTTACTATTTTCGGGTATGTAGCGGGAAACATCCATACATCATTATTGCATTTCACAAAAGCGCTAAATTTGCTATACGAATTATACTGTATATAATTTCTACTTTTCGTATCTTCAAGGCTTATCCCGCTAAATTCGCCGTTTGTTAAGTTGTATATTCCAATACTTTTCGCTGAAAACGGACAAAAAACTAACTTATCTTCAATTTTAATGACACTCCTGAAAAGACTATGCTTTTTCATTTCTTCTTTTGGAAAACTTCCAACGTACTCCGCCTGCCAAACCTCTTTGCTAACCCTAAATAATGCGTTGCAAATCATTGAAGAAGCCCATATATTTTCACCGTCATCATAAGAACAATCAAGAGTTATAAGCATTCCATCAAAATTTTCTGATAAAAAGCTAACATTTTGGATCATTACAGGTTTACCGGTAACAGTGTATAGAGGAACAACGCTTGATTTATCACCGAAATACGCATCGCTTATTGCTATTGCTCTGTGAAAATCCGCCGTGTCGTCATAGATTCCATAATTTTCGCGCTTATAATCTGAAACTATTCGCCGGTACTCCTCACTTAACTTATGCCGCATTGAACTGAATGATTTTTCGCTTAACGGGTGAGGACGCCACCAAAGAACAACATCGTTATGTTGCATCTTGAAGCTTTCAATCGTATAGCGAATTTTTTTAAGGTATTGCTCTTTACCAGCCAAAATTCCGGCTATTGATGTATTATAGAGGATTATCTTTTTTTTCTTGCCATCAGGTTTATAAACTATGTTTTTCCATTCATCCGGCAAAATGTAATCATTAGGTATAGAATCAAAAACCTTATCAAATTTCGGGCTTCCAAGAGCAACAATTTTGGTTTCCAAATTCCCAAACACGCCCTTGCATTTGTTTTCCGCTTCATAATAGGTAATATTATCAATGTAAGATTTTCGAATTTTTTCGGATTGAACAAAAACTTTGTTAGAGTACAAAACCGCTGAATTTATTGCTAAATCTGGCGAAACTGTATCCTGACCCACCACAAAATATGGCACATAACAAAGAGTTTTCGTTGATTTTCTAAGCCGTTTAGCGTAAAAATCCGGGTGTACGCTTGTTACCTTGTTCCCTGCATCGTAAGGATTGTGGATAAATATTGCATCCGGTTTTAACTCTTCTATATTTAAATCTCGCCATTTTACTAATGGAAGTGTTTTGTCGTAGAAATCATATTCATCATGCAAATCCCCAAAACTACCGTTAGGAAGCTTATCATAATAAGGTATGGGGCATATTTTAACTTCGCAAGCCGAAGCTTCTAAGGCCGCAAACCATATACTTTCCAAACTGTCAGCCATAGCATATTTATAAGGAAGAAACAAAATCACTGCTTTCTTCAAACAGCAACCCCCTCCGTAACTTAACCTTCACAAGTGACCTATCATTTTATTTTCCTTAAAACCCCCTTCGGTTTGCGCCGAAGGGGGTTGGCAAATCTTTGCTTAAACTAAATATTTACTATTGTCTGCATCACGGTGTCTCTGATTTCCATGCTCCCGTGAGGTTTACAGTAACCTTAAACGAAGACGACCCTGAGCTATTTTTAATTTCAATTACAGCCGAGTTTCCGGTATCAGGAAGCTTTTTCACAACAAGAGTAGCATTCAAACTTGCATCTGTTGCATTTGTATAGTCGTATTCATCACCTGAAATCATTGCTCTGCTACCGCCGCTTGCATTAGTTAACGTGATAACAGGAGCAGTGGAAACAAGACCTGCCAACTGAAGTGTAAAATACGTCGAACCTGCAACAAAATCTCCACGGTTAACGCTTATTGTTTCAACAGCGTTATTAGCAAACGTATAGGTACGCGGGCCGCCGCCAGCAACCTTAGCGGTAATACCAGGATCATTGGAAATGTTCCCTGTAATTTGAACGGCGCTTTCACGGACAGCATCAAGTAACGCATAAGCACCGGTTACAAAAGCATTTCCAGTTTTAGCGGCTGCGATATCTTCATACTTAGCTTCGGCAAATGTAGCTCCATCTCCATCTCCCCATACAACTTCAGCCGGAGTGTATATAACTTCAATTTTGAGTGTCCTTACAGGGTCAACAAGCGTCCACTTTGACGGATCATTTTCATCTTCAGATTTATCTACTGTAGGTGCGTAGGAAGACCAATCGCCTTTTTTACTTACAGTACCGGTTACATAGATAAGTGTGCCGTCACCTTTTTCAGTATCCAAAATTTTGGGTTCCCACACAATAACCTTTTCTCCTTCAACTATAGGAGTAGAGGCAACAACGTTCTCATATTCACTTGCTTCAATTAAGTACTCTAATTTGGTTCCGGCGGCTGTTATTGCGCGTCCAACCGTACCGGAAAAATCGCTGTCAAAGTCGGCGTCTACTGCGACCGTGTTAGACACAACTTGGGCCAAAATGGTAGGTTTTATTTCCTCACTGCCGTCATCATAAGCGCTGTTTACCGTAATGTCGTTAAGCGATGTAGCAATCGCAGCCTGCGTACCGTCGGAACCTCCATCTACAAACTTTGCATCAACTGTTAAAAGCTGGTCAAACGAACTTGTACTGTGGACCTTAAGCGCCACATCATCGCCAAATATAATTTTGTAATCATTTTGCGGCTGAGTAAGTGTGCCTCCCACTTCCAATCCCGCCACATTAAGCGGGTCAATCACAAAATTGTACGCAGCGTCTGTAGGAACGGTTACCTCAAAAACATCTACATGAATATCCTCCGGATCTGTCCAGTTAATATTGCCGTCGCCATTAATTGTGCCTGCATAAGCGTTAAAACTTAACGACAAGCTTAGTACCAAAACGAGAATAATTGCTAATGATTTTTTCATAGCGAATCACCTTTCTTTTTTTAATTTTTTATCAGTAATTTTGTACCGACTGTTACTGTTGTTACCTCGTTGAATTCATCATCAACAAGAGTAAACACAGCTTTTACATTGTGCTGCCCTGCCGGAACTTCTCTATCCAGCGCAAAGTTGCGCAGTGTTTCGCCTAATGGTATATATGGCGAAGAATAAACAAGATCCGTTATTTCACCATCTTCATCGGTCAGATACAGATCAATATAGACAGTTCGCGAGTTTTTTTCGCTGTTACTCACGTAAGCTTTACTTGAAGGTGTATCCCAAGTATCAAATTCCCATATTGACGACATATTGACCGTGTAATATTTGTCCGAACTGGGTGTGTTTAGTTCTTCCATAACCATTTCGTAGTTTTCCTCGGTAAGAACAACACCCTGCCCGCCTAAAACCGGACGTTCCGGTTTGTCTGTAGTGCCTCTTTGTATAAGATTACTTTCTGCGTTTGTCTCGTTGTTTGCTATATTCGAATTACGTGAGAGTTGAAGATAGATTAGTACGCCGACTGCCGCTATTAAAGTAATAAGCAGTATTATAATAAGCAAACTCATACTTTTTTTCTTGTTGTTTACATCATTGTTGCTTTTTTTAACAATTGTCCCTAACACCTCTTTTCTTCTTCATATTTTTCTATTTGCCATTTATCTTGTGTACAAATATTTCAACCACTATAAAAGCGGTGATTGACTGCCCGTTGTGCTGCCGTCCGGTTCGACGTGTTCTTCAATAGGTTCAGTAATGGGTTCAGCAACATTAACTTCCTGCAAAACCTCTTCCGCAAATTCATCAGTTGGACGCGGTTCTTCCGGTTCGTCTGTTGGTTTAATTAAATCCGGCTCGGAGTTTTCATCCGGTTCGGGTGCTTCAACCGATTCGGGTAAATTTGCCTCGCTATCAGCCTGAACGCTTGAATCGGGTTCAAGTTCTTCAATCGGTTCAGGTATTTCCGCAAGTTCGTCATTTTCAATCGGTTCGGGTAAATTTGCCTCGCTATCAGCCTGAACACTTGAATCGGGTTCAGGTTCTTCCGCAAAATCTTCGTAAGATTCGTTGTAATTTGTTTCGTTGCCTTCATATAATGGGTAAACCTCATTCACTTCATTTTCAACATATATTGCTTCAATGTGATAAGATAGTTTGATTTTAACATCCCCATCCTGCCACTGAGGGTTAGGCATACTGTTAACACTGCCTGTTAAATTGAGCGAAAGCAGTGAACCTTCTGCACCTGCGGCGGAAAGCACAACTGAGGGGTTAACCGTGCGCGAAATGTCTGTTAAAATTACAGGCGGTATATCCTCCCGCCCAAAATCAAGCTGCATAAATATTTCTTTTTCGGTTGATTCGGGGTTAATATCAGCTTGACTAATAAGCGGAATAACATGCGCATCTTCTGCCATAATGAAGGACATTTCCGTAAAAGTTACAAGCACATCCATATTACCTTCATTATAAAACTGACAAGTTTCAGAAGTAATTTGCCCGGTATCACCGTTTGCGAAAGGAGCAATTACAAAATCTATAGTGGTAGGAACAACGACACTTAATTCCGGAAGTAAAGCCGCTTTATCCTGAGGTATAAAAACCTGATTGCTTCCGGGAATTGCTAAATCAATGGCATACACGGCGTTGTTAATTATTAACAACATTGCAGCTACAACCGCGGCAAATATCTTTTTTCCGTTAACTCGCATTAATATCATTCCTTTCATTCACATGCTCATATATCTGTTTGCCCGCATTCCGCTTTATTCAAAGAAACGTCCCCTTACTGCCTGTTTTCGGCAGCGCTAACTTTCTAACAACTGTGAGTTTTCCTGAACCTCGTACAGTGCTTTAAAAATATAATAGTCGTAACTTGTTGTAACTTTTATATTTTTTATATCACATTCGGT
>JAISVZ010000035.1 GCA_031271295.1 Clostridiales bacterium | reverse complement strand
AACGCGAATGTTCAGCAGGAAACAATACATCAATTATCCGCAAGCGTTTCCGAAATAGACCGCAACGGGCGCGAAAACGCGGAAAACGCGGGCGAAGCGGAAAATATCTCTTCGCTTTCGAAGCAGAACGCGGCAAACGGCAGTGAGCAAATGCATAAAATGCTTGTAAGTATGGATTCCATCAAGGACGCGGCAAACAATATCGCCAAAATTATTAATATTATAGACGGTATTGCTTCCCAAACAAACCTTTTGGCGCTTAACGCCGCCGTTGAAGCCGCAAGAGCGGGCGAACACGGAAAAGGTTTTAACGTTGTTGCGGAAGAAGTGCGAAGCCTTGCCTCTAGGAGTTTGGAAGCGGCGCACCAGTCGCAGGAGCTTATAGAGGAAACTTTAAAATGCGTAAACGAAGGCGCCGAAACAGCCAAATCAACTTCCGATGCTCTGCTTAGGATAATTGAAAACATAAATTCCGTTTCCGAGCTTGTTTCGCTTATATCTAAAGCTTCCATAAGGCAAAAAGAAGACGTTAACGAAATTACGCAAGGCATGAACGAATTTAACGCGGGCGTAATAGACAACACCTCTATGGCGGACGAAAACGCGGCCGCTTCAAGGGAACTTGCCGCGCAGTCCGAAGCGCTTAATAAACTGCTTGGAGCGGTAAAGTTTAAAACAGGCGGGAGGAAATAAAAGAATAAATTTTTATATATTGCGAATCCTAAGGATAAAACGCTCCGAAAGGCGGCGGCAATATGAAAGTTTTCTCTGCATTATCGCAGAACATCGCGCATGTAAACGAAACCTTCAGCGGTTGCGGCGATATTGTTTCCCGGAAGTTTCCCGTCGCAAACGGGCAAATTGGTATTTTTGTAATTTACATTGATATGCTCGTAAACGCCGATGTAATAGACCGCACAATTATGATGCCGCTTATAGCGCGTGCTTGGAATATAAGCTCCGAACCTGAAAGCCGGGACATCGGCGTGTTTGAACACCTGAAAAACGAGGGTATGACACGCGCGGATATACGCGAAGCGGACGATTTCGGCGCCATTTTTACCGCAATTATGTCGGGAGACGCCGCTGTTTTTATAGACGGCAGCGCAAAGGCCGTTCTTGTTTCAAGCAAAGGCTACCCAAACCGGGGCGTTACAACAGCCGAAACAGAGGTTGTGGTTTACGGCTCCAAAGAGGCGTTCAGCGAGGTTTTTCGGTTTAATACCGCGCTTATACGCCGCCGGGTAAGGGATGCAAACCTTAAAATTAACCAGCTTAAAGTGGGCAAACGCAGCCAAACGGATTTGGCGCTTGTTTATATAAAAGATGTTGTAAGGCCGCAAATTCTTAACGAGGTAAAAAGCAGGATTAGCAAAATAAATATTGACGCGGTGCAAGACAGCGGATATATCGCCCAGCTTATTGAAGACAGCCGCTTTTCGCCTTTCCCGCAAATTCAGGTAACTGAGCGTCCGGATAAAGCGGCTTCCGCCGTTTTAGAAGGGCGCATTGTTATTGTTACGGATAATTCGCCTTTTGTTTTGATAGTTCCCGCCACACTCGGCGTTTTTTTTCAATCCTCGGAGGATTATTACGAAAGATGGCATATCATGAGTTTTTTGCGTTTACTCAGGCTTGCGGCGGCGGTTATTTCCTGTGTGCTTCCGGGCGCGTACATTGCGGCGGCGGTTTATCACCCTTCTATGATTTCAACTCCCCTTATTTTAAAAATGGCGGAGGCTCGCCAAAACATACCTCTTTCCGCCGCGTTCGAAGTATTGGTTATGGATTTGGCGTTCGAACTTATCCGCGAGGCGGGAATCCGTCTGCCGGGAGCGATAGGCTCCACAATAGGTATTGTGGGAGGTATAATTTTGGGGCAGGCTGCTGTGGAAGCCGGGCTTGTAAGCCCTATAGTTGTAATTGTGGTTGCGCTTACCGGTATAGCCGCCTTTACCGTGCCCACAAGTTCCTTTACCTCCGGAATACGCCTTACCAAATATTTTATTCTGATTGCTTCGTGTTTCCTCGGTATGTTTGGGTTTTGGTTAGCCTGTATTTTGGTGCTTGCGCATTTGGCAAGCTTAAAAAGCTTTGGCGTGCCGTATACCTTCCCGTTTTCGTCGCCGGATTTAAACGGTTACACGGATATAAAGGATTCCGTTTTCCGCGTACCGCTGTTTTTTATGCGTAAAAGGCCGATTTTCGCTAATAAGGCGCAGAGCGTGAGGATGAATATGAAGGATAGCCGGAAATAGAATGTCGAGTGTGAGGCTGAATGTGAAAGATAGGCGTATATTGAATTACGAATTTGAGGCTGAATATGAAATATTACCGGAAATTAAACAACAAAAGAGGCTAATAAATGCAAGCTGCAAATGAAAAAATCTCCGCAAGGCAATTTCAAATTTTGTTTGTTATGAATGTATTTGGTACGGGCGTTTTATCCCTTCCCGCACAAGCGGCGCAATTTGCCAAGCAGGACGCGTGGATTGCCGCGCTAATATCCGTATTATTTGCTCTGCTTTCGGTTTTTCTTATAACCTCGCTTGGGCGCGTTATTATTGGGCATTCTTTTTCGGCAAGCCTTGTCGGTATTATTTCAAAACCTGTGGCGTATTTGATATGTGCGCTGTTTGCGGGCAAACTTATTGTAACCGCCGCGCTACAGCTTCGCATAAGCAGTGAGATGATAAAGCATACGCTGCTTGCACGCACGCCTTTATATGTTATCGCGATGCTTTTTATCTTGTTATCGTTCTATGCCGCGTCTTTCGGCATAGAAACACGAGCCCGCCTTGCCGAACTTTTATTTCTCGCGGTTTTTCTGCCCACTTGCGCGGTTTTGCTCTACACAGCTTTAAAAACCGATTATACAAACATTCTTCCAGTTTTAACAGCAGAACCGAAAGATTTACTTAAAGGCGGTTTAATAAATTCTGCCGCGTTTACCGCGTTGGAGCTTTGCCTTATATCCCAAATGTTTGCCGTAAAGCGTGAAAAACTCAGGAAATCCGCAATAGGAGCGGTTATTTTAACCGGAGTTTTAATGTGTTTTGTAACGGTTATAACGATATGCGCGTTCGGATATCCGCAAACAGCGCGGAATATGTGGGCGGTTTCGGATATGTTTAACGCGGTAAGCTTACCCGGCAGTTTTGTTGAAAGGCAGGACGCTATTTCCGCCGGGTTTTGGATTGTTTCCGGTTTCATGTTTATAAGCGCGTATATTTTTTATACAAGGCATTTGCTTTTTGAAATTGTAAAAAAGGGAAAACGCGGCGTTTACACTTTTTTTTCGTCGGCGGCTGTGTTTTTTGTTTCGCTTATTCCAAGGGATTTACAACATGTGTACGAAATTCGTAAAATTCTGCATTTAACAGCGGGATTATTTTTTATGCTTGTTTTTCCGCTAACTGTACTGATTGCCGTAAAACTGCGCAAGGGGAAAAGCGGCAAAGGGGAAAACGGCAAAGTAGAAAACAGAAAATACGAAAACGCCAAAGCTAAAAACGCCAAAGCTAAAAATGGAAAAGCTAAAAACGGAAAAGAAGGAAACTGTAAAGACAAAAACCGCATTTTAAAAATTTTCACATTTTTTATTTTAGCTACCGCAGTCAGCGCATTTCTTGTTTCATGCGAAAACGCCGAAGCGCCGGATAAGCGCAAGTTTGTAACAGCAATAGGAATAGATAAAGCGGACGGCGGAGAAAGCAATGAAGTATTTAAAGGCGGCGAAGATATTGATAAATTTAAAGTTACGATTAAATACGCGTTTTTCGGCAACACGGATGATGCAAGCAGCAACAATAAAGCGTACGAAATCATAACCGCGCCGTCTTTAACCGAAGCCTTTTATCAAAGCGGAATACGTTCAAGCCACAACCCTTATTTCGGGCACGTAAAGGCATGTATTGTTTCGCGTGCTGTTTTGGAGGATAGGGCGCTGTTTTCGCAAACGCTCGGAGCACTTTCGCAAAACGATGATATCAGTAAAAAAATTATTGTGCTTGCATCGGAAGGAAGCGCCGAAAGCATTATAAACGAGGTTCCGGACATCGGTATTTTTACCGCCCGCTTTTATAAAAAGGACACCGGCAATAATGGCATAGAATGCACGCTTGGCGAGCTTCTTCGCAAATTCAGTTCTTCGGGAGATAATCTGCTGCCGGTTATAAGCGCGGAAAACGAAAAGCCGCTATTTGGCGAAGCCGCGGCAATAAAGGATTACCGCTGGGCAGGGCACCTTAGCGGCGATTCGTTAAACGGCTATATATGGGTATGCGGGAATTTCGACGGCAGAGAATTAAGCGCGAAATATAACGGAAAAACCGCAGCGGTTAAGCTTGGCAAAATTAAGAGGATAATTTCAATATACGAAACTGGCGGCGAAATTATAGCGGAGATTTCAATTAATGCAAACGGGCAATTATATGAGGATTTATTAGATTACGTTTCATTAAATAATGTGGAGAGGCAGACGGAAAACGCTAATAACGCATCGCATTACGAATTATCTGAAATTTCCGAAATATTTGAAACCGAAATTGAAGACGAAATAAAGGCAACCGCCCGGCTTCTGCAAAAGGAATACAAAACGGATGCATACGGGTTTTTGGAAACGCTAAGAAAGTATAATTATGAGCTTTATTCAAAAATATCGGGAAATTGGGATGAAGCATTTGAAGGAATAAGAATTGTGCCGATTGTTAATGTGGATATTAAATCAGCAAACTGATTCAAGTGCTCTTTGCAGGCCGGAAACTTCTTCGCCTTGCAAAAAACGTTGAATATTTTGCAATTTCGGTTATAATTTCTTTATGAATAAGCTTCTGTTCTATACTGAAGGTTTTGATTGGGGGCACATAAATTGGAATATACCCTGATGCATAAAAATATACCCGCGGCGGATATAGCAATTAGTAAAACAGGATATATATCGAAACTGCGGGATGTTTACGATACGCGCCGTCTGCCGCCGGGTATCGGCTTATCGAAAAGCGGTGTAAACCGGAAGGATTTGAACGATTGGTGGCTTGGGCGCTGTATTCCCGCAAGCCGTTTAGGGCTGGACGCCGCGCTTTTAAGTATCGGCCTGTCTTCGCCTGTTCTTCTTTTGGAAAAGGGCTTCGGGCTTTCCCTTTCGGACCAATACTGGTTAAAGCCGAAAAACTCCGGGCTTTTATGGGAAAACGTAAATTTTTTTCAAAACGGTTTTTCAGAGGATATGGGCGATATTTTATTCGGACACGAGCCGCAAAACCCCGGTGGTGTTGATTTAATATCTCCGGATAACACCTCGGACGGGTGGCTTAAAAAAAGGTGGATTATTGCGGATGGCAAGCGGTACTTAATGAAGGGCGGCAGCGGAGTTTACAAGCAGGAACCGTTTAACGAGGTTATAGCAAGCCGGTTGATGCGCAGGCTAAACATACGCCATGTTGAATATGAGCTCGCGGCCAATAAAAAAGAGCCTTTTTGCCTGTGCGAAAATTTTATTACGCCGGATACGGAACTAATTCCGGCTTGGCGGATAGTTAAAACGCTAAAACAGCCGAACAGCCGAAATTTAAGGGATCATTTTCTTATGTGCTGTGAAAAGCTGGGCGTACCCGGCGTTGAAACGGCACTTAACAAAATGCTGACAGTTGATTATATTATTGCCAATGAGGACAGGCATTTGAACAATTTCGGATGTGTGCGCAATTCCGATACATTGGAATGGTTGGGACTTGTCCCGGTATTCGACAGCGGTACGTCGCTTTGGTACAACACGCAGCGCGTTGGCGAAAACACGGAAAGCAAGCCGTTTCGCAAAACTCACGGCGAACAGATAAAACTTGTTACCGACCTTGGCTGGTTTAATATTGATTTACTGAATGGTTTTAAGAACGAAATTATTGAGATATTTTCCGAATCGGAGGAGGTAGACGAGAAACGCCGCGCCTTAATTGCGCAATCCGTAACCGAACGCGCAGAGGAAATAGCTATGCGTGCGCACGCAGATATTTAGCCGTCCGCAGGAAACGAACAACTATGAGTGTGCGCGCGTATAGTATGCGCACGTATATTGCGGGCGGTGAACATTGATTAGCGTAAATACCATGATTTTGCGTGTTTAACATCGTCCTCTATTTGCCTTTTTAACTCCTCGGCGGAAGTGAATTTTTTCTCGCCGCGAATAAATTTAAGGAAATTGACGGTTATTTTTTGCCCGTACAAATTCCCGTTAAAATCCATAATAAAAGTCTCGCATTTTTTCTCGGCTTCGTTAAACGTGGGGTTACTGCCGATATTTGAAACCGCCGGATATGTTGTGCCGTTTATGGTGCAGTTTGCCAAGTAAACGCCGTCCGCCGGAACAAATTTTGCGGGCGGTATTTTAAGGTTGACGGTGGGAAAACCTAAAGACCTTCCTATTTTTTTGCCGCCCTCAACAATTCCGCTTATAAAATACGCTCTGCCCATAAGCTTTTGCGCATCCTCAAATTTACCGGACGCGATAAGCTTTCTTATTCGGGACGAACTGATTTCTTCGCCGTTATAACAAAGCGGCGGGATAATTTTCGCCGATATCCCCAAACTTTCGGAAATTTCCTTTAGCAATCCAGCCGTTCCGGCGCGGTTTTTCCCAAACCGGTAACTATCCCCTGCGGCAATAAACTTGCAGTTCAGTTTGCCGAGCATTATATCCTTAACAAAACCAAACGGGGAAATTTGAGAAAACTCATAATCAAACGGATATTCAATAAAATAATCCACAGTTTTCATTTTTGCGAGAATATGAAGTTTTTCGTCTGCGGTTAAAATATTTGCGCATTTTTTACCGCCAAAGAATTCCGCCGGGCTTGGGTTAAAGGAAAACACCACCGTTTTCAGGCCGTTTTTGGCGGCAAAATTCGCAATTTCCGAAATTAACGCCTGATGCCCCAAGTGCAGGGTATCGAACTTTCCTATGGCGGCGGCGGTTTTGCAATCTATATTGAAATTTTTATCGGTAATGTGCTGCATATAACCTCCGTATAATAAGCAGATATTCAAATCAGCATAATTTCCGGTTTTAAAACCATCAAGCCGGATACGTTTTCCGCTTTGAAAATTCCAACAATTTCACCCAGGGAATTGCTTATAAAATATTTTTCCTCTTCGATAATATCTTCGGGGCAATTTGTCAAACCGGCGCTTATAGAATTTCCGTTTAAAAGATGTTTATCCGCCTCGGCAACCGCGTTAATTTTCCGGTAATTAAGGGTAGTTTTAATCGGTTTTATAACGGGCGAAACATCTCCCGTATCCGCCAATGCCTGCAATTCGCCAAGCTTAATGCTGTCTCTTACGTCAAACATTCCCGCCTTTACCCGTAAAAGCTCCTGCATACACGCGCCGCACCCCAATTTTTCGCCGATATCGTTTATCAGCGTTCGTATGTACGCGCCTTTGCCGCAGTTAACTGCAAGCTCCGCTGTATCCGTGTTAAAATTATTAACCTCTATGCTGTAAATAAATATTTCCCTTTGCGGCCTGTCAATTTCTATGCCTGCCCGCGCGGCTTCGTACAGCTTTCGCCCGTTAATTTTCACCGCCGAATGCATGGGCGGGGTTTGCTTTTGTTTTCCATAAAAAGAAGATACAACTTGTTTCAGCGTATCTTCATCGCATTCTATTTTTCTTTGTGCGGTTATACTTCCCGTTATATCCTGCGTATCCGTTGTTATACCCAAACGCATAAGCGCTTTATATATCTTGTCGTCACTTTGCAACAGACCCGCTATTTTTGTTGCCTTGCCTATACATACCGGCAGCACGCCCTCGGCGATAGGGTCAAGCGTACCGGTGTGCCCAACCTTTATTTTGCCGTACACCGGACGCAGAATTCTGCGCACAACATTTACAACATCGTGGGAAGTGTAGCCTTTTTCCTTATAAATATTTATTACCCCGATAGACGGCGTCATAAGTTAACCTCCAGCGCTTCTAAAACATCCCGCACGGTTTCCTCAAGCGGTTTTTTGCTTGTTGCGCCCGCCGCGTTAAAATGCCCGCCGCCGCCAAGTTTTGAAGCGGCATCCGATACGTTAACGTCCTTCGAGCGAAGCGATATCCGGCAGGTTCCATCCGGCGTTTCCCAAACGAAAAATGCCGCTCTTACGCCGCGTATATTAACCAAGTACCCTGCGGTTCCCTCAAAATCCTTGTGCGTTATTCCGGCTAATTCCATTTCTTTAAGCGTAACCTTGCTGTAGGTTATTTGCTTTTCGGGAAGCTCCACTATATTTTCAATAACTTTTTTAAGCGCGTATACCTCACGCATTGAATGGGCGTTTAAAATTTCGTTGTAAATTTTGCTAAACGGTATTTTGTATTTTACTAATTCGCTTGCAATTTCGTAAGTATCGGCGGAGGCGTAGCTGTGGCAAAACCCTCCGGTATCGTCCGCTATACCGGCGTAAAGCGCCGAAGCGATTTTTTCGTCAATATAGAAATGCTTTTTTATTATCTTGTATATTATTTCACAAGTGGATGAAATCCCCGGTTCAATATGGTTATGGTCCGCAAAACCGGTGTTGCTTATGTGGTGGTCTATACATACGGTATAACCCGAACGGTCGAAAACTTTGGCAAATTGCCCAAGCCGCTCTTTGTCGCCGCAATCCAGCGCGATAAAAACGTCGGGGTTAAGCTCTTTTATATCACCGCGATACAAAAATTCGCTTCCCGGAATAACGCTGTAACGCTCGTTAATTTCCTCAAGCAAAACCGCCGCCTTTTTACCTGCGTTAGCAAGGCACAACGCGGCGGCAAAACACGCGCCAATGGTATCCCCGTCCGGGTTGGTATGACCGGCAATTACAAAAAAACCGCCGCTTATAACTTTATCAAAAATTTTACCCATATATTCTCCCGCAAATTTAAATTTCTGAGGTATCTTGCTGCTTCAGCGAATGCGAATTTTCCGAAGCGTCCCGCCGCTTCAGCGAATCCAAAATTTTTCCCATGCGGTAGCCTTCGTCCAGCGAGGTATCCTCAATAAAACTTATCTCCGGTGTTACCCGCAGGTTTATCCTTGCCGCAATTTGCTTCCTTATAAACCCCGCGGAGTTTTTAAGCGCGACAAGCGCCGAAGCTTTTTCCTCTTCCGTTCCCATAACACTTACATATATTTTGCTGTACTTTAAATCGTTTGTGGTATTTACTCTGGTTACCGTAACCATGCTTTGAAGGCGCGGGTCTTTTAATTCGCCGCGAATAATTTGCGCGGTTTCTTTCAAAATTTCATCGTTTACCCTTATTAACCTTGTTTTGTTCATGTTTTGCATTCCTTTCGCGCTTTGCCAAGGCAAACGTTCTTTTCCAAAACTCATATATCAACCGGCGGTGATTTTTCCGCCGGTTGATATATGCCTTAATTTATTATCTTGGTATTTCTTCCATAACAAATGCCTCAACAACGTCGCCCTCTTTAATGTCGTTAAACTTGTTGAAGGTAAGCCCGCATTCGTAACCGGAAAGAACTTCTTTTACATCATCCTTAAAGCGGCGCAGAGCGTCCAGCACACCTTCATATACAACCTTGCCGTCCCGGACAATTCTTATACTTGCGCTTCGCGTAATTTTTCCGCTTGTTACATAACTTCCGCCAATTGTTCCAACGCCGGAAGCTTTAAACAATTGCCTTATCTGCGCCTGGCCTATAACCTTTTCCTCAAACACAGGGTCTAACATACCCTTCATGGCGGCGGTTATATCCTCTATCGCGTTGTAGATAATGCGGTACAGGCGAACGTCCACCTTTTCCGCTTCGGCAATGGATTTTGCCGTTGCGTCCGGCCTAACGTTAAAGCCTATTATTATGGCGTTGGACGCGCTTGCAAGCATAACGTCGCTTTCGGTTATAGCGCCCACGCCGCCGTGGATTGCGCGTATACGAACTTCCTCGTTCGAAAGTTTTTCCAGGCTGTTTTTAACCGCTTCAACAGAACCTTGCACATCCGCCTTAATAACAATATTAAGGTCCTTAACCGTGCCAAGCTGAATTTGGCTGAATAAATCGTCCAGCGAAATTTTCTGCGGAGTTTCTTTAAGCATATCCTGTCGGCCTTTCGCCACAACGGATTCGGATAACTGGCGAGCCTGGCGTTCGTTTTTGGCAACATAGAATAAATCCCCCGCAAGCGGCGCGTCGGATAAGCCTAAAATTTCAACCGGTACGGACGGGCCCGCTTCTCTTACCTTGTTGCCCTTATCGTCGGTCATAGCTCGTATTTTGCCGTAGGTGGAACCGGCAACAACAGGGTCGCCGACGCGTATTGTGCCGTCTTGCACCAAAACCGTCGCCACCGGGCCGCGCCCTTTATCCAGCGCAGCTTCAATAACCGTACCGCGGGCGCTTTTTTTCGGGTTGGCGCGAAGCTCTTTCATATCCGCAACGAGCAGTATCATTTCAAGCAGGGTGTCAAGCCCTTCCTTTTTAATTGCCGATACCGGAACCGAGATGATATCTCCGCCCCAATCCTCCACCAAAAGCCCGTATTCGGTAAGCTCCTGCTTAACCCTGTCCGGATTTGCGGAAGGTTTGTCTATTTTGTTTATAGCAACAATGATATCCACTCCGGCTGCCTTGGCGTGGTTAATAGCCTCTATTGTTTGAGGCATAACGCCGTCGTCCGCGGCCACAACAAGCACCGCTATATCCGTAACCTGAGCGCCGCGCATACGCATGGCGGTAAAAGCCTCGTGGCCGGGCGTATCCAAAAATGTTATTTCCTTTCCGGAAATTGCAACGGTATACGCTCCTATATGCTGGGTTATGCCCCCGGCTTCGCCAACGGTTACGCTGGTTTGGCGTATCGCGTCAAGCAGCGACGTTTTGCCGTGGTCAACATGCCCCATAACAACAACAACCGGCGGGCGGGTTTTAAGGTCTGCCTCGGAATCCTCCTCTGCCTCGCCTTCGAAGAATTTTTCCAAAATATCAACATCTTCGGATTCTTCGGTTATATAATTGTGTTCTTCGGCAATTTCGGATGCCGTTTCGTAGCTTATGCTCTGGTTCATGTTAACCATCATGCTCTTTTTAAGGAAAAGCTCCTTAACAAGTTCCGTTGCCGACATTCCCATCATTGCGGAAAACTCGGTTATGGCAATGGATTTTGGAATGCGCAGTACTTTTATTTCCTCGTCTAAAGCCGCAGCGGCTTCCTCTTCTCTTGCCAAACGTATTCTCTTTCTGGTTTTTGCGGCGTCCGAAGGTTTCTGCGGCGACGGTTTTTTGGATAAATCCGGTTTAACATCCGCCGTTTTGCCGCCGGTAGTTTTTCCTTTGGCGTCCGCTTTCTTTTTCTTAAGCCTTGCCTGTTCGCCGTCGTCGGTAAAGGTTTTAACTTCAATTCCTTTTTTGCGCGGCTTCGCCTCTATATCGTGGTCGGCGCGGGGTTTATCCTGGTCCTTTTTGCGCGGCCTGATTTCCGCCGGTTTTTCGGTTCGAAGTTTCGTATCCGCCGAAGCCTTTTCAAGACGCAGTTTTATATCGTCCATGCCTCGTTTATCGCCGGCAGCACCTCGCCTGTCTCCGGTTGGCCTATCGTCGCGGCGGCGGTCGCCAAATGGCTTATCGCCGCTTCTGCCGTCGCCGGTTCTTTGGCGGTCGCCGTATGGTCTGTCGCCGCCTCTGTTGCCGTCGCCGGTTCTCTGACGGTCGCCGTATGGCCTGTCGCCGGCGTTTCTGCCGTCACTGCCTCTGCCGTCGCCGGTTCTTTGACGGTCTGCGTATGGTCTGTCGCCGCTTCTGTTGCCGTCGCCGGTTCTCTGACGGTCGCCGTATGGTCTGTCGCCGCCGCCTCTGCCGTCACTGCCCCTGCCGTCGCCGGTTCTCTGACGGTCGCCGTATGGTCTGCCTTCACCGGTTCTGTCGCCGCCGGTTCTGCCGTCACCCGTTCTGCCCTCGCCGGTTTTTCCCTCTCCGGATTTTTGCCTTTCCGCGTAGGGTTGGTTTTTATCGTTTCTTTGGCGTTGTTTGTCGCTTCTTTGTTTTTGTTCAGCCTTAATTTCACCGGTTCCGGTTTTGCTTTCGCCTGGTTTAATTTCATCTTTTGTGTCCGCTTTTGCCGCTGCTTGCGGTATATCGGCTTTTTCAGGTTTCGCCGCTTGCTTTTCCGCTTCCGGTAAAACCGCCGTCGTGTTTTTGTCCATAAGTTGAGCCTCTGCTAATTTCGTTACCGAAGATTTTGTGTCGGGTAGAGATTCTTGCGTATGTTTGGGTTCCGTTTGTTTTATGATTGCGCTTTCAAAATTCTCTTGCCTGGCGGCGTCTGTTTGCGAAACTTCCGCCGTTTTAACTTCCGCCTGTGAAGCCTCCGTTTGCTTAACCTCGGCCTGTTTAACTTCGCTTCGCTTAACTTCGGTCTGCTTAACCTCGCTTTGCTCTGCCTCCGCTTGTTTAGTTTGGTCAGGCGCGGATATAACAACAGGTTGTTCGTCGCCTTTACCCGATACCGCTTTAGAGGCAGCAGCCGCTATTGCCTCCGCCTCGCGCAGGGAAATTTCCGCAGGCTTAATTGCCTGAGTATCCGCCTCGGTTTTACCCTTAACGCCTTTTCCCGATTTTTCGGACGCTTTTCTTTTCTTTTTTTCAGCAGGAGCGTCTTCTTTTTCCGCTTTTTTTTCTTCGGAATTTCCGCTGTCTGTTACCATTGTAAGTTTAGGAATAATTCTTGGAGTTTCGGGCGGTTTTTTAACATCGCGAGCTGTATCCGAAGCGTTTTCGGCTTTTTTTATTTTAACCGCTTTTCCGGTTTTAATATACTCACGAAGATTATCCGCGTCTTCGGTATCTACCATAACCATAGGGGTTTTTACCGCAATGCCCAAATCCGCAAATTTATCTTTTAAATCCTTAAAGCCAAGCCCTGTTTCCATAGTTAAATCATATACTTTTATTTTTGCCAATATAAATTCCTCCTTAAATCAGTTCGCGCAGAAGTTCCGTTAACGTTCGCGCAAAACCACAGTCTGTTACCGCAATAACGGATTTTGCCGCCTTACCAATATTCTTCCCCAATTCCTCCTTAAATCCGTACCTGACAAGGTTTACTTCATAATAAAACGCCTTTTTACTGAATTTTGAATATGTGTTCTCTGACGCGTCGGCGCTTACTATAATAAGCTTTGCCTTGTTATGACTTATCGCGTTCTCACAGGCTGTTTCCCCTGATACAAGCCCTCTTGCTCTTGCACACAAGCTGATTAATGATGAAATTTTTTTAGCATCCATTTTTTATTAGCTCATCTCTTAACATGTCGTATATTTCCGGCGGCACAGCGCATTCGAACGACCTTTCAAGACCCTTTTGCTTTCGCGCTTTTTCAAGGCACGAAACATCGGGGCATACATATGCGCCGCGTCCGGATTTCTTACCCGTAAAATCCAGCGAAAACCCTTCGTTTTCACTTTTAACAACACGTATTAGCTGTTTTTTTTCTTTCATCTCTTGGCATCCGGTGCATTTTCTTAACGGTATTTTTCTTTTTTTCATAATGCAACCCCTAAACTATTCGCTTTCGGTTTCCTCGCCGTATATTTCATCGTATTCATTTTCGCCGCCGCCGTAAAATTCTTCGTAGCCGGCGTTATCACCCGTGCCGTCTTCTTCATTTTCGCCGTCGCCGTAAAATTCTTCGTAGCCGGCGTTTTCGCCTGTGCCGTCTTCTACATTTTCGCCGTCGCCGTAAAATTCTTCATAATCGGCGTTATCATATTCTTCCTCTTCGGCATCCTCGTCTTCATATATGTTAAGAAAACCCGAATTTTTGGCGCTTGTTTCGTTTTTAATGTCTATCCTCCAGCCGGTTAGCCTTGCCGCAAGGCGCACATTCTGCCCTTCCTTACCAATGGCAAGCGATAGCTGATGGTCCGGCACAACAACCTTTGCCGTCATATCGTTTTCGTTTGTAATTACGGTTACAACCTTGCTTGGCGCAAGAGCCGCCGCTATATATTCGTGCGCGTCCGGGTTGTATTTTATAATATCTATTTTTTCCCCCCGAAGCTCCGCAACAATAATATTTACTCTTTGCCCGCCCGGCCCAACGCACGCTCCAACGGGGTCTACCCCTTCGCGTTTGGATAATACCGAAATTTTTGTGCGCGAACCCGCCTCGCGGGATATGGATTTTATTTCAACCGTGCCGTCGTGAACTTCCGGCACTTCCTGCTCAAAAAGCCTTTTAACAAGTTCCGGGTGGGTGCGGGAAACATTTATTTGCGGGCCTTTTGTGGTTTGCTTAACCTCGGTTACATATACTTTAATTCTTGTTCCGAACACAAATTCCTCGCCCGGCACCTGTTCCGACGGGAGCAACAGCGCGTCCGCCTTGCCGAGGGTTAAAATGTAATTCTTTTTATCCTTGCGCTGTATTATGCCTGTTACAACCTCGCGCTCCTTGGTTATAAATTCGTTAAACAGGTTGTTTCGCTCCGCTTCTTTAAATTTTTGCACAACCACCTGTTTTGCGGCCATAGCGGCTATTCTGCCGAAGTTTTTCGGTGTTACTATAAAATCCACCACATCGCCCAAATTGTACGCGGGGTTTATTTCACGCGCCTGTTCAAGTGTCATTTCCAAAAAGCTGTCCGTAACGGTTTCAGCTATAGTTTTTTGCGCGTATACGTTTACCTCTCCGTTTTCCCTGTTCATAATAACTTTTATGTTCTGCGACGTTCCAAAGTTTTTCCTGCAAGCGGATACCAAGGACGCTTCTATAGTTTCAAATACAAGTTCGCGGTCTATCCCTTTTTCCTTCGCGATTTGGTTGAGCGCCTCTATCAGTTCCGCGCCTGTGTTAACGGTCTGTTTTTCACTCTTTCTTACAGCCATTTTGATTTATTCCTCCTTCAATTTATCAAGGTTCTCCCTTTTAGGGCGTCTGTCTATGCCGGGCGAACTTACCTCAAGAACATACGCGGATTTTATAAAATCCTCTTTATCCAAAACCTTTTCGGCGATGCGGCTTACAAGTTCGCAATCGTTTATGCCTATTCCTTCCTCTTTATCAATATACAGCCGGAGAATTCGGTTAGGCCCTTCCTTAACAAATTCGATATCGTAAATTTCAATATCCGTATTTGCCAAAAGAGGTGTTAATAGACTTTCCGTTTTTAAAATAATCTCACTGTTTTTCAAACCAAACCCGCCTTATTATATAAATTATTACACAAAACATAAGAGTGGGCTTCGCCCACTCTTAGTTTCACATTGCATAATATGAAATTATAACACTCATTGCTTTTATTTGCAAGCGGAATTTTTTTAGCATCCTATTCTATCGTCCTATCGGTAAAGAATTTTTTTAACAGTTTCATCCGAAAGGGAATATTCTTCGCACAAGGTATCTATCTTAACCTTCATTACAAAAAATTTGCGCCGTATTTCTTCGTTGCGCTCTTCGTAAAACCGCCGTGCTCCTGTATCCGCTCCCCATTTTTTTCTGAGGTTTCCGGAAGGAACGTATAAGATTTCCCCCGGCGCGTATTTTTGCAGTTCCTTTAACAAATCGTCCGGCAAAACTTCCGAAGCGTTCCGGTATTTCATACGCTCCTCCTTTCTCGTACATGTTCGCTAAGCGCATTTTACGGGTTTTTTGCCAAAAATTCCTCCAGCGAATTATAGCGCCTTATTGTAACGCCGTGCTTTTCTATTGCCGCTGTAATTTCATTCTCCAATTTTTCCGCCCTTTGCGCTAACGGTTTTAAATCGGAAGAATCGAAACAGCCAAGCAAATTCATTTCCCCCAAAGAAAATTCTTCGCTTACAATGGCAAGTTCGTTTTGCAGGTTGCAGGCGTCGTCAAAGGCGGCGTCGGCGTTTTGAGTTTTGCAGTGGTAATATATTCTGTTCCATGTTGTGCGAAGCTCCTGATACCAATCCGCCAAATACGTGAAATCCGGAATTGGTTTTTCGCCGCTTTCCGCCGGTTTATACTTTGCTATAAACTGCCGCGCCGATGAAATAAGCAAATGAGCCAAGCTTTTAAGCTCTCCGGTTGACGAAGCCGCAAGAACCGCTTTATAGTATTCGGCAAAATGTTCGGGCAAATTTTTCAGGTTTGTAATTTCGGGAATTAATCCATGATGACTTATTAAATAAGTACCGTTTAAAAAAGCGACGGCTACCGATAGGTAGTGGAAAATAAAACCCGTCAAGGCGCGAACCTTATAATCCCTATCCTCAAACATCATTGTTTTGTACAAATCCATTGCAACATCAAGGTTTTCAAGAGCTTTTTTATAAACAAACCCGCCGTTCGCCAAGTTTTCAAAAAGCCTCTCCCGCAGTTTTTCAAACTTTTCCTCGTCCTCTTTTGAGCGGCTGTATAAAATTTTTGCGTTTCCCAAGCACAATGTCGCCAAATCTTCCAAATCCGCAGTGCGCCGCGTTCTTTCCCACGAACGCGGGTATAAATCGTTTCCTACGCCGTCAATAATAAAGGTTTGTGACAGTTCGTTGCCGCGTTCGGTTGCCGGCACAAAGTAATCAAACGGCTGCCCGTGTCCGTCGCCGTTTACCGATACCCCTTCAACCGCAACAAGCAGCGCAACATCATCCGCGTACTCGTTTTTAATTTTGTTTATTACCCATTCGGTAAGTTTGCTTTTTTGTTCTTTCATTTAAATTACCCCTTTAAAGTTATTTGAAAATTTCGCGTCCGAATTTTCGCCGTGTCACTGTGACAAACAAAGTTTACGCCATCTTGCGTTCATGCCGCAAGGTTAAATATTTTTATAACCGTTTTTTCCGGCTTAGAAGAATAAAGTGGCGTTTTATTTTTTGAATGATGACAAAAAAATGTCATCATTCGGCCGAAAATTTTTTCTGAAACTCTCTTGACGGGAAAATAGAAAAAATATATTATATACATAGAATTTCTATGTAAGTAGAATTAGTATGGAGCTTGCCTTGCGGGCTGTAAATTTTGTATTGTAGGAGGGTCTTATGAAAATAAACAGGGAACTTATGAAGGGCTCAACGTCTATTCTTATCCTTTCGCTTTTAGAAAACGAAGATATGTACGGATATCAAATTTCGCTCTCGCTTAAAGAAAAATCCGAGAACGTATTTGATTTAAAGGAAGGAACCTTATACCCCATGCTGCATGGGCTTGAAAACGAAAACGCCGTTGAGTCTTATTGGCTTGACGCCGAAAACGGCAAACGCAGAAAGTATTACAAATTAACTCCCGGAGGCAAAAAACTTTTGAATCAAAAAAAAGCGGAGTGGCTAATATACACAAAATCCGTTAATTCTGTGATAGGGGGCGTTTTCTTTGCGTGAAAAGGTGAATCAATTTTTAAATTCGGTATGTTCTCACATCAAATACAAAAGTGCGCACGAAGAAATCCGCGCGGAGCTTGAAATACATATTGATGAAATGAAAGAAAAGTTTACAGATGATGCCGGAAGCGAGGAAGCGGCGCTTGATATGGCAATAAACGCAATGGGGGATTGCGGGGAAATTGGCAAACGCCTTAACAAGCAGCATAAGCCGCAAACGGAATGGTCTATTGTTGCGCTCACCGCAGCCATAGCTTTAATGGGCGTTTTGGTGATGTATGTAAGCCGGGGCTTTGAAAATCCGCAGTTAAATTTTGAAAGTTATTTATTTTCCTCAGCGCTCGGTATTGCGGTTTTGCTTGCGATGTACTTTTTTGACTACACCAAACTTAAAAAGTACACATGGCATATTTATCTGATAACTCTTTGTTTCCTAATAATATTTCAAATATTCGGCTATCGGATGAACGGCGCAAGGCGGTTTTTACTCTTAGGCGGTTTGGGGTTTTCAATGTATTTTGTTATTGTGCTCTTTATTATTTCTTATGCGGGGTTTATTGAAAAAGCGCGCGGCAAAGGTACGCCGGCTATGCTTAAGTTATCCTTGCTTGCCCTTGTGCCGATATGTTTAATCGCCTTTGATTGGCTTTCGCTTGCCGCTGTTTTAGCCGTTGTGTGCGTAGCGCTTATTATTACAGCCGTTGCTAAAAATCATTTCGGCGGTGGTAGAAAACGCCAGGCCGCTATTTTGGCGGCGGGGATAGCCCTAAGTTCATTTGTATCTTTGGGTTTTGTATTTACCCCTCAATACGCGTACAGAGTTGAAAGGCTGTCTGTTTTTCTAAGCAGAGGGAAGAGCGACCCTATGGGGCACGGGTATCAGGTGGTTATGGCTGACAGATGGCTTAACGCATCGGAGGTAATCGGCACTGCGCAGGCAAGAATAAACGGCTATGACGCAAGCCAAACTTTACCGGATCTTGCAACCGATTTCGCGCTTGTGAATGTATTTGTAACTCTTGGTCGCGCAGCCGGGATTATTCTTATTATAATTATTGCCGCGTATATTATAAGAATGTTTTTTGTTGCGGGTAAGGTAAAGAATAATTACGGCTTTTACCTTTCGCTGTCTGCGTGTACGGTTTTGGCGGTTCAATTCGTAACCGGAATAATGATGAACTTTAATCTGCTTCCGTTTGCAAGCTCTTATTTTCCGTTTATTTCATTCGGAGGCGTGGGGTATGTAAGCTGTATGGCGTTTGTAGGTATAATTTTATCGGTTTGGCGCACAAATAACCTTGCACCTAAGGGCGCATCTGATAGCGCGCCGGGTTTTGCAAATATGAGAACGGACAACTGATAATAAAGCCGGAAACCCTGCGCGAAAATGAAATATCGTTTAAGTTTATTGAAGCGGATACTCATGCAGTATCCGCTTTTTTTGGAATACGTGAACTCTATGCCCGCGTTTTAACTGTCGTTGACTTAAAAAACTTCATATGCTACTATAAATCAAGCTTTCGCCCATATGCAAAACCTGCGGTTTTAAATATTTACCCTTCAAACTGCATACGGAAGAAGTTAGGCACATTTGCGGGCGGAAATCGCGGATGTGCTTTTTTAAAAAATGTTGCGAGGCTGATTAAATGCCGGTATATAAGTTGATGGATTATTCAATACTTTTTCCCGAACCGGAAGAGGCGAGAGATGACGGGCTTTTAGCTGTAGGCGGGGATTTAAAACCCGCACGGCTTATTAACGCGTACGCGAACGGAATTTTCCCGTGGTACTCTCCGGGGCAGGAAATTCTTTGGTGGTGCCCAAAACCACGTTTTGTTATTTTCCCAAACGAAATAAATATTTCCGGCAGCATGAAAAAGTTTATACGAAAAACCACCCTTTACACTAAAATAAACAGTAATTTCGCCGGTGTAATCAATAACTGCCGTATGCTGCGAATAAACAACACTTGGTTAACAGACGAAATGGTAGTGGCGTACAACGTTTTGCATCGCATGGGGTACGCGTTAAGCGTTGAAGTGTACGAACAGCGCAGCGAATCCGAGCCGAATTGCGAACCCAAACCGAGCACCGAACCCAAACCAAGCGGCGAACCCGAAACTCACGGTAAATCCGAATCAGGCTGTAATCCCGAAACCCTCGTGGGCGGGCTTTACGGCGTTGTTTTAGGCAAGTGTTTTTTCGGCGAGAGTATGTTTTCCTTAGTGCCAAACGCCTCTAAGTTAGCTCTTATTGAACTTTGTTCTGTGCTCTCTTCTATGGGTTTCGTTTTTGTGGATTGCCAGTTTCACACCGAGCATTTGGAGAAAATGGGCGGCAGGTATATATCGTGGGAAGAATATAAAAAGCTGCTTTTACGCGGCAGAGGTACATATGACCGATATTATTTTTAAATTGGATGTATTTGAAGGCCCGTTCGAGCTGCTTTTTCATCTTATTGAAAAAAACGAGATGGACATTTATGATATTAAGATAGCGAGCTTAACTGATCAGTACATGGAATATTTGCAATCCTACGAAAACCGCGATATGGATGATATGAGCGCATTTTTGCTTATGGCGGCAACTCTTTTGATGATAAAATCGGAAATGCTGCTTCCAAAGGTAAAAAACGAAGACGGCACGGAGGAAGACCCGCGGCTGAAATTAACCGAGATGCTCCTTGAATACAAACGCTTTAAGGAAATCGCCGGTGTTTTAAAAAACAAGGAAGCCGAAACGGGCATTATGCTGTTTAAAAAGCCGGACGCGGAATTCTTTGAAATTATAAACGTTCAAAGAACGCCCCTGCCCGGTGAGGTTTTGCAGGGAGTTACAATTGAAGAAATAAGGCGCGTGTTTAACGATGTAATGAGGCGGCGCGAGCTTAGGCAGGACAAAATACGCGGCGGTTTCGGAACGGTAAACTTGGACAGGTTTACCGTTGACGAAAAAATCGCTCTGCTTAGGGAAAGGCTTAAGGAAAACGGAAAACTGTTTTTTTCGCGTATTTTACTTGAAACATCATGCCGGGAGGAAGCGGTTGTAACATTTTGCGCCGTGCTTGAGCTTATTAAAATGAACATTGTTACTGCCAAACAGCGTGGTAATTTTGCGGATATAGTGCTTTGTGAAATACCGGATATTAAGGGGTTTATATAATGAAAACAGAAGAATTGTACGCCGCGGTAGAGGCCGTTTTGTTTGTTTCCGGCGAGTCTGTTGCGGTAAAGGACATAGCGGCAGCTATTGAACAGGATACTGAAACCGCGAATCTGCTTATTAAAAGCCTTGCCTTAAAAATTAACGCGGAAAACAGAGGGTTTAAAATTATAGAAATTAACGGTTCGTATCAGATGTGCACAAACCCTGCGTATTTTAGTTTTGTCGCGAAAATAGGCAGAGCGCCGCAGAAAAAAAATTTAACCCCGCCGTTGCTTGAAACGCTGGCAATTATAGCGTACAAACAGCCCGTTACAAAAGCCGACATTGAGGCGATAAGAGGTGTGGACGCAACACATACCGTTAACAAGCTGGTTGAATACGAGCTTGTTTGCGAAACGGGGCGCGACGCTTCCCCCGGCAGGCCAATACTATTCGGCACAACTGATAAGTTTTTGGCGCACTTCGGTTTTACGAATTTAAGCGAGCTTCCCGGCTTTTACGATACTCTTGAAAAAATACGCGGTGAAGAACATTCGGATAATATGGATAGCATACCGCAGGAGGTTACGGAATGAAAAAATCAATACGTTTGCTGAAAGTTTTGACGGTTATTTTAATATATCCCATGGTTTTTGTAATGGTATTTGCCGCCCAGCCGGGAACGCAGGAAGACCCTATCGTTTCCAAAAGCTATGTGGATTCTAAAATTTCAGAGGTTATAGGGCTAATTGCCGCAATGCCGCCCGCCCCCCCGGAAGCGGCGCAGGAAAACACGGGCGCGTTTGTGCCTGTTAGCATTTTAACGGGGCAAATAGTATTAGGCGGCGAAGGAGCGGAAATAATACTAAGAAGCGGAAAAGTGGTTGCGTACAATTCCGGCCCGGACGGGCTTGTTAACGTAACAAGCGGCGAGGAGGTTACAAACGGCGACGATATCGCCAAAAACAATCTGCTAATCGTACCGCGTAGCGACGGGCGCGGCGTTATGGCTTTAGAGGATTCATGGCTTATAATAAAGGGCGGCTACGAAATAATCAATTAAGGGGTAATTATGACAAAAAAAGGTGAAAGCCCGCTAAGCGTAATAAGCGCAATGATGGCGATAACTTTAATAGGCAAAGCGCTTGGGCTTGTGCGGGAAATACTCATAGGTTCGGCGCTTGGAAGCGGGGCACAGGCTGCCGCTTTTAATTTGGCGAGCGCAATTCCGCGCAATTTCCTTGATATTACGTTCGCTTCGGCAATTTCCGGCTGCTTTATACCCGTATTTAACTCCGCAATTGCGAAAAACGGAAAAGAAGAAGCGTTTAAAATCGCCAACGTTTTTATAACGGCGGTTTTAATTTTAGCTACGGCAATAACCGTGCTTTTAATGATGTTTTCCCGTCCTTTAGCGGCTGTAATGGGGCCGGGCAACAACGCGGCAACGCAGGAACTTACAAGCAATTTATTTATTATAACAATGCCGATTATAATTTTAAGCGCGCTGGCGTTTTCGTTTATCGGCATTTTGCAGTCTATGGGCGAGTTTAACATCCCCGCGGCAATGAGCATAGTTTCTAACGGCTGTATAATAATTTACTGCCTTTTTTTCGCTGAAAGGTTCGGCGCAAACGGCCTTGCGGCAGTTTTTTTGTTTGGTTGGTTTTTGCAAGTTTTAATTCAGCTTCCCGCGCTTATGAAAATTAAATATTCGTTCAGGTTTTCCTTTAATTTTAAAAGCCCCGCGATGCTTGAAATAGCGGGGCTTATTTTGCCTGTTATGATAAGTACGTGGGTTATGCCGGTAAACGATACGGTTAATATTGCGCTGTCCTCGCAGGTATCGGAGAGCGCGGCGGTTGCGTATTCCAAGGCAAACGTGCTTTATTCGGTTATAACCGGCGTTTTTGTTTTGTCCGTTGCAAATTTTGTTTTCCCCAAGCTTACCCGAATTAACGCAAATGAAAACGACGAGGAATTCGGAACAACACTGGAAACCGTGATAAGAAGCCTCTTCTATTTTCTTATACCAATGGCGGCAGGGCTGTTTTTGCTCAGTGTTCCCATTTGCAGAATGCTTTTCCTAACCGGCAAATTTGACGAAAACGCGGTAATGCAAACGGCGGAAGCTCTGGCGTATTTTTCGTTTGGAATTATCGGTTTTGGGCTTCAATCAATTTTAAGCCGCGCGTTCTACGCGCAAAAAAACGCGGTTGTGCCGCTTCTAACCGGTATTTGCGCCATAGCCGTAAACTTTATATTAAGTTCGGTTTTAAAAAACTATTTAGGTGTTGGCGGCCCCGCTTTGGCGGTATCCGTATCGTTTTGTTTAACCGCCGGAATAATGCTGTTTTTCATGCGTAAAAAGAATAAACGGATTGTAAATATTAAAATGCTGAAGGATATTTTGTATATTTGCATATCATCGGGCGTTATGGCGGCGGCGGTTTGGGCGGTTGGTTTGCTGTTCGGTAAGCTTTCAATAGGCTATGGCAGGGCTACGGATTTGCTTTGGGTGGGTTCGGCGGCGGCAGTTGGCGCGGCGGTTTATTTCGGGTGCACATTGGCGTTTCGGGTTCGTGAGGCGGGAGTTGCGGCTCAGGTGGCAAAAGGTATTTTTCGCAAAGCGGTAATTCGCAAACGTAAATAGCGGAAATATTCGCGTTCGGAAATTTCTCTTTGGAATGGGTATTGTGTGAAACCGAATTGGATTCATGTCGATTTGTGCCGAGTACGCGCGACATGCAGGTTAGTGTGCCTTTATTAATAGGCTGTTTAGATGTAAAGGAGGAGTTATTGTGCGGAAAGTTCTTTTTGTGCTTATCTGTGTGTTGGCGCTTGTAATTTCCTATACAATAAGCCTCGGAGTTCACTTCTATAACAAAGCGGCATCCTACTCCGTTTTACCGGACGGAGCAGTTGCGGAAAAACCGGAAGTAGCCGTAAATACTTCTCAGGCAAACGCCGGCGCTTATTACGCGGATTCGTCCGGCAGGGTAATTTCAAATAAAACGGACATAGATTCATCTGCGCAGGGCGAGGATTCCGCGCCGCCCGCAGTACATAAAATGCGTATTAGCGCGGCGGGGGATTTAATGCTGCATTCGTATCAGTACGAAAACGCGTTTTCGGCGGAAACGGGCAGATACGAGTTTGATTCGAATTTTGAGCTTGTTAAGCCGTACCTTAAACAGGCGGATATTGCGCTTGCGAATTTGGAAACCGTTTTTGGCGGTCCCGGTTTGCCGTATTCGGATTATCCGCGTTTTAACGCGCCGGATTCGTTTGGCGAGGCAATAAAAAACGCGGGCTTCAATATGCTTACAACCGCAAACAACCACTGCAACGACAAGGGCGATGCGGCGATAATGCGCACTCTTAACCAATTGGATTTTTGGGGGATTAAGCACACCGGAACTTTCCGCACAAAAAGCGAGCGCGGAAAAATTTTAACCGCCGAGGCGGACGGTATCTCAGTTGCGTTTTTGTCATATACTTACGGAACAAACGGCTTGCCTTTGCCGGACGGAAAAAATTATATGGTAAATATAATCGACGAAAACCTGATAATTTCCGATTTGCAAAAAGCGAAGGAGCTGAACACGGATTTTATTGTGGTAATGCCGCATTTAGGCAATGAATACGAAACCGCGCCGCGTCAGGTATTTAAAAATTGGATTAATTTAATGCTTGAAAACGGTGCGGATATTGTGCTGGCAAGCCATCCGCATGTATTGCAGCCGCTTGAAATTGTAAAAATGACAGACGTAAACGGAGGCGAGCGTACTTGCGCAGTTGCCTATTCGCTTGGGAATTTTATTTCCGGTCAGCGCACCGTGCCAAGGGACGAGGGCGTTATACTTAACATAGAGCTTGAAAAAAAGGAAGGCGAAAAGGCGTATATTTCAAAAATTTCCTATGTTCCAACGTGGGTTATGTTTACGAACGCGCAAGGGCAGGCGGATGTTAAGGTTTTGCCGATAGGCGAAATTCTGCAAAAAAACGCCGCGGGAGAGGAAACGAACGTAAGAGGGCAGGATTTAACCCGAATGAAAGCGGCGCTAAAAAACATAAAAAAAATAATGACCGGCACCGAGGAGCCTCAGATAAATGACGAGGAATTTACGGGCGAATATACGGCGTATGATTTTAACGGTATCGGCACAGCGGAGAATACTCCCGAAACTGAAACGCAAACCCCCAAAACCGAAGCCGAAGAACTGCTGGAAACCCTATCAATTGAAGAAAAAATCGGGCAGCTTTTTTTCTGCGCGTTCAGAAACGAGGGAACGGAGTTTACTAAAAACATGCGGGATTTTCTTGAACGCTACAAACCGGCGGGGGTAGTTCTTTTTTCGGGCGAAATAGGCACAAAGCAGCAAACAATAAACCTTATTGCAAAGCTAAAGGAGCATAGCGAAATTCCGCTTATTGTTGCAACGGACGAGGAAGGCGGGCGAGTTTCGCGCATAGGAAAATTGTTTAACGGCTATATCGGCCCGGCTGGCGGCACAAAAACCGCAACGGAAGCAGCGGTTCGAGGGTTTGAGCTTGGAAAACGCCTTGGCGAACTTGGCTTTAACATGAATTTAGCGCCTGTTGCGGACATAAATTCCAACGCGCAAAACAAAGTAATAGGCGACAGGGCTTTTTCCGCCAATCCGGATACCGCAGCGGAATATGTTGCGGCGTTTATAGAAGGTATAAAAAGCGAGGGTGTTTTATCCGTAATAAAGCATTTTCCGGGGCACGGCGATACCGCCGAGGATTCCCACAACGGCATGGCTGTTTATAAGCACGATATTACGCGCCTTTTTGATACGGAGCTTAAACCGTTCATATCCGGAATAGTCAGCGGCGCGGACGCGGTAATGGTGGGGCATATCAGCGCTCCCGAAATTACGGGAAACGATATTCCTGCAACCTTTTCCGGCGAAATCGTAAACGGGATTTTGCGCGGCGATTTGGAATATAACGGGCTTGTAATGACGGACGCAATGGATATGGGCGCTATAACGAATTATTATTCGCCGGGCGAGGCGGCGGTTGCGGCAATTGAAGCCGGAATTGACATAATTGTTATGCCGGAAAAATTTGACGAGGCGTATAACGGTGTGATGAACGCGTATTTGGAGGGGAGGCTAAGTGAGGAGCGAATTAATGAATCCGTAATGAGGGTTCTTAATTTAAAGCAGATTATGAACCGGTAAGCTATATAAATGAAAACTGCCTTTGTAGCTGAAAAATACTAAAATTTTGCCTCCGCGTAAAGCGGAGCAAATTATTGACACATTGCGCGTTTGGTGTTATATTTCATCAAGTAATAAGCAATAATCACAAGATAAGCCATCCCGCAATATTATAGGAGTTGAGATATAAGTGGTAAATTTACTTGCAGCCGGCGTTTCGTTCGCTATTTCCTTTTTTCTTATGCCGGTAATGATGCGTTACGCAAAAAAAATAGGGTTTACGGATAAGCCCAATCACAGAAAATTGCACATGTCCCCAACGCCGCTTATTGGCGGTGTTGTAATGTTTATCAGTTTTTTCATTTCGTTTTTTATTTTCAACAAAGGTTTGGATTATCAGGATTTTGCGGTTTTTGCCGCGTCGGTTCTTATTATGGCAATCGGCATTTTGGATGATTATTACAAAACCAAAGGGAACGACCTTTCGGCGCTTCCTAAAATTTTGGTTCAAGTTGCCGCCGCCACAATCGTTTTTTTCGCGGGGTACGCGTTTCACGGTTTTTCCAATCCGTTTTCTTCAAAAATCATCACCTTCCCAAATTGGCTTCAATATATTTTTACAATTTTATGGATTTTTGGCGTTACAACCGTTGTAAATTTTTCCGACGGGCTGGACGGTTTGGCGGGCGGTATTTCCGCCATCTGCGCGTCCGCTCTTTTTATTGTGGCAATAACCACGGGTCAAGGTTCTCCCGCTCTTATGGCCGCAATGCTTATTGGTTCAATTCTCGGCTTTTTAAAATACAACAGCCACCCCGCAAAAGTTTTTATGGGGGATTCGGGCGCTACGTTTCTTGGTTTTTTCTTAGCCGTTATTTCACTTGAAGGTGTGTTTAAACAGGCTACGCTTATTTCCCTTTTTATCCCTGTTCTTGCCCTCGGCGTTCCTATTTTCGATAATATTTATGTTGTTCTTAGGCGCTTTAAGGAAAAGAAACCGGTGTATAAAGCGGACAGAATGCAAATTCACTATCGTCTAATGCATTCGGGGCTAAGTGTTAAGCAGGTAAACGCGTTCATATATTTAATTAGCACATGCCTGTGCCTTGTTTCAATAATTCTGCTTATAATCAACAGCGGTATTATGGTAAGCGCGCAGAGCTGACATATCTACATTTTATAGGGAGGTGCGGAAATGAAATACGTTATCGGGATTGACCTTGGCACAAGCGGTGTCAAATGTCTTTTAATGTCGGAAAACGGGGAGATTACCGGCGTTAAATCGGCGGCATATACGCCGGATTTCGGAGCTAACGGGTATGTTGAGCAAGACCCTGCCGTTTGGTGGGAGAACACAAAAAAATGCCTTAAAGCGCTGACGGACGCAAATTCTTCCGTTAAGGATGATATTGTTGCGCTAAGCTGTTCGGGGCAAATGCACAGTTCCGTGTTTTTGAATGAAGAGGGAGGAGTTATCCGCCCGGCAATTTTGTGGAACGATACGCGCACCACAAAGCAAACTAAAGAAATTTACAACATTTTCGGCGGGAAAGAGGGCGTTTTAAAAGAGGTTTTTAACCTTGCTCTGGAAGGGTTTACCCTGCCTAAAATTTTGTGGCTTAAAGAAAACGAGCCGGAAAACTACGCAAAAGTACATAAGGTTATTATGCCGAAGGATTATATCAACTTTATGTTAACCGGCAATATCAAAACCGATTATTCCGACGCCGCCGGAACATTAATGTTCGATGTTAAAGGGCGCAAATTTAACGAGGATTTTGTCAACAAGGTGGGAATTGACACAAAAATTCTTCCCGAAGCCATTGAATCCACAGGTGAAGTTGGGGTTATAACAGCAGCGCTTTCCCAGGAACTTGGGCTTTCGCCAAGCGTTAAGGTTATAGCGGGCGGAGCGGATAATAGCTGCGCGGCAATAGGTAACGGAATAGTCGCAAGCGGAGAAGCGGTTATAAGCGTGGGCACAAGCGGCACCGTTGTTGCGTTTTTAGAGGATATCAAATCCGAGGTTACCGGCGCGGTTCATTTGTTTAATTATTCGTATCCCGGCAGTATGTACGCAATGGGTTGTATGTTAAGCGCGGGCGAATGCTTTAACTGGTTGCACAGAAACATACTTTCCGGAACAACTATGGACGAATCCAACGTACTTGCGGCAAAAACGCCTATTGGCAGTAACAAGCTCATTTTCCTTCCGTATTTGTTCGGCGAAAGAAGCCCGTATACGGACGCGAACGCAAGGGGAGTGTTTTTCGGGCTGTCCTCGCTTACCGGAAAGGGCGAAATGGCAAGAGCGGTAATGGAAGGCGTGGCGTTCGGGCTTAAGGATATGTTTTTATTGGTAGAAGGCTTTGCCGATATGAAGGAGATTTATATTACCGGAGGCGGAGCGAAAAGCGAGCTTTGGGGCAAAATTATCTGCAACGTTATTAACCGCAATTTGAAGGTGTTAAACGTTGAAGAAGGCCCGGCGTTCGGCGCGGCGCTTATAGCGGGTGTTGGAGCGGGAGTTTTCGCGGATTTTAAAAGCGCGAAAGCCAAAAGCATGAAGGTTGTAAAGGAGTACACTCCGAACGCGGCGGACGCGGCTGAATACGAAAAATTTCACGCCATATACCGCAGGCTTTACGCCGCAAATAAGGATATTTTCGCTTCGTTGGCGGAATTATCGTAAAGTTTTTTAAATTTAGCGTTCCACAATTACATTTATATATATTACAGGAGGTTTTACAGAAATGAAGTATGTTTATATGTTTTCCGAGGGTAACGCCTCAATGAAAAATTTGCTTGGCGGCAAAGGGGCAAACCTTGCCGAAATGACAAACCTTGGCCTGCCGATACCGCAGGGTTTTACGGTATCCACAGAAGCTTGTACCTATTACAACACATCCGGCAAAAAACTTTCGGATGAAATTAAAGAACAGGTTAACGAGGCAATGGCAAAAGTAGAGGAAATGACCGGTAAAAAGTTCGGCGACGAAGCCAACCCGTTGCTTGTTTCCGTGCGTTCCGGCGCAAGGGCTTCCATGCCCGGTATGATGGATACCGTTTTAAACCTCGGTATTAACGACGTAGCCGTTGAAGCTATTGCAAAGGCAAGCAACAACCCGCGTTTCGCTTACGATTCCTACAGGCGTTTCGTTATGATGTTTTCGGACGTTGTTATTGGCGTTGCGAAATCCAAATTCGAAAGAGCGCTTGATAAATACAAGGAAGAAAGAGGTTACAAGGACGATACAGAGTTAACCGCCGAAAATTTAAAGGAAGTAACCGGAATTTTCAAAGAAATATACAAAAACGACCAGAACAAAGAATTCCCGCAGGACGCGAAGGAGCAGCTTTACGAAGCAATAGGCGCGGTATTTCGCTCGTGGGATAACGAAAGGGCTTTCGTTTACAGAAGAATGCATGATATCCCTTACGAATGGGGAACCGCTGTAAACGTGCAGTCTATGGTATTCGGCAATTTGGGCGAAACATCGGGCACGGGCGTTGCCTTTACAAGAAACCCCGCCACCGGCGAAAAAGCTCTTTTCGGCGAATATTTAATTAACGCGCAGGGCGAGGACGTTGTTGCAGGCGTTAGAACTCCCAAAACAATTAACCAGCTTAAAGAGGATTTGCCGGAAGCTTACGAGCAGTTTGTAGCTCTTGCTAACAAGCTTGAAAACCACTACAAAGATATGCAGGATATGGAGTTTACAATTGAAAACGGCAAGCTGTATTTCCTTCAAACAAGAAACGGCAAAAGAACCGCTCAGGCGGCGCTCCAGGTTGCGGTTGATTTAGTTTCCGAAGGGCTTATAGACGAAAAGGGCGCTATTATGCAGGTAGACCCGAAACAGTTAGACCAGCTTCTGCACCCGGTATTTGATTCCGCGGCTCTTAAAAACGCAAAATCCATCGGCAAAGGGCTTGCGGCTTCGCCGGGCGCGGCTGCCGGTAAGGTTTATTTTTCCGCCGAGGACGCTGCGGAAGCGGCGGCAAGGGGCGAGCGCGTAATACTTGTGCGCCTTGAAACATCACCGGAGGATATCGTAGGTATGCAGGTTTCGCAGGGTATTTTAACCGTGCGCGGCGGCATGACAAGCCACGCTGCTGTTGTTGCGCGCGGCATGGGTCGTTGCTGTGTTTCCGGCTGCGAAGAAATTAAAATGCACGAGGAAGAAAAATTCTTCGAACTTGGCGGCGGCAAATATTCCGAAGGGGATTATATTTCGCTGGACGGTTCCACCGGTAACATTTACGGCACGGATATCCCAACAACCGAACCCGAAATTTCCGGCAACTTTGAAAAGTTCATGAAATGGGTAGACGATGTAAGGGAATTAAAGGTGCGCACAAACGCCGACACTCCGAAGGACGCGCGTAAAGCTATCGAATTCGGCGCGGAAGGTATAGGCTTAACCCGTACCGAGCACATGTTCTTTGAAGAGGACAGAATTCCGAAAATGCGCAAAATGATTTTGGCGGATACCGAAGCGGAAAGAAGAGCAGCGCTTGATGAAATTCTTCCGTACCAAAAAGCGGACTTTATCGGAATTTATGAAGCAATGCAGGAAAGGCCGGTTACAATCCGTCTGCTCGACCCGCCGCTTCACGAGTTCCTCCCAACCGACGCGGGCGATATTGAAAACCTTGCCAAGGAAATGGGCAAATCCGTTTCGGATATTAACATCAAAGCGACGGAATTGCACGAACTTAACCCAATGCTCGGCCACCGCGGCTGCCGTTTGGCGGTAAGTTATCCGGAAATTGCCGAAATGCAAACACGCGCTATCATTGAAGCCGCGATATCCGTTAAAAAGGATAAGGGCTATAATATCGTTCCCGAAATTATGATTCCGCTTGTTGGCGAAGTTTTGGAACTGCGCTATGTTAAAGATATAATTGACAAAACCGCGAAGGAAATTATCAAGTCTTCCGGTATTGAACTTACCTACAGCGTTGGCACGATGATTGAAATTCCAAGGGCGTGCCTTACCGCCGACGAAATTGCGAAGGACGCGGAGTTCTTCTCGTTCGGTACCAACGACTTAACGCAGATGACCTACGGGCTTTCACGCGATGACGCGGGCAGAATTTTGAAAGATTATATCGACAAGAAAATCTACGAAGTAGACCCAACGGCAAGGCTTGACCAAACCGGAGTAGGGCAGCTTATGCAGCTCGCGGTAGATAAGGCAAAAACAGTACGCCCGAAAATTAAGCTGGGCATCTGCGGCGAACACGGCGGGGATCCTTCATCCGTAGAATTCTGCCACAAAATTGGGCTTAACTATGTTTCCTGCTCACCGTTCCGCGTGCCGATTGCAAGGCTGGCGGCGGCTCAGGCTGTGCTTAGGAAGTAAGCGGGGTATACTTTAGCCGATAAAATGCGAGGTTATCCTAAGAGATTGAAAATTGAAATTTACTTGAAGTTGGAATTTGAATTGTAATTGTAATTGATTTTAAAGAACTGCCGCAGTCCTTCCTTTATTAACGGGCTACGGCAGTTTTTTTGTATATTTATTTCTTAAGTGCAAAAATATTTCCGTTAACAAAGCTTAATGCTTATTAACGATTATTAAAAATTTGCTCATCATTTTGCTTGACATTCATTAACATCCATGATATATTGTTAACAAAGATGAATACGGACCGGTACGCATTCGCCTATTAAAAATCGAAAAGGGGTATATTATGTTTATTGAAGAACGGCATCAGGAGATTTTAAAGGTAATACAGGAAAGCGGGCGTATTTCTATTGGCGATATACAGGAAAAGTTCGGCGTTTCCGTTGATTCGGCGCGCAGGGATTTGCGCCTTCTTGAAGATAAGGGTCTGCTTAAACGAACGCACGGAGGCGCTATCCCTTTATTCCAGGTTGGGCTTAACCCGCCTCGCCACCGAGATCCAACAAATATGGAGGTTTTTGAAAATTATGCGGCGATAGCTAAAAAGGGCGCTGAATTTGTCCGAGAAAATGATATCGTGTATCTAACAAGCGGTTCGTTGGGGTTTATTATGCTTAAGTATCTTAGGCGGGATATAAATTACACTCTTGTGGTTAATTCGGTTACACTCGCCAATGAATTTAAATATTGGGATAACATTACAGTTTATATAGTTGGCGGCAAGATGCGAATGCACGGAACAACCTCCCTTGTGGACAGCTTCGCGGTATCGTTTGTTAAAAACATGCACTTTGACGTTTGTCTGATGACGGGCGGCGGGTACGACGCGGATTTCGGCTTTTCAAACGGTACGGACGAAACGGCAACGTTCCAGCGAACTGTCATTGAAAATTCAAGGAAGAAAATTCTTATGATGCCCAACCAAAAGATAGGGTTTAAGGCATTTATAAAGGTTTGCGACACCAATAAATTTGACACCTTGATTACGGATTGGGACGCTATAGAAGATCAGCTTAATAAAATTGAAGAAGCGGGAGTAAAGGTAATTGTTACGGACAAGGAATGACAGAACAGCGTGTTCAAAATAGGGGAGATGTATAATTATCAGTCAGTTCGCCGCAATCGAAAAAAACAGTGAAGGTAAAGTTTTCAGATTCTTGATAAATATCAACGCGACAGTGGTCATAGGCATTTTTGGGGAAAATAATTCCTTTGATTGCATTTTTCGTGCCTTTAATTGGAAAAGGGAAGCCTTTGTTTTGTTTGCGCAACGTTTCATAATGGCGGAATTCGTTATATTGTTCATAAACTTCCCCTTTAGACCGCTTACGCCTATAATCTGTTTCACTGTTTTGCTTATTGATTCCACATTTTACACGGCTAATTTGCCTGAAATATATTTTCGCTTTTTGCCCGTCGAAATCGACAGAGTACTTAGACGAAGCGTATTGTGCAACCTGGTTAATAACGTCGCCTCTTTTTAATTCGTACATTTTTAAATAACGGTTATAGCTAATTACGGCGCTGAGAATTAGCACTATTATACCCCAGCCCAAAACGGTTGTAGCGATAAAAATATAGATTTCCGCACCAAAATATTCAGAGGCGAATACTCCATATAGCAGACACAGCGTGTAAAGAGGCACATATACAGCAGTCAAAAGAGTTCTGGTTAAAATTTTTAATGCCATGTTTTTGGGATTTACAGCAGAGCAAACTACCATAAATGTAAGAAATCCGGCAATCGGAGCAGTAAGCTGAACATATATTCCGATTATACCGCTGACTATACCAACTTTATTGCTGAGTTCATGGTGAGCGTAATTAATATATTTTGCCAATATCAAAGAAAGAAAAATTGATAAAAGCAGTACAAAATGGAAGAAGAGTCCGTTCATTCCATCGGGTTTTAAACGGTATGGCAGATATTTTGTTTTCATTTTTAACATCCTTTCAGAACATTGCTTGCGCTGATTATGAAACAAAACTACAATCTTTCAGAATTTTAACACAAAATCCTTTAAAAAAGAATTATTTTCTTTTCAATTTCCGGTAATAGCTACGTGATACAGCTTGACCAATGAAGCCACAGCAGTTTGCAATTCGAAGGCGGTTAATAGGGTAATTTCGATATTTATTTCAAATTAAACACTTGCGTAGAAGATATTACCGGCGTTATAATTGGAACAAGAAAGGGCGGGTGGTGAGTGCATGTCAATTAAAACGGAAGATATCATCATGAAGAGTTTAATGGAGCTTTTTCGGGGTGATGCCATTAAGTTTTCCGGAATAGACAAAAATATAATTTCGGTGGAGCGAACGGAGTTTACACAGGTTAAGGCAAGCCAAAAAACGAACGACTGGATGCTTAAAGCGGAGGATGGTTCGTACATACATGTGGAGTTTCAATCTACATACAATTTGAAGGATTTGTACCGGTTTATGTTATCTGACGCAATGTTGCTTTATCAAGAGGGGAAACCGATAAAAACCATTGTTGTTTACTCTTCGGATATTGAGGAAACAATAACCGCAATTGACGCGGGTGCTTTGCAATACGGCGTTGAAGCGTTTTACATGGCAAAGCTTAACGGAGATAAGGCATACGCGGAAATTAAAGCAAAAATAGATGCCGGAGAAAATCTTACTAAGCAGGATTTAATGTCAATAGTGTTGCTACCTATGATGAAGAGCGAACACGACAAGGTAAAAAGGCTTGAACGCTCTATTACGCTTTCCAAGGAAATAAAGGCCGAAACCATACAAATTATGATTCAATCCATGCTTGAACTGTTGGCGGAGAAGTTTGTAGAGGACAAAAAAGAACTAAGAAAATTGAAAGGAATGATAAGAATGGGCGTTATATACGATTTGATTAGAGAGGATATTATTGACGAGGTTAGGGATGAGGTTACAGAAAAACTCACGAATGAGATTAGCAGCAAAAAAGATGTTGAATTCGCCAAAACCATGATTGAAGACGGGGCGGGTATAAGCACAATAGCTAAATATACAAAGCTGCCTGAGTCAAAAATCAGGGAAATAAAAGAAGGGATGTCTATTGCGAGTTGATTTCGCTCTTTTTTAACTTTATATGTAATTGGCAGCACGTAAGCTACCTGTTATAACAAACAGGCATAGTCCTTTATTTGCGCGAACTAACTCGAACTGTAATATTTTTGATTGCGGCTTTTAGGCTTGCCGGAAATGGTCATTTTCAGCTTGCTGTTTTCAAGTAATGGGTTTATATATTTCTCCATCATGTATGAGTATGCTATTCTTGATTCCGACAGAGGGAAATTAATGAACTTGGCAGGGCGGGTTTTGTTGTTGACCGTTTTGAGGAAATAGACAGAGCGAGCATATTGCTCAATCCGAATCAATATATGTTCATAAGCCCGCGGCGCATACAGCGTAATTTATACTTATAGCATTAACAATGCAGCTAACAGAAAGGTTGATTCTATGAAAAATAATTCCGGTAATATTTTAATTGTTGTGGATATGCAAAATGATTTTATAGACGGCAGTTTAGGAACGGCTGAGGCGCGGCAAATTCTTGAAAATGTCCGCAGGAAAATTGAAAAATACAAGAGGGAAAACGGCAGAATAATTTTCACGCGAGACACGCATTACGATAATTACCTTGAAACTCAGGAGGGCAGAAACCTTCCGGTAAAGCACTGTATAAAAGATACCGGCGGCTGGCAAATTTCCGATAAGCTGAGCACTGAGGGCGCGTTAATATGGGATAAAAAATCGTTCGGCTCGCCGGAATTGGCGCAGTTTATAAAGGACGAAATAGGGGAAGGCGGCTACGGCGGGTATGAAATTGAATTGGTGGGTTTGTGTACGGATATTTGCGTAATCTCAAACGCGCTGATATTAAAGGCGTTTTTGCCGGAAGTAAAGTTAAAAGTGGATTCGTCCTGCTGCGCGGGGGTTACAAACGCCAGCCACTTAAATGCGCTTGAGGCAATGAAGATGTGCCAGGTTAATGTGGTATAAGGAATCATTTTGCAAAGCAGTGCGGCGTTATAACTATGCGTTTAATGGGAGGGGTTCGCGGTGAATAACAGGGTTAACTTGTATCACGGCTCACGGATGATTATTAAAAAACCCGTATTCGGCACAGGAAATCCAAGAAATGATTACGGTTTAGGGTTTTATTGCACACGCGAAATAGAACTCGCCAAAGAGTGGGCATGTACGGATGAAAACAGCGGCTTTGTAAATTGCTATGAATTGGATATAGACGGCTTATCTGTGTTGCATCTTTCGGGCGCGGGTTACAATATATTAAACTGGATTGCGATTTTACTGAATAACCGTAGCTTCCGCATTTCAAACGATGTTGCGGCGGATGGGAAATTATATTTTCCAAAACGAAACGCAAGAGATGAGCAAGCGCGGGCGGCTTTACGAAAAGAGCGCGAATCGCAGAGGGTTGCCGAATCTGTTTATCTGATGGATATTTTACGTGAAGGATGGGAAAACGATGACACGCGCTTACGCAGAAACATATATTGACGACGCTATGAATAATCTTGGTTACATGCTTGACTACGCCGTAAATGACTGCGGGTTTGACGCGGAGGAATTTTACGGATGGTTTATTGATTCCGGGGTTGCAAGGTCTTTCGGCAGAGGGCATCCAAAATTTGTTGCCGGTCTTTCCGGGCCGGAACTTGCCTCGGAAGTTATATACCGCACACATAATTACCGCCCGGATACCCCGCCCGCCGAAAATATTGATAAAAGCCCGGAATATTGGGCAGGCTGGATTCTTGCCTATTATCAGTGGCATTCGGGTTTAACTTTTTCCGACTTGCAAAATAGCGGACTTACACTTAACCGCGTGCTGTCCCTTTACCCAACGCTTCATGAGGCTGATATCTCAAAATTTGTATCCGTCGCCGAAAGTATCATAAGCAAGAGCTGAGGATGTGAGGTTTTTTGTTTTTGTATCATTATTACGACAGCACAATAGGTCCGTTTGTTATTTTATCCGAATTATCTGAGTTTGAAAACAGCTCTTTTGTGAAAATATCCATTGATGAGTTCGATTTAAACACCGTATCTTTTACATACGGCGATTCTATGCCAACATTTAGCCCGGCAGTAATAAGCGGGAAAGAGTATTTCCGTAAAATTTTTAATTATGAAGGAATCCTTGAAATGATAAATAAATACGGTTTACCGCAACTCTGGAATGACGACGGCAGATATGGATACGAAAGATATATCGAAGCTCATATATGGAGTGATAAAACTATAAACAACTACCGTTAAAACGGAACCGGATTCGTTGGATTCAAAATAAAACAGCCGATAAGACAAGAATGGGAAAGCGCCGAAAGGTTCTTTATGGGAAGGCAAGAAAATTGCAATTTCCGGTGCGCAGGATTTCGCATTAAAATTGCTAAAAAAATAAACATATTTTGAACAGCATAAGCAAGGGGTAATTCAGAAATGAGCGCACAATGAATATAGGCAGAAATACTTTTGCATTATTTAGGCAAACATAGTAAACTAAGTGTATTCTAATTCGTCTTTATAAATTACGCGAAATAAATCAAATGCAAAGAAAAGGAATGTTCTGTATGACAAGTATTGAATACGCAAAAACCCAACTGGATTTATTACCGGAATCGGCAATAGAGAAAATTTTAGAGTATATCCGTTTTCAACGCTTCACACTCGGATTGTATGACGATGATACCGATTATTTATCGTCAATACCCGGAATGGTTGATAAAATCAAAGAGGGTATTAATACGCCGCTGTCCGAGTGCGTTCAATTGTCTGAGGTATGGGGCGATGTATGATATACGTCTAACCAATCAGGCAAAGAAGGATGCAAAGTTGGTTGAGGTAGCCGGTTATAAGAATAAAGCAATAGAAATTATAAAAACTGTTTGCATTAATCCTTACGATGAATCTCAAGGTTTTGAAATGCTGAAACACGATTTAAAAGGAGCATATTCGCGCCGAATCAACAGGCATCATCGCTTTGTATATGAAGTTTTGCCTAATGATTTGAACCTAAAGGATAATAGCGGAAAGTTATATGACGGTATTGTGAAAGTATTATCCATGTGGACACACTACCATAAAAAATGAATTCATAAAAAAGTTTTTAACCACAGCGCGGCGGGGAATCCTATTCCCTGCCGCGCTGATTTTTCTTTGGTAACGTTTTGTCAATTAAACCATTCGTCACTGTTCACACCACTGCCGAAAAACGAAATGGATTGCAACACCTTTGAATAGTAAGGCGTCTAATTTCATTTTCCGTAAGCAGCAATTTAGCTGTTCGCTTCGGAGAAATAAACACGCAAAATACTGTTTGTATTACCCGCGCATTTTTAAGCTGTTCGGCAAGAGCGCATATTCTCCACGCTTTGTGCTGATATCCTATAAGGGGTGTAGAGGGCTTCGTCGCAAATTATATCGCTCAGCAATGTGCCACCTGACGCTTCAGAACATTTTTGAGCGCACCAAGTTTATAAAGAGTTTTATGTTAACGCAGTGCGCTCAAAAATATTCTTCTCGCTGCTCTGGCGAACCAATTTTCGCCATTAGTGTATCACAGAGATTATTTTTGACGGCGAAAATTGTTTCCCGCCGCGTGGCACAATCATGCTGTTCGATATAACCCGCGCCGAAGCCCGGCAGCATGTTCTTTGCAGGAAGCGAAAGGAGCGCGCGAGTAATCAATCATATTAAATTTGAATATCTTAGCTGTTATGCAGCGCTAAGAGCTTTAAAATCCAGATTGCATTAAGTGCGGAATTTGGAATAATTAGTGACATATATATGTCACTAATTATTCGATGAGCTCGAATAGAAGCAGCGCTAAATATTTATATTGTTCAGTGTTTGCGGTACTTGTTACTTGCTAAAGGGCGCTTATTTTGCGACTTTGATTTATATGTACCAACGGCAGAACCGAAATAATATTCTTACCGCGCTATAACACTCTACGCGAATTAATAAAGGCAACGATAGAAAATTAATCGCTTGGACATAATTACGCCATTCGCTTATCTTGCAAGAATGCTGTAGTTACGCTTCCCAAGAATATTTTTGAGCGCACCGCAAAAATAGAACTCTTTACTAACTTTAGTGCGCTCAAAAATGTTCTGAAGCGTCAGGTGGCACATTGCTGGGCGGTATAATTTGCGCCGAGCCCTCCTGCAACCCCTATAGAACAGTTACACAAAGCGCGGGTAATTTTCAGTGGGCTGTTATTAGCGGGCAATTATTAGTGTTTAGTTCTGGGTAGCGTACATCCAAATTGCTATCTGCTGAAAATGAAAATGTCAGCTTATTATTCAAAGGCATTGAAATACTATTCATTTTTCGGCAGGAGTGTGAACAGTAACATTTGAAAAATTATTTGCATCTTGTAAAACAAAATTGTTGAAATTTGAGAGAAAATTTATTATAATCAGTGCACTCAAAGCAGAAGAATATTTAAGCTTCCTCCAGGTATATAATATATGAAGTTTTATTATGAGGGGAGGCTTTATTAATGGAAAGAGCAGAGGCGGAGAAGATGACGGTTTTATTTGAAAAAGCTATTGAAAACAATAATAGGCAGTATCAAGATATTACTAATTGGCAAAATGAAAGATTACGTGAGTTATCCGACCCGGTTGTGTCAAATAAAGCCGAATTTATAGAAGATATTCGCGCGAAGTTTATTGAGATGGGACTGATAGATTCTTTCGGTAATTTAACTCCGCAATATGGCGGTGAAAAAAGGTAATGTATTCAAAACTCCCAAATTTGGTAATCGGATTCCACGGATGTGATATTTCTGTCTTTGAAAAGGTTCTGCATAATCATGAAAACATGATTTTTTCTGACAAGCCTTACGATTGGTTAGGCCACGGTGTATATTTTTGGGAGCATAATTTACGCGCACCAAAAAAGCGGCAACTTCATTTATATCGCAGTTACCGCCTTTACCTCATTTTAAAAAACCGATTAATCTCTGCTCATAACCATATGTGAATCTATACGTCCGTAAAGGGTTAAGCAATACAATCCCGAAACACCTATGAGCGCATAAATTATTCTTGAAACAACACTCGCCGAACCGCCGCAAATCATGGCGATAAGATCAAATTGTAACAGGCCTACCAATCCCCAGTTAATCGCGCCTATTATGAGCAAGGTAAGAGCTATTAAGTCGAAAGTTCTGGCTCTTCTCATTGCAATTCCTCCTTAGTAATTTTCCGAAAAAAATAGTTAGTACAAAAATAGTATTCCTCATTTAATTTTTTATATTCCGTCGCATTTTTTTCGTGATTTTTTACGGGAGTTTGTTAATTACCCAATTTGGTTAAGTATCCCCGGATCTTTTATTTTTGCGTCATCGGCAAAAAGCAGAATTTTTGAAAAAACCTCCGCTGTTTTAGGGTCGTCGTCCGCAAACGGCAGAAAAATTCTGCCCCTAAATTGGGAATGAACCGGCACAACGGCAATCATACCCGTGCCGCCCATGTGCACAACTCCCGAACCCATATGTACCGAATAATCGCCCATTTTTCCCTTAATCATTGCGTGCGCGCTTTGGAATGTTACATTTTTAACCGATAACGCCGCCAAAAGTTCGCGTGCAATTGCTATACGCATTTCAACCGTTGAATGGCTTGCCTGCGGGTCTACCCCGCCCGCGTGCGCGGCGCTTACCGCCAAATCAATATCGCGCATTGTTTCCGAAAAAATTACCGGCGCAATTTCCGCAAACGAAACCGCTTCGTATTTATCACGCCGGAAAAACTGTACTTCCTCCAGCGTAGGCGCTTCAATATCCGCAGGAGAGAACCAATCCGCCAAAGCGTACATACGCGCGGTTATGTTTTCCTTGTGCCAAACGCGCTGTAAGCCCTCTTCGTAGTTGGCTGTCCACCCGCGTGTTTTTAAAAGCGCCGCCGCTTTTTTGGGCTGAATTTGATTTCCCGCGTAGCGGCGCGATACGTTTACCGCCGCAAGTTCGTCCTGCGTAATAGGGTAATATTCGCGGAACACCTGCTTAAACGGCTGAACAATTTGGTTTTGGTATAAATGCCGCTGATAAGCGCTCCAGCTTTTATTCGAAATAAAATCATAGGGATGGGCAATAACGAGAACTTCGTTCTCCTTTACCGGCTGTTTTTCGCCGAGTATGCCCTTTAGCGCAAACTTTCCGTTAGAAATAACGGGAAAACCTATTTTTTCTTCGCCTGCAAAAACTAAAACGGATACAATAGCGCACAAAACCGGATGGTTTAACAGCCCCTCTATTTCCTTTGGGCTAAAGGCCGCGCGGGAAATCATCGCCGCCTCTAAACTTTGTTTGGCGCGGCTTTTTTGGTCTTTAAGCTGTTTTGCGGCATCTTTTAGCTGCGCCACATATTCGTTTTTAGCCAAATCCTTGGGTATGGTTTTGAGTATTTTTTCTTTTTTGCGAACGTTTACAGAAGCGGTTCCGTCCTCGGCAATTTCAAGCCAAACTAAAGCTTCGCCTATTTCAAAGGGCTGAGTTAACGGCTTAATGCTTTCAATTTTCGCGCCCTCCAAAGCCCATGTCATACGGTCGGTATCGGCATAACCTGTGGTTATCGCCAAATTATTCATTGCCGTGTCCGCGGCGGCGCCTTCGCTTGCCTGCCTTAACGAACCGAATTGGCGGCTTTCCTTTTTAAACTGCCGAATAAACTCGTACCTCTGCAAAGCGTCGTTTTTATTGTTTTCATCAAGCGGAATCAGCGCATACGCCCTAAGCTTCTCCTGGTTACGCTTTTGGGTAATTTCCGCGCGGGTATCGTCTAAATTAAGCCTTCCTAAAACTGCGTCGCAGTAAAGCTGAGAACGCCTGTGCGAAATATTGGATGTTGTTATATACTTCGCGTTTTTATAAAGCTCGTTAAAGCGCTTTTCGCCAAGGGTATTGTATGCTTCATAAAACCAGTTTTTATCAAATGTGCCGTCGTTAAACTGCTGCGGCGTTATGGGAGAATAAATGGCGGTTTCGGTTTCCTTTTCGGAGGTAAAGTTCTCGTTTATGTGGGCGTGAAAAAACCACACGCCGCATTTTAAGCCTTTAATATTCATCGCTTTTTCCAAAAGGTACGCCCACGCGGGCGTATAAATTGCCGCCTGAATAACTCGCTTTTCCGAAATTTTGGCCTGGGTTAGCGCGTCTTTCAGCATTTGCGGAGTTTCGCCTTCTTTTGGCAGGCAGCGGCGAAGCAGAAAACTTAAACTTTCCTTTTTTGTTATAGCCGCGCTGTTGTAAAACGAATAGTCGTACCCACGGTAAAAATCAGCACCGCCAAGCGATACCAGAAGGTTTACAAAATGCGTAATTCCCCCGTTAAAGCGCTTTATTTGTACCGCGATATTTGAAAGAATCGCGGGAAGTTCGCCCCTGTTTTCCTCAAAGGTTACAACCCGGTTTATTACCTGCTCAAGCAGTTTTTCCGCTGCGGGGTACTTTGCAAGCACCTCGCGCTCTTCAACGGAACCGCCCGTAACCAAGCGCATACCCTCCGCCGCGTTTGCGGAAAAGGAAAAATAAAAGCAAATTGCGTCGCCCGCAATAAGGTTTAAGTTAAAGGCGCGGAAAATATCCTTATATGATAAACCGTAAAAACACAGCTTCCCCGATGTAAGAAATTTACTCCACTCCTGCAAATAACTAAACGAATCCGTAGTGCCGTTATAACGCATTTCCCCGGATGCAAGGTTTTCGTACCACATTTCCAAAAAATAGACCGTGAACTGTTCGTCGGTTTTAATACTGTTATACGCAAGGCTTCGCCAATAATTCAAATAAGGCGAATAAATTGCTTTTTCGTTCCGGTTTTCCCTGTAAGCATAACGCCCGCCAAGCGGATTCTCATCCCTCTCGCACTCATCCTTTAACCGTTCGTTCGGTATTTTCCGCACAAGGTTAACATAAGAGGCAAATGCAAAATCAAACAAACAGGTTTCTCCGGTATTAAAAATTGCGTTAAGAATTAAATTGCACTTATTGACATTTATTTTTTTAGTTTCAAGACGTTTTATAAGCTCCTTTACCTTTTTGTCGTCGGCGCAGCAAATAGGAAAGCCGGAAAATAGAACACTAAACCAAACTTTATAAGCCTTACCGTACCTGTAATGGCTTGCCGTAAGGCTTAAAACCGCGGCAAGCTTGGTTTTGCTGTGCGCAAATTCTCCGGCGGCGTTAAGCCAAATATCCGCCAGCGGGTAATCCGTAATGGGGTTTCCGTAGCCGCCCCGCACGTATTTGCTCCCCGCCAATAAACCTATACCATACCCGTCATTGCCAAGCAAAACCTTTTCTTTAGTGCGGTTCATATATTCCGCTTCGTATTCATAATCCCTATATTTGCTGAAAACTTCACCTATTCGAAGGTACAGCGCCTCAACTTCGTTTTCATCCGGCACAATACGGGATTTAAGTTCGTTACCTCCTAAAGATACCACAGCAGGACGCTTTGCCTCGTATGCCGGATATGAAAAAACTCCGGAAGCGGGATTGAATAAACCATATCCGTTATTTTCGTTAAATTCGTCCTCGCCTTGATAGGTTTGCGTAATTTTTTCAATAAGCTTAAATACATCCTGCGGCGTTTTCTCGGATGCTTTTATTGCGGCAAGTTTATCGTAATACTTTATGGCAAAACCTTCGTTATCCTTCGAAAAAATTTCAACCAGTTCCACACCCGCAATTAACCGGTTTTTATCCTGAGAATCCAATAATTTTTGAATAGCGGGGTCTATGAGCCGTTTGTTTTGGTTTTTTAATAAGCCGATAAAACTTTTACGCAGCGCGGAGCTTTGAGTGGAAAGCTTTTCGGCGATAGATTCCATCTCGGTTAATAACAAAGGCGCGTTATTTAATATTTCCACAATACGCTCGCGCACTTTTACGCTTTTATCGGACAAACCCTCCAGCAAAATTTCTCTGTGCCGCAAATTTCTGAAATTCAAAAGTTTGGTGTAGTAAAACAAACGCCCGTCGGTATCCATAAGCGAGATGAATTTTTCTAACTTCAGTATTAATTCGGCTGAAAAATCGTAAGCCGCCAGCGATATCATAACGCCTATTGGCTGCGAAACGCTTAACTTTTGCGTGTACCACGGAAAAACGCTCTGCTCAAACATTTTTTCCTTTTTGCCGATAAACTCCGCAATTTCCGCCAATTTATCAAACAAAGCCGCGCGTTCAAGTTTTTCCTTCGGATATATGCTGTCGTAATATTTTTTTAACCCTAACGGATTTTCCGGTTTAAAATAGTAATAAGAGTTCGCGTTGCCGTTTACATGCAGGTTTTCGCAAACCCACGCCAATTCCTCGGCGTCGCGCACATGCAAATAATTTACCGCAATATTGTGGCGAAACGAAACTCCGTTTGTATGTGTTACAAAATACCAGCCAACAAGCCGTTTGTATTTTTCGGGGCTTTCAATTAGCTTCCGGCTGCTTTCGGTTGCGCTTATAACATCGCGGCAGGAAATTGCCCATAACGCCAAATAAATTTCCGTTGTATCCTTAGAAGCAATTCCTTTTTCAATTTCATTTTTATCCGTTAAATATTTAAGCGCAAGCGACATACATTTTTCCGCCGCTTTTTGCTTCATATCGCCGAAACCCAAGCCCGACCACGTATCAAACGCGCGGATAACGGACGAAAAACGGCACAGATCATTTTCAAGAATCATCCTTATAAAATAAATATGGCTTTCAATTGTTCCGCTGTCGCACGTTTCAAGAATAGACTGCCTTAGCCCCTCCTGAGCTTTTGCCGCCAGCAAAAGTTTGCCCAAAAGTTCAAGCGCGCGGCTGTTTCCGCTCTTTACAATGCCTTTTATAATATCATGGTTTAGCGTAATTTCGCTGTTATCGCCATATATCGCCTCTTGCACCAAATCGAAAACCGCTTCGTTACCGTCTTGCAGAGCAAGCGCAATATGGTTTGAAAAATCCGGAAGAAAATCCGCAGTATTATTCGCGTTATTGGAATAACGGCTAAAATCCGACTGTTTAATTTTCATTGCCTCTTCCAAAGGTAAGCCCAGAGTTACAAAATTAATTGCGTTGCCGAAAGCATAGAAAAATAAATCTATATAATTTGCCGCATACCGCGAACGGTAAGAGGGGCGATACAGCGAATAAGAATAAGAGCATTGCATAATAAGCTCGCATTCCCTGCGGATTCGCTCCGTTTCCCGCTTTTCAAAAAATGAGTTTAAGGCGGAAATCATTTTCGGGCAAAAAAAATCGTCAAGTATTTCGCACTTTGAGGTATCGTACCCGCACAAATCTTTAAACGCCTTGTTAAAATCCCCTAACCGGTTGGGATATGTACTTAATAAATCAGTGTTAATACTCATTCCCCTTACGCCTGCGAATGAATTCCAAATAGAAGTAATGATGTCTGCGGACGCGCCAAGCCTTAGCTTTTTTGCACGCTTAAAGTATTCTTTTACCAAAGTTGAGTTTCTTTGCGAATTTTTGCTGTCAAACATAATAAACCTCCGTTTCTGCGTTTGCTTGGGCGAAAACCGAACCGCGGCAACCTTACCACAACCGCACTGCAAGATATGAAAAAACCGAACAGCCGCGCGGCGCTACCATAACCGCCCGGCAAGGAATGTTAAGCGGATAAATGTAATTACGTCGTTTTCTTTAACTTCAACAGGTGTGTCAAGCCCGGTTATTTCTGTTTCATTTAATATTACGCGGAACAACCCGTCCGCAAAGCAAAGCAGCGCCGTTTCAACGGCTTTTGCGGCGTCCGCCTTTTTATCGGAGTATATGCTGCCAAAACCCACCTTTCCGGTTTGGCTTTTATCCGATATTTCATCCTCCGTAAGAAACGGCATAATCTTGCTCTCACCCATTCGGCTGTTGTACTTTTCCGTTTCCAAATGAACAATTTCCGTTATTAACCGCCGCAGCGTTAATACGGTATCCGAAATGGTATACGGCACGTTTTCCAAAACGGCGCGGCGTTTGCCCGCGGATTTAAGCCTGATAAATACAGTCATTGAAATTATTCCTCCCGTACGCCGGCACGCGGATTTTTCCGCAAATTTTATTGATGCGGACAGTGCTTTGGCTTGGTATAGATTAAACAGTCTGTCAGCATTGTATCATATATTTAGAATTATTGGAACCTTCGCTCTTAATGCTATATTCCCTCACGCCATAAAACCGCAAATAAAAAAACAAGCCGTCAGCCCTGTATTTAGAAAGGCTGACGGCTTGTTTCAAATTATTCCATATAAGAGATGGCGCGGTGCTATTCCTCTGTTGCCGCGATAAATCTATGGAGCATCGCCGCAACCTCTGCCCGTGTCGCCTCGCCTTTCGGGTCAATGGTGTTTGCGCCCTTACCGCTTAGTATCATAGCCTTAACGAACCGCTCTATTGCCTCCCTTGCGTAGTTCGCTGCGTCCGCGTCGTCGGCAAAGCCGGGATAATCCCGCAGTTCCGGCAGGGCAATACCCGCAAACTCGGCGTAGTTATTCAGAATCACCGCCAAATCCTGCCGCGTAACAGCGATATCAGGCGCGTAGAGCTCTTTGCCAATGCCGCTTACGATACCGCTTTGCGCCGCCCATTTCACCGCGTCGGCGTACCATTGGCTGTCGGATACATCAAGAAACGGGTTCGTCATGTTTCTCACGTCCGGCTCTCCGGAAAGACTATAGAGTATCGTCACTATCATGCCGCGCGTTGCCGCAATGCCCGGACTAAACAGCACGGGGCTTGCGCTTGTTCCGCGCATCAAACCGTGCGAGTAGACAAACAAAACGTCATCATAATACCAGCTATCCTCTGAGATATCCTCAAAATGGTTATTAACTAAAATAAGATAACCCTGCCGCAGATTCCCGTCGAGGATAATGGTTGCGCCTTCGGGAATATAATAGGTAAAGCCGTTGTCATCGTTGATTTTTACTTCTGCGCCGCCTTTTGGAACAATAACTTCTCCCTCCGGCGTTATCGTCGTTTTCGGCGGAACTTCGATTGTGCCGCCGTTTGGCGTTTTGATAGAGCCGCCGCCGTTTGGGGGGAGAACAATTGTACCGTCTTCATCAATTACCGCACCGCCCGGAGCATCAACCTCCGTGTCGTCAGGTCTTGTTATCGTGCCGCCGCCCGGCAGGGTTACGGAACCGTCGTCATTCTTAACGGGAGTTCCGCCCTCCGGAGTATCTACCGTACCGCCGCCCGGTATTTCCTGTTCACCGGGCGTATTAACAGTAATACCGCCGTTTTCTCCGCTATCCGGGTCACCTCCGCCGTTTCCGCCGCCCGAACCGCCGCCGCCCGGATAACCTCCGCCCGAACCGCCGCCGCCCGGATAACCTCCGCCGGGACCGCCGCCGCCCGGATAGTTGCCTGCCGCTTCCACCGCGCCTGTTCTTTCGCTTTCCGCTTCCGAGCCGTTTATACCTCTTGCCACTACATAAATGTACCGCCCTGCCTCAGCGGCAGTCAAACTATAAGCGGCGGCGGAAGCGCCTATTATCGGCATACCCGTTCCAATTGGGCTAATAGCCGCATACCACTGGTAAGAAACAGCCTCAGCGTTATAAGGGCTTACCATAGCCCACAGGGTTTCGCCAACCTTTGCCGTGCCGCTTAATGTGACGCTCGCCACCTCAACGCCCGGATTATCGCCTGGGTCTTCACCGGGATTGTCGCCGGGGTCTTCTCCGGGATTATCTCCGGGATTATCTCCGGGGTCTTCTCCGGGATCTTCTCCGGGATTATCTCCGGGATTGTCGTCCGCTTCCACCGCGCCTGTTCTTTCGCTTACCGCTTCCGAGCCGTTTATGCCTCTTGCAACAACATAGACGTACCGGCCTGCCTCAGCGGCAGTTAATCGGTAGGAGCTGCCTGTGGCGCCGGTTATCGGAATACCCGTTCCGGTTCTTCCAACGGCCGCGTACCACTGGTAAGAAACAGCCGCAGCGTCATAAGGGCTAACCGAAGCCAGCAGGGTTTCGCCAACCTTTGCAGTGCCGCTAAATGTAACGCTTGCCGCCTCCGTGCCGGCGGCGCTAATTGGCAGCTCGCTACTTGCGGCGATAGGCCCAACGGCGGTAACAGCCCTTGCAAACACCTCCTTGCCAACCTCGTTCTCCGTCAGAGTATATTGTATGGCCGAGCCGGACGTAATTGATGTCAGCAGTTGCTCCTGCTCACCATCGCGCGCATACCACATGAATCCGAGAATTGCCGCGTCGTCCGGAGCAACGCTCGCCGTAAGAGTTTCTCCCTGAAGGGGAGTTCCTGTGATTGTAAGCGAGGATATGGGCGTACCATACTCATCCTGCCAATTTGGAGTGTTCGCATGTTCTTTGATTTCCCCCAGACTTAGGAGAATGTCATCACCCTCCAAGCGGTTAACCAAGAAATACAAATAGTAGCCGCTCTTTCTTCCGTTATATTGATCCGGGAGGGTTATTACAGGTTCGTAGCCAAGTATCTCATACTCACTATACCCGCCGGCTTCGTAATCCTCTTTGTAATTCTCCCACGGAGAAATACGCCACTCAATGCTGAATGGCCTTGAGCCTTCCGGCTCCAGCACGGCATGGAGGTTGGTTTCCCACACCGGCAAGCCGTAAACCTCCGCGTTCGTTACGTCTGTATCCCGCTGCGTCTCCACTCTTACCGTAACGCTCTGCGCGGGCATTACGAACTCATACTCTCTGCCGCCGATGAGAGGGAAAACGGGTATTTCCTCGCCGTCGCCGCCGTTTACTGTCACGGATTTCAGGTGATAGCTCCGCTCCATATCACTGATATAAACCGTTACCCTTACGCCCGCCATCGCGTTGTTACTTGGGCCGGTGCTGACGGTTGCTCTATCGTCCGCGACGGGCGCAATTTCAATGTTATAGTGCATGTTTTCGGAAACAATAACCACGCCGGCGCTTTGCCAGTTATCCGGAAATATTGCGGCGTTGGGGTCAATGCTCACGCGGGCGCTGTCGCCGAAAGCGGTGTTGCCGCCCCTTGCTTCAAAATAGCCGGTGACGATTTCCGCACTTGACGCCGCGTCCGCAAACTCTATGGCGTGATTATCTCCCGTCAGCTCGCAGTCATCTATCAGCGCCTGCGCTCCGTTATTTAAAATGAGCGGGCTTGAACCTTCGGATATAGCGGTAATGCCCGAAAGCTCGGCGTAGCCGCCGTCTAAAACAAGCGCCGCATTGCCCGCGGCTTCGAGAGCGCCGTTTTTGACAATCAGCGTCCGTCCGCCGCCCGCCGCCCGTAGCAGATATTCCTCCCAAAACGCGCCCGATATGGTATAGCCGTTCAAATTTAGGGTATAGCTCATATCCGAGGGAAGATCCAGCGGTTCGGTCAGGGTGTTATCGCCTAAAAGGGTGATTGTGCAGCCCTCGCTCATGTATCGGCCGGCTTCCGCCAGAGAGCTTCCCCTGCTTATAACAATGCCGCCGCCGGGTGGGTTTGCGGGCGTAATGCCTACCTCGCTTTCTATGCGCGATTTAATGCTTACCGTACCTTTCGATGCCCGGAATGCTTCCTCTTCCGATATTTTCACGCCGTCCAGAAAATAATCATGCATATTCACGCCGCTTATAGCGCCGGTGGTGGAAGTTGGGCTGTTTAAGCTGAGGATATAGTAACCCATAAGATCCTGCGAGTGAGGAATATCGGTAAAGGAGCCGTCCTCCACATAGATGGCCGAATGGCCGATGCTCCAGCCTGCCGCGCGGTAGGCGGCAAAGGAACTGCCGCCGCGCACCGTCACATAGGAGTTGGCGGCCGCGTTTAAGCCGACCCCGGAATTTGCAACCCGCACATTGTCCAAAATGACTCGTGCGCTCTGAATGTGGATGGCGTAGCCGATCTCATCGCTTCGGAATGAGACAGGCATACTGTTATTGACCGTACCGCCGCGCACCGTCAGTACCGCCTCGTCCTGTTTTCTCTGCTTGGCGGCGATGGAAAGCGCGATATTATTGCCCGTGCTGTCGCTTACCATATTTATCGTGTGGCCGCCCAAATCCAATACTATATCGTAGCCGTTGGAGCTTTCTAACTGCATTACCGCCGTGGTTTCCAAGTCATTATGCAGCAGTATCACCTGGCCGTCCTCGGTAACGGCTCGCGCGGCGTCATTCAGCGAAAAGTAGTATGCGCCGCCGGTACTGAAAATTACCCGCGTAATCGTCAGTCTTCTGTCGTCTTCCCAGCCGTTGACATTGGGAATATAGCCGTCTATCACCACTTCAGCGCCGAGAATTGTGGTAATAGCCCGAAAATTACCTAAAGACTCTATGACGGATTCCCCGCTGAAATAGATTTTCGCCGCGCCTCCGGCATAAATAACATTCTCCTGCGAGGAATAATAACCGCTGCCGATGGAGATGGCGGCGCTGCCTCCGGTTACGCTTGCGACATGCTCCCCCTGACTGTTTACCGTACCGTTAGTAATTGTGAGATGCCCGTTAGTAATAGCAAACATGGTGTTTACGCCGCTTGGCGCGGTAAGCGTTCGTCCCAGCAAATCCAGCGTAAAGTTCCTGCCGGTATCAATTGTTACGGCGCCGTCTTGCGTGACGTCGCCAAGCTGATAAACGGTTTCGCCCTCCGCCGCGGCGGTAACAGCGGCTGCCAGCGACTTGTAAAACGCCGGTTTATTCGCTATCTCGCCTGTGAAATACAGGTCGTCGTCCGCCCCGTATTGGATTATCTCAAAGCCGGTTTGACCGGACGTCGGAAAGCCGACTTTGTTTTCGCTCTTAATGCTGCCGTTACCAATTATCACGTTAACCGGCTCGGCTGCGTAAAAGAGTATATTGGCGTCTAAGGGAACCGCACGGCTTAAAGCGAAAGTACCGCTTTTGAGGGTAAGGGTATTTGTATCGATGTTGCCGGCGCAGAGGATATCCGCCGCGTAATGATCGCCGCCGTTAACGGTGAGGTCGCAGCCGCGTTCCAGATAAAACAAGCGCTCCCGATTGCCGGCCTGCCCGTCCCGGCTGGAGGTGCTAACCCCTTCCAGCAACACCTTGGCGTTGACGTAGCAGCCCAAAACATAGGTACTGCCGCTGCCTCCTATAGAATCACTGCGCTGGAATAAATTCCGCAAACTGCCGTTTTTGATCGTTAAAGAGCCGTTGTCCTGCACGAGGACGCTCGGCCAGGGGTCGCCGGTCAGCTTATTGGAATAGCTGTTTTCCGTCCAGGTAATGGTGTGACCGTTTAAGTCAAAAGTTACATTCTGCGGGTTATTGATCATCATGGACATATCCGCCGTGAATTCGCGCAGAAGCGTAACCGTTCTGCCGTGATTGGCCGGGTTTTCGCCGTCGGTATAATTGAACACGGGAGCGATAAGCTCGGTAAAATAGCCGACATCCTCAATAAAAATAACGGGATCGGCGACGATATATACCGACTTTACGCCCGCCACGCGGTAATTTGGCGGGTAAACGCCGTAGTTAGGCTCGTTCTCAGGGCCTAGCGGCATGTTGATATTTAAGTTCAGGCCATCTCCGCCAAAAGCGCTTGTGCCGCCGTGAAACTCGCCGCTTGTTATGTTGACTGTCGTTGCCTGCGCCTCAACCTTGTTGATAGCTAAACGGTTGCCGCGCAGGATGGAGCCGGAAACATTCAGCGTACCTTCGGCCACCCTTGCGGCGGATAGCAGCTCGTGGCTTTTATCCGGGTCGGAGGCGACGGCTGTGATATTTACGTTTTCCAGCGTCAGTGTACTTGCGCCTACCACATTGAACACGCCTAAAAAACCGGCGTTTTGCGCGTCCGCATAGATTGTGCCGTTTCTAACCAATACGTCGCTGCCGCCGTTCAGCAGAAAGACGGCACTGTTGCCGATAGCACTGCCGGAGTTGCAGTAAAGTGTGTTACCGCGTAAGTCAAGAATAAAATTCTTCGGGTTGCCGCCGGAGCCGATGTTTGTAACATCAAGGCCGGAGCCGCCGGAAAAATATACGTCCCTTGTCATTTCAATGACGTTATCGTATTTGCTGCCGCCGCTGACAGCCGCGAACGCGTCTTGGAAACTGCCGTAGCTATCCTCCCTTTTGCGCAGAAAAGGCTCATAAGCTGATTCGTTGGCGGTGTAGGACGCAAAATTGTCATTTCCATTGTTAAAACAGTCCGAATTAATATTCGCCGATGCCGCAAACGTTTCCCTGTGGCAGGAAAACAAGGGGTTCTTGGAACCCTTGTATCTGTAGAAGGTATTCGAGCCTGCCCCAAAGTGAACCTTGCCGCTTTCTCCCGATGCCACTATCACGGAGATATAATAGCCGACATAAAGACCGTTGCCGGAAACCGATACCTCCGCTCCTTTTTCCAGAAACAGGGCGACGTCCATAGCGTTATTAAAAGTGTTATTGCTAATATCGGGGCTCGGCTGCGCGGAGTAGTCTTTATCGGGGTCGCCAATAGATATGTTGTTCAGGTTCAAAATAACATTGTTTGCTCGCACGCCGACCGTCGCGGGATTGTTTCTTTCTAATACGCTATTATCTAAAAAGATACCGTTGTTAATGGCGATATTGGCCGGCGCGGTGTCTTCGGGGCTGGCAAAAGTCAGCGCCGATAAATAAATGGAGCCGGGGTTTGACTGCGTGTCCCGGCTTAGAAACCACATAAACCCGTTCATGTCTATGGTCAGTGTCTTGTTGGTTACTATTTCCGTTTCCCCATTCGCCATAAAATGATCGCGCATCACAATAACGTCATGGTCTTCGGCGGCGGCAACCGCCTCTTGCAATGTTACGTACGCAGTACTGCCTATGGTAAACGCGCCGCCGTTCCCGGCGGCGTTCGCCGCCTTAGGCAGCAGCGTCAGCGCGGCAGTGATAGCCAGCGCCGGCAGCAGCCTTGATAATATTATTCTCTTCATGCCGATTCCTCCCTTTAAAAATGTAAAAGCCCATGCCTTTAATGGCAAAGCACGGTAACCTTCCTCCCTTAATTACGAACCGCAATACATTATAAACAGATAAAGACCCGCGCCTGCGAGCCTTTAGTTACCGGTCTAATTATAGCATATCAAGCGGCGAGAATTCCGAAAGTCGCAAAATTGTGAGGTTCGAGTGTTTGCTTTCGGTTACTTTCACTTTCGTTACTTTCACACAAATAAACTTGCAATATTACCTCGTGCGTGTAAAATAAACGGAAAACAACCCAAGGGAGGTAAGGCACCCCATGCCGGAATTTACACCGCAGCAAAAAGACGCAATTTACACCAGAGGCGCGGATATTTTAGTTTCCGCGGCGGCAGGTTCGGGCAAAACCGCGGTTCTTGTGGAACGCATAATAAATACCGTTACGGATAAGGTGCACCCTGTTGATATAGACAAGCTTCTTGTTGTAACCTTTACCGAAGCTGCGGCGGCGGAAATGCGAATCCGCTTAAACCGCGCCCTTAACGAAATCTACAAAAAGGACATGTCAAACCTTGACCTAAAACGCCAAATTTCCCTTTTGCCGCATTCAAATATTATGACGATACACGCCTTTTGCCGCAAAGTCGTATCCGAAAATTCGGACGCACTTGAGCTTGACCCTAAGTTTAAAATTGGCGAACCGGCGGAGCTTCTTGTTTTAAAACAGGAGTTAATGGAAGAATTATTGGAGGATGAATATTTAAAGGAAAACAACGCGGACTTTACAAATTTAGTGGAAATGTACGCCGACCGCTACAAGGACAATTCCCTGCGCGAACTGATTTTTGAGGTTCACACATTTATGTTTACCTCGCCGTGGCCTTTTAAACGCATAGAAAATTTTGTGGAAATGTACAATGTGTCAAATATAAACTCAATAGACGAAACAATATGGGCGCGTCTTTTTTCGGATACCGTTAAAACGCGGCTTGAAGGCGCTGTTTTTGAGCTTAACTGCGCCAAAGAGGTTTGCTTGGAAGATAACGGCCCCGAAAAGTACCTGCCGGTTTTAAACGACGATATAAACGATGTTGTTTTACTGATAAAAGCCCTTGAAAACGGTTTGGAAGCCGCGTATCCCAAATTTTCCGCCTTTGAGTTTACGGTTAAACGCATTCCGTCTTACAAAAAAACGGAACCGGTGGACGAGGAGCTTAAAAATTCGGCGCAAAAAATACGAAACGACGCAAAGGAAATTGTGAAGAAGGTTTTAGCGGCGTATTTCGCGAAACCTTTAACCGAATATATTGAGGACTTGGCAAAGCTCTACCCCGTGTTTAGAAGCCTTACGGACGTAACCGTAAAATTCGCGGAAATGTACGCCGAAGCAAAAGCGGACAGGAACATGCTTGATTTTAACGACTTGGAGCAGTTTGCGTTAAAAGTTTTATACACGCAGGATTCGGATATTGAAAACCACACAATTTCTCAGTACGCAATTGACGCGCAAAACTATTTCGAGGAAGTTTTAACCGACGAATATCAGGATTCCAATTACATTCAAGAACTCATTTTAAGCGCGGTATCAAGGCCGGGAAACCGCTTTATGGTGGGCGATATTAAGCAGAGCATTTACCGCTTCCGCCAGGCAAAACCGGAGATATTTATTGAAAAGTATTTAAAATACAGCCTCCTTTCCGAAAACAGAAACGCGCCTCAGGTAAAAATTAATTTGTTTCAAAATTTCAGAAGCAGGGAAAACATTTTAAACGCGATAAATTTCCTGTTTTTTCAGCTTATGAGCATCGGCGCGGGTGAAATAGATTACGACAAAAACGCGGCGCTATATTTGGGCGCGTCCTTCCCGGAAACAAAAGCCAACGCGGATGACAGCGTGGATGTTTATCTGATAGAAACGACCGCTTCGTTTGATGATTTAGCCGGTAATACGCCGGAGGATTTGGCTTCAGGCGAGCCGGATTTTATGCGGGATTCGGCTTCAGGCGAGCCAAATTATATGCAGGATTTGGCTTCAAGCGAGCCGGATTTTATTGACGATTCCGATTTTGACGAGGATGAAAATTTTGAATCCGAGCCGGACGAAACCGCAGAGCTTACCAAAACCGAAGCAGAGGTACGCTTTATCGCGAGTAAAATTAACGAAATGGTAAAATCGGAAAACAAGCAGTATGTTTATGACAAGGCCGCCGGAACATACCGCGCGGCAAAATACAGCGATATTGTAATTTTATGCCCGTCGGTTAAAAGCGTTGCCGCCGTTTTTACCGAAGAGTTTAAAAAATACGATATCCCGCTTATTGTTAATTCGCAGGGCGGGTATTTCCGCGCGCTTGAAATTAAAACGATACTTGATATTCTGCACATTATAGATAACCCCAAACAGGATATCCACCTTATAGGAGTTTTGCATTCGCCGATATATTCCTTTTCGAGCGACGAGCTTGTTTTCATTCGCGCGGCAAAAGAGAGCGGCAGTTTTTACGATTGCCTGCTTGAATACGCCGTATCGGGAGAAGACGCCGCGTTGACGGAAAAAATAAATTCATTCTTAGCGCAGCTTTATGATTTCCAAGAGACTGCGGTTTTTACGCCGATAAGCGAACTTCTTAATATAATTTACGACAAAACCAATTATTTTGAATACGCCGGAGCCATGCATTCGGGCAATATCAGAAGAGCCAATTTGCGCGCGCTTATTGAATGGGCATTATCTTATGAAAATACGCGCTTTAAAGGTTTGTTTCATTTTCTGAAATATGTGGAGAAATTGCAGCTTTCCAAAACGGATTTATCGGAGGCTAAAATTGCCGCGGAAAACGAAAATGTTGTGCGCCTTATGACAATACACGCCTCTAAGGGTTTGGAGTTTCCGGTTGTGTTCGCCTCGTCTTTGGGGCGCAGCTTTAACATGGCCGACAGAAGAAAAAGCATCGTTTTAGACGCTGATTACGGTTTTGGCGGAACATATACGGATTTAACTTACCGCATAAAATACAACACAATTTCAAGAACCGCGCTTATGCAAAAAGCTTTAAACGAGGAAGTATCCGAAAGGCTTAGAGTATTATACGTGGCGCTAACCCGCGCTAAGGAAAAACTGATTTTAACCGGAACGGTACCTAAATACAACAAAAAGTTAAAAAAATGGGGTAAGTTATTGAATTTAAGCACGCTTAAATTCCCGAAATTTTATATGCAAAAATCGCTGACTTTTCTGGATTTTATAATGCCGGCAATTCTGCGGCGCGGCGAAGGCATGGCTCTGCCGTATGAGGAAAGCAGATTTTCCGTAAATATTGTAAACGGAATGTTTGTAAGAAACGCCTTGGAATATGCGCCCGTGAGTGTATTAAACCAAACGGCGCAAAATCCAGGTTTGCCAAGCACATCCTCTTGTACAACCGAAGCGCAAGTACGCAAAATTGCGGATTTATTCGCCTGGCGCTACCCGTATAAAGCGGCGGAGGTTTTGCCGTCTAAGGTATCCATATCGGAATTAAAGCGGCTTCATTATTTGGAAATGTCCGGGCCGGATTCCGCGCCTTACTTTCCGGGCGATATAAGTTTCGAGATGCCATCGTTTATAACGGGCGTAGAAAAGCGCAAAGCGGCGGATTTGGGAACGGCTATACATACGGTTATGGAGCACGCGGATTTTTTCCAAGATACAACGCGGGAGCAAATAAACGAACTTATTGCTAAGCTAACCGAAAAACAACTGCTGAACAAACAGGACGCGGAGAAAATACCCGTTATGAAAATAGCCGATTTTATGAATTCGGATTTGGCTAACCGCATCAGAAAAAGCACGCGCGTTAAGCGGGAAACTCCGTTTGTAATATCCCTTAAACCGAAAGAAATTTATTTTGATGAAGAATATAAAAACTTGGACGAATCCATTTTACTGCACGGAATAATTGATTTGTTTTTTGAAGAAAACGGCGCGTTGGTGCTTTTGGACTATAAGTCCGACTTTACCAAGGACGGGGAAACGGACGGTGTTGTAAAAAAGTATATCCCGCAGCTTGCGGTTTATAAAAAGGCGCTTTTACAAAGCGAGGCTATGCCGGTTGCGGAGGTTTACCTGCATTTGTTTTCAGCCGGAAAAGCCGTTCTATGCGAGGTTTAGAATTCGGCGGCACGATAAAATCCAAGAACTACGCTTGGCATTTTTTGCGCACCTTAGCATAAATCACTCCTAAGACCTTTAAAATCCAAAAAATCCTCGGCGAACTGCTTGCGCAAAAGCCCTTTGGGAATGAACTCGTTGTATTTGTATTCTATTTGCGCATCGTCCGGCAAAGGTAGCTTGTGCACGTCAAGGTTTGTTTTTACAATACCCAATATTATATCTTCAAGCTCTTTTGCCGTTCCGTTAAAGAAAGCCTCCAAGTATATGCATGTTGTCCAAAGTATTTTGCTTTTAACCCCGCGGGATAACAGCGCGTAGTGCAGCGTGTGCAGTTGCCTTGTGCCAACCCACGGGAATATAGCGAACTTTTTTTCCGAAAGCGGCGTTACGATATTTTCCAAAATGCCGCAGTTTCTTGCCAAAAAGCGTATTTCGCTCAGCCTTTCGGCGCAGCTATCCGAAAGATAGGCAAATTCCTCGTTTCCAAGCAAAATATCGCGCATTTTTCTTACCAAAATTGTGTGAAGCTCCCCTTCAAAATCCACATTCCAATCCACAACGGAAATACCCGGTACGCGCTTTACGAAAATAACCTTCGCGTTTTGGTTAACATCCGTTGTTTCCCATGTTATACCCGCCAAGGAAAACCGTATACCCACCGGGTAAATTTTATCCACGGTGCCTATCGCGCGGTTTTCATCCTTTACCAAATAATAATCCGGCACGGTAAACACGGTGTAAAAATGAAAATTGTTAACAACGTGCTCGCCCGCTCTGCCGATAATTATGCCGCCGTTTTCGGTTTTTTCCAAATGTTCGGTATCCAGCATATGGCTAAGCAGGGTTTTATAATCCTCCAAAGTTATGTGCTTAAAGCAATTTATTGTTAGTATTTGCTGCGCAAGCTCCGCCGCGTACATCTCGCCGTTCGATACCAAATAGCTCATGGTTTGGTGGTACAAAAGAGAGTACGGATGGTTTAGAAGCGTTAAAGGCTCTATCCACCGCTCCTTTGTGTATTTTTCAATTATCGCGATAAGGCGGATAAAGTTCCAGTTAATAGGGCCTAAAAAATCCGAGGCGGTGGCGTTTATATCCTCGGTAAAGGTGAATAAAAGCTGGGGAATTTGCCCGCGCCTGCCGCAGCGCCCCAACCTTTGCGCAAAGCTGGATACGTTTCCCGGCGCGCCTATTTGCACAACCTGATCCAGCGAGCCGATATCTATGCCAAGCTCCAGCGTTACGGTTGCGCCCGTTACAATTTTTTCGTCGGAGGTTTTCATTTCGTCCTCGGTTTGCTCACGTAAAAAAGCCGAAACATTTCCGTGATGCACACGGTAAATATCCGGCGCTTTGTTCTTTTCGGCAATAACTCTGAGGTTTGCTATCGCAAATTCCGTTTCCTCCCTGGAATTTGTGAAAATAATCGTCTTTTTGTCGAGCGTCATTTTAAACAGGTATTCGTAATGCTCCCTATCCCCGGAATCGGCGCGTGTTTCGTTATCCTGCTGCGTTTTTATAAACCGGTGAACAAATATTTTTACGCTGCGCTTGCCCTCGTCCGTTACCGGCGCGGCGCAGATTCGGTTCGTTCCGGAGTTAAGCCAGGTTTTTGCCGCGTCAATATCGCCGAGGGTTGCGCTAAGGCCAATCCGCCTTGGAATATTATCCGTTAGCTTTTGCATTCTCTCAAGCAAACAAAGCACCTGAATTCCGCGTACATCGCGCATAAAATGGTGAACTTCGTCTATTATTACATACTTTAAATCCCCAAAAAGCTTCAGGCAGGAGCTTTTTTTGTTTATCAAAAGGCTTTCAAGAGATTCCGGCGTTATTTGCAAAATACCCGACGGGTTTTTAATGAGTTTGTTCTTTTTTGCCAAAGACGCGTCGCCGTGCCATTTTGTAACCGGTATCGCGCATTGCTGCAAAAGCTGTTCTATCCTTTTAAACTGGTCGTTAATGAGCGCTTTCAGCGGGCTAATATACAATACGCCCACGGATTTTGGGGGATTATTATAAATTTCGGTAAGCACCGGCAAAAACGCCGCCTCGGTTTTCCCGGACGCGGTTCCGGAGGAAAGCAGCAAATTATAATCCGTATCGAAAATAACCTCGCACGCGGCAATTTGGTTTCCGTGAAGCTCGCTCCACTCGTTGTCGTAAATATAATCCTGAATAAACGGCGCTAATTTTTTAAAAACATCCATTAAATATCAAACCCCACAAAGTCGGAATGCTGTTCGGTATAACGTCAAACTTTTACGGCAAAATGCATTTCGCTCAAATATCAAACCCCACAAAGTCGGAATGCTGTTCGCTTTCGGTAAGCGAATTTTTAGACAGCGCAAAGCTGTTGCTTCCAAGCAAGCCCGCAACATCAAGCCCTGGGTTTTGGTGAATTATATTTATAAGCTCTATAAAATCCCGGATAATTTCCCTTGGCGTTATGTGGGTATCCGCGCCAACGCGGTTGTATTCGGCGTTTAGAAAATACATCAAATCCTCATGGGTAAGCGTGTTGCCGTACCCGAAAAGCCCGGCGTGCATATCCCTCAATTTTTCAAGAAGCACATACATTTCCTCCGAGGTTAGCATATTAAGGCGTATTATCGGCGCGGATAAATCCTTTAAGCCGTCGGACGAAAAATGCCCGTCCTTTAAGCGCGAACGGAGCGCGTCGTAGCTATATATTCCGCGGTATCTATCCTCCACGCACTGCGGAGTTGCGCCCATTAAAAAACCTATATGGCTTGCCTTGCCCTGCAAAACATCGTTATACATAGTAAGAATTTTCTCATAATTGTTTTGCCTTGTAACCGAATGGGGAATTTTAAAAATATTCACAAGTTCGTCTACAAAAACAATAATGCCCTTATACCCAGCGCTTACCATAAATGACGCGAATATTTTCAGAAAATCGTACCATGTTTCGTCGGTTACGATAAGGTTTATGTCCAAATCCTTTTTTGCCTCAAGTTTTGACGGGTATTCACCCCTGAACCATTTTAAAACGTTGGATTTTAACGTATCGTCCCCGGTGCGGTACGCCTTGTAATAACAGTTTACCGCCTTGGCGAACTCAAACCCGTTTACCATTCCCTCTAAGCTGTTTGTTACCGCAAAAATACGCTTTTCGGCAGCAATGTCAAATTCCGGATGCCCTTCGGGATATTCGCCGCGCACGCTTGTTAAAACTCCCGAAATCCATTTTTCCAAAACAAGCGGCAACGCGCCGCCGTCCGGTTTGGATTTTGTGGACAGGTTCCTTATAAGCTCCTTATATGTTGCAAGCCCCTGCCCTTTGGTTCCGGCAAAACGCCGCTCCGGCGAAAGGTCCGCGTCCGCTACGGCAAAGCCCTTTTCGGCGGCGTAGTTTCGTATGGTTTGCAGCAAAAAGCTCTTGCCGCTTCCGTATTTGCCAACCACAAAACGAAATGTTGCCCCGCCGTCTTCAATTATGGCGATATCGCGCAAAATGGCGTTAATCTCCTGCGTTCGCCCAACGGTAACGTATTCCAAACCCACACGCGGCACTACGCCGCCTTTTAAGGCGTTTATAATTATGTTCGCTATGCGCCGCGGCACGGCGGAGGAGCTGTTCGTTGCGTTAGTGTTATCCATAAAAGTCACCGTATTTATTGTAAGTATTATTCAAACCGATGCTTAAACCGAGGCTTCCCGCGCCTGTTTAAACGCTGTTATCGCCAACCGAGGCTTCCTGCGCCGGTTTAAACGCTGTTATCGCTATTATGTTTGCTAAGGCAGCAATTGTCAAGACGGATTTAAGCTTACTTCCGCTTACTTCCGCTTACTTCCGCGTAAAACTAAGCGGTGTTGCTATTCACACCGGTAAAACGCAAAATGAACGCTCGGAAAAATTTCCTTCTTATATTTTTTGGCACATTTGAAAATACTACAAGAAAAGGAGTATGCAAATATGAAGAAAAACTTTGCGCAGGCGTTAATAGGGCTTTTATCCGGCTTCGCCAACGGGCTTTTCGGCGCGGGCGGCGGCATGATTTTAGTTCCGGCGATGCAAAAATTTTTGGGCATAGAAACGCGCAAAGCACACGCCACGGCTTTGGCTGTAATTCTGCCCCTTTCGGTTATCAGCATGTTTGTTTATTTGCGGGGCGGATATATAGATTGGACTGCCGTTTTGTTTGTTTCGGCGGGAGGCGCTGCGGGTTCGTTTTTAGGCGCGAAGTTTTTAAAAAAGCTTTCGGTAAACGCTTTGCATAAAATTTTTGCTTTGTGTATGATTGCGGCGGCTATAAGGATGATATTATGACAATCGTTTTGTATATTATAATAGGGCTATTATCCGGCGCTCTTACGGGGCTTGGCATTGGCGGCGGCACTTTGCTTATTCCCGCGTTGATTTTTATTTTGAATATGGGACAGCGCGAGGCTCAGAGTATAAATTTAATTTATTTTATACCGTCGGCTGTGATAGCTGTTTTTACCCACGCAAAAAACGGCGATATTGAGAAAAAAATTATGCGCAGGCTGATAGTTTCCGGGCTCTTATCCGCCGCCGCAGGCGCGGTTATCGCGTCCCGGTTAGACGGGGATTGGCTTAAAATAATGTTTGGGGTTTTTCTGCTTGTTATGGGATGCGCAGAGTTTTTTAAGAAGGAAAACAAAAATGAAAATGAAAAACCATAATGAAAGCTATTTTAATACTTGACAGCTTCGAATAAAAACTGTAAAATTTAGTTAGAATAAAAGAGAGAGCACAGCGGCTCTCTCTGGGTGGTCACTATTGCTGCGGCAGTTATGACTAAACCCCGTTTATTTGAAAACGAGAAATAAGCCGGCACATTGCGAATTGGGCGGCTTATTTTTTTGCATTTCTGCAACCGACAATTATCGACACAACAAGAAGAATCAGGTATATGAACTCAAAATGTGTTAAGGTTATCGTTATGGCTTCACCACCTTTAGGGTTTAGCCCGTCCGCCCGCAATAGCTTAGCAAAATTATATGTCGATTTTTAAAACATGTCAACGTATTTTTATTACATTGCGCCAGTGAATATTATAACAGCATAACATGTTAATTTTCACGACACGGTCTAATACTAATTCCGTTTAAAAAGTTTGAAACCGGCGCTATTCTTTTTTCCGGAATGATGACATTTTTCTGTCATCATTCCAAATAGTTAGCCGTTGTCTTTATCCGTACTTTGCGTAGCTATCCATTAAGGGTTACAGCGGCTTCGGCGTAGAAGTTATCCGTACTTTGCGCAGCTATCCTGCAAATGTTACAGGAGGGCGCCGCGCGAAAATAATATGTCTTGTTGATATCTTCAGCGCATTTTAGTATCATATAGGCGCTAATTAAAAATTGTTTGAACTATCATCATTCATCTATTGCAAACAACGGGGTGAACCGGATGGATACCGAAAAATTACTTGCGTCTTTAAATGAAGAGCAAAAGCAGGCGGTGCTGTTAACCGAGGGTTATGTGCGCGTTATAGCGGGGGCGGGCAGCGGCAAAACACGCGCATTAACCGCGCGTTACGCTTATCTTGTGCAGGAGCTTGGCATTTCACCGTCCAATATTTTGTGCATAACCTTCACAAACAAAGCGGCTCGGGAAATGAAAAAGCGGCTGCGTTATTTTCTGGGCGACGGAATAGATACTTCCTTTGTTTCAACCCTGCACGCCTTTTGCACGCGGGTTTTGCGCGAGGATATCGGGCGGCTTTTTTACCCCGAAAATTTTGTGGTTTTGGACAATTCGGACCAGAAAAGCATTCTTGAGGAAATTTACGAAGAGCTTAACATAAAAATGGATACGGCAACATTCGAGTTTATGATAGATAAAATCCGCTACGAAAAGAATTTGATTACATATTTGGATTATTTGGCTGTGCCGGGAAACGAAATAAGCGGCGCGGTACCAAAGGATTTGGAACAGAAAATAATCTACCGCTACATGGAAAAGCAAAAGAAGTATTTTGGGCTGGATTTTTTCGACCTTATAAATTTTACAATCTATCTTTTCCGAAACCATACGGATATTTTGGAAAAGTGGCAAAACCGGATGAATTACATTATGGTGGACGAATTTCAGGATATTACGATGAAGGAATTTAAACTGATACGCCATTTAACGGAAAAGCACCAGAACTTTTTTGCGGTTGGCGACCCTGACCAGAATATTTACGAATGGCGCGGTTCGAAAATGGAGGTTTTGCTGAATTTCGAGGAAAATTTGCGCAAATATTTTGCGGACGGAGCGGATTCGTACATTCCGCAGCAGCAAAAAAATGAGCTGAAAGCGGAGTTTTACACGGTTTTGCTGAACCAAAATTACCGCTCTTCGCCGGAAATTCTAAACGCGTCCAACAGTTTAATTTCCAAAAACCAAAACCGCATAGAAAAAAATTTGTTCACGGATAACCCAAGCGGCATAATGCCGGAGCATTTTCACGGCAAGAACGACAAGGAGGAAATCCGCTACATAGCGGAAAAAATTAATGCCCACGTAAAAGACGGCGGCAAATATTCCGATATCGCGGTGCTGTACCGTTCGGCATACGTTTCGCGCTTTATAGAGCAGGGTTTTTTAAAAGCGAACATTCCGTATGTGGTTTTCGGCGGGTTCGGCTTTTACGAGCGGCGGGAGATTAAAGACGTTTTATCCTACATGCGCCTTGTTTGCTACGGGGACGACCTTTCGTTTTTGCGCATATCAAACATTCCGCGCCGACGTTTGGGAAAAAACAAAACGGCGATTTTGAAGGAATATGCCGCAAAAAGTAAAACCACACTGTACGAGGCGCTGAAAGAAAACGCGCATTCGCCGTCTTTTGCGAACACCGGCGCAAAAAAATTTATTGAGGTAATTGAATCCGCAAAGGAAGCGTCGGATTCTTTGCAGGTATCGGAACTTTTGCAAAAACTTTTGATAGATTCCGGCTACGAGCAGTACATACGCGAAAGCGGCGAAATGGACAGGCTCGATAACGTTTCCGAGCTTTTGCGTTCCATTGCGCAGTTAGAGGCGGATTACGGCGAACCGCTTACGCTGAGTGTCTTTTTACAGGATATATCCTTGCACCGCGATACCGAAGAGGACGAGAATAAGGACAACGTTAAAATTATGACGGCGCACACATCCAAAGGTTTGGAGTTTAACACGGTTATTGTGGCGGGCATGAGCGAAAAAACCTTTCCGTCCGCGCGGGCGTTAGAGGAACGCAGAGAGGAAGCTTTAGAGGAGGAACGGCGCTTGGCCTATGTGGCAATGACAAGGGCAAAGCAAAAATTATTCATAACCGAAAGCGAAGGTTACGGCTTTAAAGGTTATTCGCGAACGCCGTCGCGGTTTTTATTCGATATCGCGGACGAAAACATTAAACGGATAGGCGAAATCGGCGCGGATATCATGGCGGAATACGCGCTTCAAACGGTAATGCGGCGCAATTGCGCGGAAAATTATTTCGAAAAAGGAACAAACGTTAAGCATAAGGTTTTCGGCGAAGGCGTAATTGAGGACGCGGACGAGGTTACAAAAACATATACAATCCGGTTTTTGGTTGGAGTAAAACAGATACGCTTCGATTATCAGGGGTTGTCGCAGGTGTTTTAGTGTTGCCGGTTAAAACTGGCAGTTTAATATCGGCTTTGTGTGTATCGCTTTATTAAATAGATATTTTAGTACCGCGTTTTGCATATCGCTGTTTCAAATAAATATTTTGGTATCGCATTTTGTGTATATCGCTGTTATGAAGGGAGAGAAAATTATGAACGAATCAAGGTTTGACGGTATGGGGGAAATTTACGCGCGTTTTCGCCCAAATTACGCGCCGGAATTTATTAATTACATATTTACGGAGCTTGGCGCGGATAAAAACAGCGTTATTGCCGATATCGGTTCCGGCACGGGCAAACTTACCGCCCAGCTTGCGCCCCGGTGCGGCAAAATATACGCGGTGGAGCCAAACGCAGATATGCGCCGTATTGCGGAGCGGGATTTAAAGGATTTCGCAAATTACATATCCGTGGCGATGCCTGCGGAAAATACGGGGCTTGAAGCAAACTGCGCGGATATTATTACCGTAGCGCAGGCATTTCATTGGTTTAACGCGCAAAATTTCAAAGCCGAATGCCGCAGAATTTTAAAACCGGGCGGGAAGGTTGTATTGGTTTGGAACCGAAAACTTGATGAGAACGATTTTATGCGGGAAACCGATATCCTTACGGGAAAATTCTGCGATAGTTACAAAGGGCGATCGGACGGCGCGCTTCGCGGCGATTCCAAGGACGATGATTTCAGCGGTTTATTTGAAGGCAAATATGAGGTTTTGGAGTTTCAAAACGACTATGCTTTAAATGAAGAACAATTTATAGGCGGAAATTTGTCGTCGTCTTACGCGCCGAAAGCGGGCAGCGAAAACTATGCTACCTATGTTGACGGGCTAAAAGATATTTTCGGCAGGTATCAAACCGGCGGGGTGGTTGTTATCCCCAATGTTACGCGGTGTTTTGCGGGCGAGGTATAAATATTATGAGCGAAATTAAGTTTTGAATAATTAAGATTCCGGTATGGGTTGAATATTTCTGTTATTTGCTGTATAAAAGAGTGCATAAGAAGGAGATAGAAAATTATGAAAAAAATCGGTGTTTTGCAAGGCGACTATATCGGTCCTGAAATTACGGGAGAGGCAATAAAAGTTCTTGAAGCCGCAGATAAAAAATATAAATACGGTATTCAATTTGATTTTATCGAAGCCAGCGGTGAAGCATACGACAAATATGGTGAAGTATTGCCAAACAGCTCCATAGAAAAATGTAAAAGTTGCGACGTCTTATTAAAAGGACCATTCGGGGGACCTCCGGAATTAATCAACGACCCGAAGTGGAGCAACATAGAGCGAGGTGCGATATTGCCGCTTAGAAAAATATTTAACCTCTATACCAATCTTAGATATGTTAAAACAATCAAGGAGCTTATCAACTTTTCAAATGTCAAAAGAGATGTAATCGACGGCATAGATATACTAATCGTCAGAGAATTGGTTTCGGGTATTTATTTTGGAGAAAGCGGAGAGAGACAAACTCCGTATGGCAGGGAATGCTATAATGTGGAGTCTTATAATGAGCATGAAATCGCCCGAATAGCAAAAAGAGCGTTCGAGTACGCACTGAACAGAAAACGGAAAGTTACTCTAATCGGGAAGTCAAATATATTAATAAGCAGTATTTTGTGGCGTGAAGTTGTTGGTGAAATAGCAAAGGAATATCCCGAAGTAGTTTTGGATTATATGCACATAGATAACGCAAGTATGCAGCTAATTTTAAATCCGAAACAATTTGACGTTGTTTTAACAACCAATATGTTTGGCGATATATTGTCTGATGAGGCTTCCGTATTATCAGGCTCGATTGGGTTATTTCCGTCAGCAAGTATAGGAGAAAATGATTTTGGACTATATGAACCCATCCACGGTTCCGCACCGGACATTGCAGGTAAAAATATGGCTAATCCCGTTAGCTCGATTTTATGTGCCGGTATGATGTTCAAATATTCGTTTCATAATACCGAAATTGCCAATGACATAGAAAATGCGGTTAATAAGACATTTACTGACGGCTACAGAACCGCAGATTTACATGATAAAAACGACCCGTCTCTTAAAAAAGTCGGCACTAAGGAGTTTGGAGATAAGGTTGTTGAAAATTTATTAAAGTAGTTATGTCGAATCACTTTAAATTTAACGAGAAATCAAAACACGAGCATATATATTGTAAAGAAATTCCTGACATTTTACATTAAGTGCGCTTATCGAAAATAAACTCGCTGATGTCGAACGGCTTCTCCCCTTCATCCGCACCTGCGGGCTGTTTGTCGAGCAGCGAAAACCGTTCCGTAATTTTTTTATACGAAACTCCGCTTATAACAAGGTTGTGCGCATTTAGCGCGTCGTTTAGCAAATGTATATTTTCCTTTATGGTTTTTTCGCACTCGGCATTGTTCAAGCGAAACTGGAAGTTAACGTTTCTGCCTTGCTTTACTATATATGCCTCAAACCTTCCAAGGTTCGCGGTATCCAAAGCGATAAGCGCCGAAACATCCTGCGCGCCGGTTTTCTTTTTCTTTTTGTCCTTAAATATGTAAAGCTCGCCCGTTGCCCGGTTCGAATTCAGAATTAACGGAATTTGAATAAATGTGTTCTCCTTTATATTTGATAAAAGCGTTAAGTTATCGGCAATGTTTCGTATTTCCGACATAACCTTCGAAGTTAGCGGGTTTTCGCCGTGTTTTTCGGCAATTGCGCTAAGAGTTTCTTTAATTTCACGCATACGCGAAGCTAATTCGTCTTTTGTTAAATCCTCCGGGTTTAGCAAAAACTTATTAAGCAGAGCGTCTTTTATTTGGCGGTTTTCGGATATGTTTTTCAAACTCTCGGAAATTTTTTGCCGCATTGCCGCGTCCGCTTCATCCGGAAGAAGTTTGCTCAAAAGTTCAAGTGTTTCCCGCGTATTTACCGCTTTGCCGCTTTCCGCGTTTTTCGCCGTTTCAATAAGCGAATTTATGTTTTTTACTTGCTCGTCCGGTAACTGTCCGGCATGTTTAGCCGCAAATTCCGAGAGTTTTTCGGCAATGGAATTCGATAAGGCTTCCGGTGTTAACGTCTGCGAATCCGCTTGCGTAAAAATTCCCGTTAACGAGTCCTTAATTAATTTTAGCGCGTTTCTATTGGCTTCTTCGTTTACATCCCCCGCGTTCGCGGACACTTGCCCGGATTGATTAACTTCGTTCGCTTCTCCGGTAATTTCCGCGCCGGAATTCGCAGTATTACCCGCCGCATTTGCCGAAGCCGCGCTGCTTGCCGCCGTGCCGGAATCCGCTAAAGCGTTTGCCAAAACCGCGCCGGAATTCGCCGCCGTGTTACCCGCATTACCCGCCGCGTTTGCCGCCGTGTTACCCGCACTACCCGCCGCGTTTGCCGCCGCTGTGCCGGAGTTTGCTTCTGTGCCTGCCGCAACAATGGAATCCGCCAAAGCGTTTGCCAAAACCTCGCCGGAATTCGCCGCCGCATTACCCGCCGCCGTACCGGGGTTTCCCGCACCGCCCGCCGCCGTACCGGAGTTCGCCGCGCTTCCCGTCCCCGCCGCTTCGCCCGCCGCCGCATTTCCGCCAAGTAAATCCCGCAGAATACTTTCCTTAAGCGCTCCGTCCGGAAGTTCCAACACGGAATTAAACAGGTTTTCAAGCTGTGTGCCGAAAACGGTTTTATGCTGCGCCAAATTTGAAACAAGATCCGCGTTTTTCACGTTAAGCTTAATTTGGTTTTCCAGAAAAAACGCGGTTTTGGCTTCGCTTGCGCCAAGCAGCTTAAACGCCTGATTAATGAATTTCAAATTTTCCTGAGTTGCCGGAAGCTGGTTTTTAAGCAAAAACTCCAACATTTTTATATTTTCCTGCGTAGGTTTCATACCGTAAGTTTTAAGAATATCGCCCAAAACCTTGCCGTTTAATTCCTCGCCGGATGGATTATTTGCCGTAAGCAATACCTCGCCGTCCTTAACCGTAACCTTAAAACTCTGCCTGTCCCCAATATGAAGCCCGGCGGTGTTTTCGGTTTTCCCGGTAATTTCGCTTCCGTCCGCCATTTTAACCGTCAGCTTATCGCCTCGGATATCCGATATATGGCCGTTTATTGTTCCCCCGTCTTTCAAAGGCGCGGAGGTTTTAACGGAGGTATCGGATGAAGCGCCGCTAATTTGCGCCGTTTGCGGACGGTTTGTTAAATTCATGTTTACTTCCATTATCCCCACACCTTTTCTATGCAATCGCCATACGCGCATACGTAAACATTTGCCGCAAATTTTATTAACGCGGCTGTACGCGCGTAAATACCTATTCCTCAATAAAAATCTCCACAATTATTTTTCCCCATTCGCCGCCGTCCACAATTCCTATGCCAACCTTGTTAAAGCGCGAATTCAGCACGTTTACCCGCTGGTGAACCTCGGACATAATTTCCAAATGCCCGCTCCGGGCGGAATTACTCTCCGCTATGTTTTCCGTCGCGCTTTTATACGAAACATCCATTTCTTTAAGCATGGCAAACGGCGTTCCGTAAACCGGCGAATCGTGCCCGAAATAACCTCCGTCGCGCATATCCGCCGCTTTTAGTTCAGCTATCCGGTTAAGCTTTTCATCCCAAACAAAGGGGTTAGCTTTATTTTCAACACGAGCCTTGTTTATTAAATCGAACATTATTTCCGCGTCGGATGCAGTAATTTCCGCTTCTTGCGCGGCGTCTCCTTCAGCCGATTCGTTTTCATAACTTCCGTTTTTTAGCGAAGCGGTTTTATCTTTGCCGTTTCCTTCTGCGGACGATGCTTGCGCCGAATCATATTCATCCGTTTCGGAGCGCGGTGCCGAAATTTGCGAAGCGGGATAACCGCCTGTTTCATCTGCGGAGCCCTCGCCGGTATCGCGCAGAAAAACGCTCTCGCCCATTTTGGAAACCTTAACGTATTCGTAGGATATAACGCCGATGGAGCTATCCGGCAAAATAACAATATACCAATTGTTCAGCGTGCCGATAACCTCTAACTTCTGCCCCTTAGTTACCGTGCCAACAACCGGAAAGTTAAGCCCGGGGCCGGTACGCAAATTCAGCATTTCGGCGGTTACGGTAACTTCGCGCTCAATTACGTTCTTAAAAAGAATTTCCTTTTGCGCGTAGGCTACCCCGCAGATAATTATAACAGATAAAACAGTAAAAGTTAATGTTCTGCAAACACTTAAAAATTTTGGATTTTTCATAAAGCACCCGCCATTATAAAGATAATTCTTAATTTTGGTAACGTGCTTATTATTTGGCATTCGAAAAATAATATAATAGGTAAAATGTGGACGGGTGTTTCGGGTATAATAAAACAAGCCTTACCGCTTTCTAAGTATGGCTTGTTTTCAAATTTTCAACATATATTTTAAAACTACGGTTTTTTTAAAATTATAGCGATTATTGTGCTAACATTCTCCTTTCCATCCTAAGCCTATCTATAGTTTCAATTACTTCACTCGCTTCATTTTGAAGGTCGGCTTTATACTCTTCGAATGTCATATCTTTGCGTCTGTCATTATTGAATTTCCTCAACTTGTGTATATCGTCAACAGTAAACTCTAAGCTCAATGCAGGCTCATTCATGATTCTTCATTCCCTTCAATTAAGATAGTTGGGGTATATATGGCAATTTCATTGTAACCGGATAAAGCGGATACAAGTTTTACTCCTCTAATAGTTTTATAATTAACTATATGTTTAAAATTCCATGACACTATTACATCGCAGCCGGAAACGATTGTATATGCAATATGGCGGCAATCATCGCGGCTGTTATCCGTTAGAATTTTGTTATCTATAAAACACTGAGCTATAACTTCTATTTCCTCGGTTGCCTCTATTACAGTATGCTCTATTTCAGCGAGATAATTAATTAAAAGAGTTCGCTTAGGCTCCGGGCATCTTTGAATTTCACCAATAGTTATGGCGGATACATATACGTCATAGTGCTTTGCCTTAATAGCGTCCCATAACCTCAAGGTATCTTTCATTTTGTCGGGTGTGTCTATCGCGACTAAATAGGAAATCACCGAGGTATCAAGATACAGTTTTAGTTTTCTCAATTTCAACATCTCCTCACATATTCGGCATACGACAATAAAATCCCGTAAAATCGGTGCCCCTCCGCTTGAAAAATGAACGTTTAAAGCAAGCCAATTTTGTACAAACGGTTCGTTTGAGATATCATCATTATACCACAGGATAGGGGTTTTATCAACGCGCTAAGATGCAGTTGGGGGCAAGAACAAAAAAATAAAAAACAACAAACGTTTTATTCACGCTTGCAAGAATATACTTTAGAAGTGTATAGTAATTACAAACGCTAATATTGAAGAATAAATGCTAAACCAATGGTCAAGTTAAATACGTAGTTCCAAACAAAAAAACCAAATTCGAAAGGGGAATACCCATGAAAAAACTAACCGCAGTGCTTACAAGCTTTTCTCTGCTTTGCTCTTTTGGCGTAAATGCAACCTCCGCAGCCGAAAACACTCAAAGCGCCAACCCCGCCAACACGAAATTCTTTCATGTAAGCGCGGATAAAATTCTAAGCCCGGAAAACGAAGAATTTACAATCAAGGGGATTTCCTTCGGAAACAGCGTGTGGAGCGAACCGGAAACCCCAAGCAAAACCCACCATACCGAGCTCTCTTATAAGGAAATTTCGGAAATGGGTTTTAACTGTGTCCGGTTTTACCTCAACTACAATCTGTTTGAGGACGACGACGAGCCGTATAAATACAAGCAAAGCGGTTTTGACTGGATCGATTTAAACATTAAATGGGCAAAAAAATACGGTATAAAACTCATTTTAAACATGCATGTGCCGCAGGGCGGCTTTCAGTCTATGGGCGGCGGCATGGCGTTATGGACTGAAACCGGCAACCTGAAACGGCTTAGCGCCCTGTGGGCGGAAATTGCGAAAAGGTACAAAAACGAACCCGCAATAATCGGCTACGGGCTTATAAACGAGCCGGGCGTTCCGTTAAAAAATACGGTGGACGAAAGTTTAAATATTTTCACAAGTTATATTAAAAGCTTGGCAAAAACCGTAAGGACGGCGGATAAAAACCATATTATTTTTGTGGAAAAACCTTTGATGATTAAAAACCTTGAAACGGGGAAAACATTTTACTCAAACGAGGTAAATTTCAGCCATTTCCTGCTTGACGACAGCAATGTTGTATACGAATTTCACGATTATGCGCCCCATCAGTTCACCCATCAGGATACCGATTGGGCAAACACCAAAGGCGCTGTCAAATTTTATCCGTCGAGCGAGGTAATAAGCTATAAGAGCGATGACGAATGGTTGGGATGCGAGGCGGCAAGCAATAAGGGAACGCGGCAAAGCGGCTGGGAGTATTACGAAAGTACGCCCGTTAAAAGAACGTCGCAGTTCAACATGGGCAGAGTATCATGCCAGGCGTTTGGCACAGGCAAAGCCGGAACTGCATATTTCGACGAAATAAAAATATCCGAATACGACAAGGACGGCAATAAAACCGACATTATCCTTGTAAACCCAAGTGATAAGCCGGATTTTTGGTTTTGGTCAAGTAACGGCTCCGGAAGTTTTGGAAAATCATCCAATACCGGCTTCGGGGACAAAACTTCTCTCTATATAAAAGGCACAACCGATGACAGCATTTTTTCGGGCAAACCTTTCGAATTAAAGGAAGGTTTTAAATATGTAATTTCCGCTTGGGTTAAACGGGAAAACTGCGCGGATTCTGCAATTACCAACCCGCGAATAGATTTTATAAACGGCGCCGATATCCATTCGTTTAACAAGCAGTACCTTGAAAGCAATATGCAAGAGAACATCAAATTCGGCAGACAAAACAATGTTCCGGTTTATTTGGGGGAATTCGGCGTGGTATCGAACGCGTATGTGAATGACCGGGGAGCGCTCCAGTGGGTACGTGATATGATATCGCTGTGCGAAAAATACGGCGTGCATTTTAACTATCATACATATCACGAGGAATCGTTCGGTTTGTATATGAACTCGGATTACGAACTTCCGAACAAACTGAACACAAAGCTTGCGGCGCTTTTTAAATCCATCCTGTAACTTTTCAAAACCCTACGCATACGATGAAATAAAGTAAAATTCCATCGGGAGAGATGCGAAATGGGCACAGGATATTTGCAGGTAGCAGTAACTGCGGCGGATTTTAACGCCATTCCGATACCGAACGCGGCAGTAACTATTACAAAAGGCAGCGAGGTTCTTTTTGAATCGGTCTCGGACGACGAGGGTGTTGTTTCAAAAATAGAAATACAAACGCCGGATAAAGCGCTTACCGTAAACGAGGATTATAGCGGCGAGCCGTACGCGTTATGCGACGTTGCGGTAAAAGCCGAAGGGTTCGCGGCGGAAAAAATTACAAACGTGAAGGTGCTGGATACGCAAACTTCAACACTTATTGTTAATATGATACCGCTTGCGGCGCACGATTATATTGAATCGCCGCAAGGCTCCGGGGAAACCGCAAACGATGAGGAAAACTCTTTGGAAATTAAGCTTGGCGAGCATCAGCTTGTTAAGCCGAACGAGGTAAGAAACCACGAATTTGCGGATGCGGGCAGGGAAAGAATTTTAAGAGAAGTTATTATTCCTATGTATATTACCGTACATCTTGGTTCTCCATCGTCTAACGCGTCTAACGTAACCGTCACATTCAGGAATTACATCAAAAACGTATGCTCCAACGAAATTTACGCCACATGGCCGGAGGCCGCCATAGAGGCGAATATTTACTGCCAAATATCCTTGGCGTTAAACCGCGTTTATACGGAATGGTACAGATCCCGCGGGTACTCTTTCGACATTACGAACGATACGGGCTACGACCAGTATTATGTGCACGGGTCGAACACATTCGCGAATATCAACAGCATTGTAGACCATGTTTTTAACCGCTTTGTGCGGCGCACCGGGCATAAGGAGCCGTTTTACACCGAATACTGCGACGGGAAAATTGCGCAGTGCCCCGGCCTTAAACAGTGGGGAAGCGTTTATTTGGCGAATCAGGGTTATAACCCGCTTGAAATTTTAAAATATTACTACCCGGACGATATTCAGATTGTGGAAACGGACAATATCCAAGGCATTGAGGAATCGTATCCGGGTTATACCTTAAAGGAAGGAACGAGCGGCGACTATGTGCGGCAAATGCAAACTTACTTAAACCGCATTCGAATAAATTTCCCAACCATTCCTCAAATATCAAACCCGAACGGCTATTACGGCGCGGATACAACGGCGTCGGTTAAGGCGTTTCAGCGCGTGCCGGAATTTGGGCTTTCCGCAACCGGCAACGTGGGCAAAGCTACTTGGTATAAAATATCCTACGTTTATTCCGGCGGGGTTAAGCGGCTTGCGGAACTTACCAGCGAGGGCGAGGTAATAGGAGTTGGGAAAACTCCCCCCACGGCGGTAATAAGCGAAGGCTCACGCGGCACAAACGTGGGCAGGCTGCAATATCTTTTGAATTATATCGCCAACTTTTATCCGGAGGTGCCGTTTGTAATTCAGGATTATAATTTCGGAAGAAGCACAACGGGCGCGGTGAAGGATTTTCAAAAGGCGTTTCGGTTAACGCAGGACGGCATTGTTGGCCCCGGCACATGGCGAAAACTTTATACCGTTTACTGGGAGCTGAGAGATAAGGTTAACGTTCCAACGGACGGCGCAGGCAACGGGTATCCGGGTTATAACCTGTCGGTTGGCAACACCGGGGATTATGTAAGAAAAATTCAAAGCTGCCTGAACAATATTTCCGCACGGTATCCGGCGATAGGCAAACTTGCGGAGGACGGCAGGTTCGGCAACGGCACAAAAAACGCGGTTGTCGCTTTCCAGCGAATTTTCGGCTTAACGCAGGACGGCATTGTTGGGCGGCAAACATGGAATAAAATTATATCCGAGTGCCAAGCGGGAACAAATACCAGCGCCTATCCGGGGTATATTATAAGCCAAGGCAGCAGCGGCAACTACGTAGCGCAAATTCAGCGGTGTTTAAACCGCATATCTTCGTCGAACCCGTCAATTCCAAGGCTTACCGAGGACGGGAATTTCGGAGGCGGAACCAAAAACGCAGTTACCAAATTTCAAAGTATTTTTGGGCTTAAAGCGGACGGGATTGTGGGCAAAGCCACATGGGACGCCATTATGCGGCAGTGTTCGCTGGCACGAAGCGTTACGGCGGAGAATTTCGGCGGCTTTACGGAGAAATTCGATGGTTTTACAAGGGATTTTAGCGGCTTTACGGAAAAATTCGACGGCTTTACGAGAGATGTTAGCGGCTTAACGGAGAAATTCGGCGGCTTTACGAGAAATTTCGGCGGCTGGCCGGATAATTCCGCACAGGGTATGATGATGCTTGCTCTGGCGCAAATGAGGAAACTTTCCCGCTTCTAAGGCGTATATTCTATAAATTAATCATAATTTATAAAATTAAAAAGGGGAATTTGCTATGGGTATTATATTTTTTCCGTTTAAGCTGATTTGGACATTGGTTAGTATAATTTTTAATTTAACCGGCAGGCTTATAGGAGTAACGCTTGGGGTTATAACTATGATTATCGGCATTTTACTCAGCATAACGGTTGTTGGGCTTATTGTGGGCATACCGCTGCTGCTCGTTGGGATTATGTTGATTATAAAGTCTTTAACGTGATGCGGGGCGGCTGCTTCTGCGTATCTGTTTTGAAGAAAGGGTTTGAAGTAAGGTTTTGAAATTAGGTTTTACTGTTATGTTTAAATTTAAGCTTCATTTAGCCGCCTTGTAAATACAAGGCGGCTTTTTTACGAAGCGCAAGTGCATTATACCGTTAAAATCTCTGCAATTTATCCGCACGGTAGCAATAAGCGAAAGTACAAACCGGAGTAATACGCCGCAAAAGACAAACAAAAAAAGCAAAAAAACGACAGATGCCACCCATTTCGCGCACTTTCCTTTATCCCCGTTTCATGTTATAATAACCTCCAAACACACAGCATACACCCTTCCACAAGGAGTTGAATTCAGTGATATCAAGAAACTTCGACATATCGGAAACCCTATACGAGAGCGCGAAAACTTTAATTTATAAAGCAGTGCGAAAGTCCGATTCCAGGCCTGTAATTATCAAAACCCGCAAAAACCCCGAAGACGAATACCTTTTAAAGCGCGAGTACGAAATTTTAAAGGAAAACCATATGGACGGCGTTGCCAATGTGTTGAACCTTGTTTACGGCAGCGACAACGCCTACTTAATTATGGAGGATAAGGGCGCTGTTGTATTAAACTCATATCTTGAAAACAAATCATTAACCGTGCGCGAATTTGTTACTGTGGCAAAAAACGCGGCGTCGGCTCTTTCCACTATACATAAACGGGGAATAATTCACCGCGATGTAAAACCCGCAAACATGCTGATAGACGTTAACACGCTTGATATATATTTTATAGATTTCGGCATTTCAATTAGCCGCGACGACGAAAAAAAGCTCCCCCGCGACGGGCTTGCGGGCACAAGGGAGTTTATTTCTCCTGAACAAACAGGGCGGGTGAACCTTCCTGTGGATTTTCGAAGCGACTTATATTCTCTTGGTATAACCCTGTACTACCTGCTAACGCGGCGTATGCCGTTCGATTATAAAACCAGTATGCAGCTTCTCCACGCGCATATAGCGGTAATGCCGCCTCCTCCGTCGCATGTTGCCAATGTAAGCGAAGTTCTTTCTGATATAGTAATGAAACTTATTCAAAAATCCCCGGACGACAGGTACATGTCCGCGGAAAGTTTGGAGTACGATTTTGTTCTTTGCCTAAGCCAGCTTAATAAGGACAGAATGCTTAAAAAATTCCCGCTTGGCACAGCGGATTCGTTTGTGCGCCTTATTCCGGAAAATTACCTCATGGGAAGGGACAGCTATTTTAAACAGCTCAGAAATATTTACAACCACATATCGGGCAGGCGGGCGGAGGCCGTTATTATCTCCGGGCCGCCGTATTCCGGCAAAAGTGAGCTTACCGCCGAATTTGAGGAGTTCGTTTTAAAATCCGACGGGATATGCCTGCACGCGGTTTACGACTATAAAAAACTCACCGAGCCGTATTACGCGATAAGCCGCGCGTTTAGGCAATACTACAACAGGCTTGTAAACTACGGCACGGACCTTTCCGGGTTAAAGCGCGTGCTTTTACATAACCTTGGCGGCAACGCGGGTACGCTGTTAAAAATGATGCCGTTTCTGTCAGACCTTATTGGCGAACACCCCGAGCCCGCCGCGCTTAGTTATGCCGAGGAAAAGCGCCGCAACCAGCATGTGTTTACAACATTTTTGCAGGTTATAACATCCTCCGCGCTGCCTATAGTTTTGCTTGTGGATAACGCCCAATCCGCAGACAGGCAAAGCCTGCAAATGCTTTTGGCGGCAATGCGCGACGAAAACGTTCTAAACTTTATGGCGGTGCTTTCAATGAGGCCGGAGGAATACGAAACCAACCCGCAAGTTCAAGACCTTATTGCCGAGTTCGACACTCCGGGAATAAAGGTTACCCACATAAACTTGGAATACCTGACAACATCCGACATTCGGGATTTTTTGGAGGAATTATTCGGCGATTATTCTCAGGGAACCGACGATTTGGTGGATTATATTTTCAACTTAACCGGCGGGCGTCCTTACGAGGTAACTAACTTAGTAAACGCGCTGAGCCAGAAAAAACTGCTTAAATACGACGGTGAAAAGCAGAGCTTTGTTTGGGATTTGGAAGAGATTAAGCGCACGGATTTTAACTTAGACGCGCAGAGCAAATACAGGGAACTCTACGAATCCCTGTCTGAAAGCGCACGTTCGCTTTTGGATTATTTAAGCGTTTACGGCAGCGTTTATTACGACCGTTCCTTAGACGAAAGCGAACTCAGCTTCAAAATGAAACCCCTTACCGACGTTAAAATATTAAGCGAAACGGGTCAGGGAACATACCGGTTCGAGGACAGCCTTTTCAGAGTATTTGTATCAAACAGTTTGAACATTACACAGCGCATGAAGCTCCACTATGAAATAGGCAAAAACATGTACGAAGAGTACAAGAACGACCCTAAGGACTGGGCGAGATACTGCGAAAGCATAACGTCGCATTTTAATGAGGCGGAGCCGATAATAAACGGGCTGGAAGAGCGGCTTTTGGTTGCCCGCCTTAACCTTGAAACAGGGAATATGTGCTTAAACACGAGCGATGCCACCAACGCCACAGTATACTATAAAAAGGGGCTGTCGGTATGCGGCAGCGCCATTTTTAACGCAGATTACAAATTGGCGGTAGATCTTTCAATAAACTGCGCCCTTTCTTGCTTGGCGAAGGAGAACTTCGCGGATTTTGAAACCGTATCCGCCAAGCTGCTTGAAAATATACAAAACGATGAGGATAAATTCCGCTATTATAACCAAACCATGAAGCAGTGCGTTTCGGCGGGTAAATACAGGTTTGCCATTTCGCTTGGCGAAAAATATTTAGAGGGAAAGGAAATACTCTTAGAAGAACAGGCGGACCCTGCCTTATCCTACAAGCAATACGAAAGGCTTTTTACCGATATTGTAATGCATAACCCGATTAACCCCGACGCTGATTTGGAATTCGCAAAGGATGAAAACGCTCTGCGCACGGGCAGTATAACCGCGCTTTTATCCGACGCGATGTGGTCATTAAAGGATGAGCGCTCCAATTATTATCACTTTGTTGTGTACTGTTTCGCCGCCCAAAACGGCATCTTCGACAACTTCGATACTGTTTTTTATAACGGTGCGCTTCGCGCCGTAAAATCAATGAATTATGAAATTGCGGAGCATCTAATTAACCAATGCATACGGTATACCGACCGCTACGGCGGTTCAAAATCCCGTGCGCTGGTAAGGCTCGGCGGGCTTATTTCCCATTGGCGCAACCCCATAGAAAAAACCTTCGACATTTACAAAGAGGCGAAAATGAGCGCCTCAACGGAAGGCTTAAACCGCGAAACAACCCTTGCGGATTTAATGATACTTGATACGCGTTTTTTCCTTACCTGCGCTCCTTTGGAAGTTGGAAAGGAAATAGATCTGGCAATTCAAAACGCCGGTATTTCTTCTTTGGATTTGTGCTCGAAGATATTATCCGGCGTGCTGCGGCAGTTTGTAAAATGCGTTACCGGCAAAACCAACTCGCCCGATTCGTTCTCCGACGTTAACTTTAACGAAGATGAATTTGTTGCGAAAAACGCCGAAGAGCAAACAATTATGTATTATTACCACTCATATAAGCTTATAGCGCTTGTAGTGAACGCACGCTACGAACAGGCGCAGGAACACGCGGAAAAACTTGAGCCAATGTGGACGGTACAAAGCGGGTCGCTTCTTATGGTTATGGTAAGCTTTTTTTATACAATACTGCTCGTTTGCCTGTCTAATAAAATGCAAAACAAAACCTACGCCGTTGCCGCAAAATCCAACCAGAAGCTGTTGCAGGAATGGGCTGAAAAAAACCCCGGCAATTTCAGAGAGTGGTATTTGTGCGCCCAGGTAGCAATAGAAATTACCGAGGACGAACCCCGAAAGCTTATGCCAACATATACCGAAGCCTTGCAGCTTTTAACGGCAAAGAAAAACAGCCCGCTTTTGGCCATTGTTCATGAACTTATGGCTACGTTTTGGCGGGGAAAAAGCGTTTCCGACTATTCCTCGCACCATCGCTACACCGCGTACAGGGTGTATAAGGATTATGGCTTTTTCGCAAAATGGTCTGCGCTTGAGCCTTTAATTTCAGATTACGCGCTTTACAGCAACAGGGATTCATCCATCAGTTTAAGCCAAAGCACAGATATGCTCCTTACAAATAAAAATATCGATATTGAAGCCATTTTGAGCATTGTTACAACATTGACGCAGGATGTTAATATTTCGGTTATGAGCAGCGCTCTTTTGGAATGCCTTATTCAAAACAGCGGCGCAACGCGCGGGTTTGTTGTAATTTTGCAGGATTCGCGCCCAATTATTGAATCGGTTTATTATTCCGCTATTCAGCCCGGCAACATATCGCTTAGCCTTTTGCCTATGCCGCTTTCCAAAGCGGAAGAGATGGATTTTCCGGTTAAAGCGGTTGAATACGTGCTTTCCAAAAAGGTTACGCTTAACATTAATTACGCAACCGAAAAGCATCTGCTTTTTTCGGATATATATTACAAAATACATAACCCCGAAGCGTTTATCTGCGTGCCTATGCGGCTTAACGAAAAGGTTATAGGCGCCGTTTACTTGGAGAACAACTCCTTATCCGGCATTTTTTCGGCCGAACGGGTTAACATGGTTTCCACAATAATTTCCCAAACAGCGCCGCTTTTCCAAAACGCAATTTATTACGACGAATTAAACGACTACGCAAATACGGTTGAAAAACGCCTGAAGGAGCATTCAACGCTGCTTAACTCCATGATTGCGGGTATCGCCCACGAAATAAATACTCCGGTTGGCGTTTGCGTAACGGTGGTTTCCCATATGCTTAACCTAACTAAATTAAGCCGCGAAAAGTTTGGCGCACAAACGCTATCCAAAACTGATCTTGTAAATTATTTTGAGGAAATCCTAAAGGGTTGCGCAATTGCGGAAGCGAACGTATCACGCGCCGTAGGGCTTATTCAAAACTTTAAGAAGGTTTCCGCCAACCAGTCCAACGAGGTTTTCGAAAGCCTAAACCTTTATACCACACTGACAAATATTGTAGAATACATACGCCCCGCGATAAAGAAAAAAATATCGGACATAGAAATTACAGGCGACGAAAACTTTACTTTTGTTTCCTGCGCCGGAGCTTTAACGCAGATTTTTACAAACCTTATTATGAACTCCGTAATCCACGGTTTTGAAAACAAACCGAGGGATAACTGCCGGATTAAAATAGCCTATGACAGCGACAATACCCATGTAACAATTACATATTCGGATAACGGCAAGGGTATGACCGAGGACGAAATAACTAAACTGTTCCAGCCCTTTTACACCACAAAACGGCAGTTCGGCGGAAGCGGTTTGGGAACGCACATTGTATTTACGCATGTAACGCAAACGCTGAACGGGAAAGTTTTGTGCAAAAGCGAACCCGGCAAATCCACGGATTTTATTATAAAACTTCCGGTATAAAAAAAATCAAAGGAGGAAATTAAATGTCGGATTTAATGAATTTTCTTTTAGACGATTCTATTTCAGGTGAAGAAGCACAACATGAAACATGGAATGTTTTAATTGTTGACGACGACCCTTCAATTCACGAAGCCACTAAATACGTTCTGTCCGATTTTACTTTTAAGGGCAAAAAAATAAACTGGCTTGAGGCGTACAGCGCGGAGGAAGCAAAATATATCGTACATCAAAACAGGGATATCGCCATTATGTTTTTAGACGTTGTTATGGAAACGGATAACGCCGGGCTAAATTTCGTAAAATGGTTTAGAGAATCCAAAATAAATCCCTCCACGCGGATAATTCTGCGTACCGGTCAGCCCGGTCAGGCGCCGGAACCTGAAATAATACTCAACTACGACCTGCACGATTATAAAACCAAAACGGAGTTATCGTCCTCCAAATTGTTTACAACAACAGTATCCGCTCTGCGTGCGTACGATGATATGTCGCGCCTTGAATATATCAGGGACGGGCTGGAAAACGTAATAAACGCGTCTGTCGTGCTTTTTCAAATTCAGGCCATGAACGATTTTGCCTCAAATATTCTGCAACAGTTTAAAACAGTTTTAGACCTTGACTGCGACGGTACAATTTGCGTGCAAAATAAAAAGGACGGCACATGGCACGTTTTGGCGTCCACCGCCCTTTATACGGACGAACCGGACTATGTACAAATTGAAAACCTTATTCATGAACAGGAATTGCATTGGGATAAAGAGCCGCCGCAACCACGCACCTTTATTGTAAAAACTCTGTACGAAACATCCACCGAGGCGTATATTATCTACTTCGATCAAATTCCGCCGTTAAGCGATATAAAAGAAAAAATGCTCAAAATGCTCTTTGCCAACATCTCCATAGGGTTAAGCAACATAATTTTGTATCACGAACTTTTAAAGGCGCATAAATCCATAGTAATGTCGCTGGCGCAAATAACCGAAGGGCGCGACGGCGATACCGGCAAGCACGTGTTTCGAATTGCCCTTGGCACGGAACTTTTGGCAAAGGAATTACATAAACGCAAAATTTACGAATCCGAAATAGATGAGAAAATGATAGATATGATAGGGCTTTCCTCCACCTTGCACGATATAGGGAAAATTTCCGTGCCGGACGATATTTTGCTTAAACCCGGCAAATTGAACGACAGCGAATTTGCCCGCGTTAAGGAACATTCGGAAAAGGGCGCGGAAATTTTGCAATCCGTTATGGATTACAATAAATCCAACCTGCAATACATAGAACTCGGCAAGCAAATTGCGATGTACCACCACGAAAGATGGAACGGAACAGGGTATCCCTACGGCCTAAAGGAAGACCAAATTCCCGTTGCCGCCCGGATTACCTCAATAATAGATGTTTTCGACGCGCTGATTAACACTCGCTGCTACAAAAAAGCTCTGCCGGTTGATGAATGCCTGCAAATTATAAAAGACGGCAAAGCTATTTTCTTCGACCCAACAATTTCGGAGGTGTTCTTCGAAGTGTTCGACTCGCTTTATGAAAAGATTTGGAAGGGAAACGAACATGCGTAGGGATGAGGTGTGAATATATAAATTTTTGTGACACTTAAAAAAATAAAGAGAAGAAATCCGCATAAATTCAAGGAATTCTTCTCTTTTTAATTTTAAAAAACCCTAAATTCCGCTTACTGGCATACAACATTCAATTCGTTTTCGTGATGCCCAAGAAGGCAAAACAGCGCAATTATGTTATGTCATAAAGTATATCTGATTATCGCAAATAGCGGGAGGAACTCCCTGTTTTGACGCTTACACTTCAAAAACTCGTTACTGACTATTTTGGGTTAACGCCTTCATATTTGCCATCATACTTTTTTTGCTTATCACATCCAGTGAACTTGAAGGTTCATCGAATATCATCAGGCTATAATTATTTGCATACATACGCGCTAATGTAATTTAAAGAGTTTATGGTCTTGAAAAACGATGCCGACACATTTTCTATATACTTGCAAATTAACTTCTGACAGTTTTATGCCGTTAATTAAAACTTCACCAAAGGTAGGTTCATACAAACCGGTAAGAAGCTTGGTTAAAGTAGTTTTTCCGGCTCCGTTTTCACCCACCAGCGCAACTGATTGGCCGGGCAATATACTTATGTTAATACCCGACAACACCAAATTATTCTTTTCAGGATATGAAAACGATACGTCTTTCAGAACAATAGAATTAACACCTTTTATTTGATTTCCTTTCATAAGATTTTCCGGTGCTTCACATTTTAAAAAATCCTTAAAATTTTCAATATACAAATTATGTTCGTAGATTTGCGGCAAGACATTTAACAGATAATACGCCATGCGCTCTTGCGTCTGATTGCTGCAATGCCATAGATAATTGATTAAAATAAACAGGATTATCATAGTAAGAAGCTTGCACTATTGCGGCATGTGAATATAACTCAGTTTGCATTTTTTGATTGATGATTTGATTGTTAACAGGTATTATTTTATGCTGTATATAGCTGTTAATAAATGAATACATAACATTAAATACGAACAATGCCAAAACCATCGTCAGGACAATAGGAAAAATATCTTCTTCCGTACTTGCTTGTAATTGATTAACGACATACCTCGTAATGAGCAAATTAGCAACGGAAGCAAGTGAACCGAATAAAGACATAAATACTGTAATATAGATGTGACTCGGCCTATACTTTTTAATATACGCAAGCATAAACAAATTATTTTTAATTATTAGTTTAAGTTTATCCATAAATTAAACACGCAACACCTTCGCCGGGTTTTCAATGCCCATAATTTTTATTGCAACCCAAGATGTGAAAAAAGATACGGCAAGTGTGATTAAAAAAATACAAATGACGATATAAATTGGTATACTGTATAAAGTTAAATCAACAATACTCCTGCTTATCGCGTTAATTATAAAATGATTAACCAACAACGAAACAAGAGTGGCACTAATGGAAATATATATGTTTTCCATAATTAATAAAATATTTATTTGCCTTTTACCGGCTCCTAACATCTTGTACATTAGAATTTCATGATTACGTGATAAAATAGACGCATGGCTTAAAGAAAAACAGAAAACCAAAACAGTAATAAAAAGCAATACTATCGCTAAAGCGACTATAAAAATAATATAATGAAGAATAACCGAATTCCTTGATAGCGAGGATGCCGCTGTTTCCACCTGCAATTGGTTTACTTGCGCCCACGAAATCAGTTCCTTCTGCTGCTTTTCATTCATACGTAAAGACAAGCCGATCATAAATGAATCGTCAATATACTCATATGCGTCTTCATAATTAATGCCTATATTAAAACCTGTTGTAGAATGTACATGTTGATTCGGCATCGAATTAGCCAAATAGCGCAGCGTCAGTGAATCTGCATCTTCTGAAAAAAAACCGGAAAACTCGTATAAGTTATCACTAACCTTGGACTGGGGTAATAAACCGCGGAAAATTACATAATCAGCCGCGGAAAATAAACCTTTACCCGGCGCGATATTTTTTGTTGTTTGGCGCTTATCGTCAATAACCGCGAGAGAAATACTCTCAAAATGTCCGGGATTATCCATTATAAATACTTTAGTATATGTAGTAACAAAGTCATGCCCTTGTTCGCTAAGGTACGATTTTACCGTATCAAGCTTATGGGGCGGTATCTCAATAACCGCTGTGTTAAGCGCAATTTCTTCCTCCATCATATCGTCAATAAAATTGCCAAAACCAAATAGAGCGTTATATGTAATTATTAAACACAGCGACAACACTACGGCAACTGTACCCGTAACAGCAATAAACTGTTTCCGGCGCGTCACAAAAACAAAAGCCGCCAGCCAAATATTTCGTATTTTAAACCGAAAACGGCGCAGTACTGTTAATATAAGCGAAAACAATATATAACATAATAATAAAATCAACAAGGCGAACAGTACAAAAGTTAACGTATACGCGGAATCAAAAACCAAAAGCGCTATCAGTGAGTAAACCAACCAACCTACAATCAGCCACAATACAGGTTTTCGTCCGCGAATGCCAATACCGCGTTTTTGTAATATGGCGGCAATATTTGAACTGAAAACCTTATCGTACATCCACAAATGACACGCGAAAGCAACCGCAAAGCACATTGCCATGTTAATCAAAAATAATACGGATGATTCCATCAATAAAGCGGGTATGGTCAATACAACCCCCGTCATTTGTTCTGAGTTAAATAAGAAAATAATGGAACCAGCCAGCGTTCCGGTTACGCAAGAGATTAATGACAAAATACCCGAGTCAAACAGCGATAACAAAATGCTGTCAGTGCGGGTCATGCCTATTAACCGAAGTACGGCGTTCTGCTTCGAGAGCCGGATTTCTTTTAAATGAAGCAGTGCCAACATGCCGAGCATTGCAATTGTTAAACACACAACAGCATTTAAATGAGGTATCGCTTTGTTCGTTGTAAAGCTGCTTTCAAAAATCCATCCTGTGTCAATACCGTCGTTAACACGGGCAAAATATCCCGCGTTTTTTATTACTTGCCCTAATTCATTCAGTTCATTTTGGATTTTTAAATCATCGTCAATATCTATCCTGAACGCCCAATCTAAGTCTTTTTCCTGTCCGACAAACGCTAAGGCGTCACCAAACAAGCTTGGGTCTAAAGTAACACAACCGACGCTTTCCATGTTTATAGGTGTGAAATCCGTTGGCATAACACGTAAAACTTGCAGCGGCGATGCTAAAAAATCCAGCTGCAATGTATCACCGTTTTTAACCTTTAAAGCATTTGCCGCTTCCACATTCAAAATACATTTCTGCGCTAAATCAGTATAAATAATTGGAGTATTATAATTGTAATCATCAAAAAAGCGAAGGTCAACGGGTGCATAGATGGAATCTTTATAATACGTCATACGCATAGACATCTGCACACTTACACGCCCGCCCTTTTCCTTAACAGAATCAAAAATACGTTCACTGCCTATCTTTAAAGCGTTTCCTTCATCAAACGGAGCATTAAATTGAACATTTGCATCGGATTGTTTATACCCCTCTTGTGCCGCTTTATTTGTAACAACCCCATTCAGATATACAATTGAGGCAACAATCATCGGAACCGAAAAAAGGATTATAGAAATATATAATCCCATTCGTTCACTTTTGGTAAATTTATAATATGTACTAAAAAGGACGCTTAATTTCTTCATTGCACAAACTCCCCATCCAGCATTTGAAATACGCGGCCGCACTGATCGGCTATGTTTTTGTCATGAGTAACTATAATAACAGTAACTTTAAAGGTTTCGACAATATTGTTAAGCAATTTCATTACGTTTTGCGCGTTCATCTGGTCTAAGTTGCCTGTGGGTTCGTCCGCCAGCAAAAGACGCGGCCTTCGTGTTAACGCGCGCGCCATAGCAGTGCGTTGTTTTTCGCCGCCCGACATTTGATAGGGAAACCGGTTTTTTACCTTTGATAATTTGAGCGCTTCAATTAATTCGCCGACGCGTTTTTCATTTTCTTTGTATGTATGTTCATTTGCAAAAAGCAATGGCAGCAAAATATTCTCATAACAATTTAACTCGTTAACCAAGTGGTGGTCTTGCAGAACATATCCAATGTTGCGGACGCGGAAGGCGTTTAAATCGCTGCCTTTTTTTTCATACAGGCTTTCCCCGTTCAGCAAAACGCGGCCGGAGTTTGGCGCGTCAATCCCGCCTAACATCCCAAGTAATGTGGTTTTTCCGCAACCACTTGGCCCCATTATGCTTGAAATGGAACCCTCGTCAACCGTAAAAGAAACATTCTTTACGATATGCAAATCATGCGATTTGTTTTTGATGATTTTGTTTAATTTTTCGGCTTTTAACATTTTTAGCCCTTGCCCTTCTACTGATGAATTAAGAATATCTTATTTTCGATGTAATCAATATTAAGAAGCGAACCGTCTTTAAGCAATTCTTCGTATTCCTTAAAATAAGGTAATGATAAGATTCTTAAGTAGCGCAAACAATTTTCAAGATAAGCAAGCCCATTGGAAACACCCCTTAAATCAAGAATTTTCAAGCTCTAAAAAATAAAGATTTGCCGTAAGCGACAAGAGGTGCGCATTTCTCAAAGTTATTGGTATTTTTTTTGTTACCTAATGACAATTATAGGCTTTGTTTATCTAACATGTCAATACAAATTGAAATCTTCAAGTTATTGTTTATGATTACATTGATTTTAATTATTCAATCTTCTTTGTAATTTATTTTATTTTGCACAATGCTTTTTATCAACATAAAAACAAAAACAAAACATCTCAATAAATAATTTGTACAAGCCGTTTTTGTTTCTGCTATGTTTAAAAGCAGAACATTTATCTGCGCCAGCATATTAATGTCAATTGATAACCTGCGCAATATATGTTACATTGTTGGCAGGAGATGATGATAAATGATTTCACGCTACGAAATCCAAGAAACCAATAAAATGATAGAAGAGGCGAACCTCGACGTGCGCACAATAACCCTTGGCATAAGCCTTTTGGACTGCACCGCCTCTTCAATTGAAACCTTTAACCAAAAAATTTACGATAAAATATCCAAAACGGCGGAAAACTTAGTTAAATGCGGCGACGATATTGCCAAAACGTTCGGCATCCCGATAGTTAACAAAAGAATTTCCGTAACCCCCATAGCCATTGCCGCAGCGGGTACGGGCGCTAAAAGTTACGTTGAAACGGCGAAGGTTTTGGATAGGGCTGCGCGAAATTCCTCGGTAAATTTTATCGGCGGGTTTTCCGCGCTTGTGCAAAAAGGCTCCACCGAAAGCGATATTGTTTTGGTGCGAAGCATACCCGAAGCTTTGGCGCAAACCGAGCGCGTTTGCTCCTCTGTAAACGTTGGCTCCACAAAAAATGGAATTAATATGAATGCGGTTAAAAAAATGGGGCAGATTATAAAGGAGATGGCGAACTTAACAAAGGATACGGATTCGTCCGCGTGCGCCAAGTTTGTTGTTTTCTGCAACGCCGTTGAGGATAACCCGTTTATGGCGGGCGCGTTCCACGGCGTTGGCGAACGCGACAGCGTTATAAACGTAGGCGTAAGCGGGCCGGGCGTTGTTAAACGCGCACTGGAAACCGTTAAAGGGCGGGATTTTGAAACGCTTTGCGAAACCGTAAAGAAAACCGCGTTTAAAATTACGCGCGTTGGGCAGCTTGTTGCTCAGGAGGCATCCAAACGTTTGAACGTTCCGTTTGGAATAATAGATTTGTCGTTGGCGCCCACACCTGCCGTTGGGGATTCGGTTGCCGAAATTTTAACCGAAATGGGGCTTGAAATGGCGGGCGCACCCGGCACAACGGCGGCAATAGCCATACTTAACGACAACGTTAAGAAAGGCGGCATAATGGCGTCTTCTTATGTGGGCGGGTTAAGCGGCGCGTTTATTCCCGTAAGCGAGGACGCGGGCATGATAGAGGCGGCGCAAAAAGGCGCGCTGACGCTGGAAAAGCTTGAGGCTATGACATGCGTTTGCTCCGTGGGGCTGGATATGGTTGCCATTCCCGGCGATACTTCCGAGGAAACTATTTCCGGCATTATTGCGGACGAGATGGCAATAGGCATGATTAACAGCAAAACCACGGCGGTTAGGATAATTCCCGTTATAGGAAAATCCGTTGGGGAAAGCGCGGTGTTCGGCGGGCTTTTGGGCTACGCGCCTATAATGCCGGTAAACCCGTATTCCTGCAAGGATTTTATTGAACGAGGCGGCAGAATTCCACCGCCGGTACACAGCTTCAGAAATTAAAAATATTTGCAAAATATATGCCGGGGACGCGTAGCGGAATCTTCGCGCTGCCGGTTTTACATCCTAAGGAGGCGTACTATGGACAACAACAATTCAGCGGAAAAGGTTTTGGGCTATTTCAAAAAAATAAGCTCCATACCGCGCGGTTCGGGAAACGAAGGGGAAATATGCGAATATATCGAAAACTTCGCGAAGGAACGTAACCTTTCGGTTTACAGGGACGAACACTTTAACCTGATAATTAAAAAACCCGCGAGCGCCGATTGCGGCAATGATGCCAAACCGGTAATAATACAAGGGCATCTTGATATGGTGTGCGAAAAAAACGCGGATACGGAATTCGATTTTAAAACTCAGCCGCTTAAACTTATAACCGAAGGGGATTTTATTCGCGCAAGCGGCACAACACTCGGCGCGGATAACGGAATTGCGCTTGCCTACGCAATGGAACTTATGGACGGCAATTATACTCATCCCCCGCTGGAAATTGTGCTGACGGCGGACGAGGAAACGGGAATGACGGGCGCTCTGCTTTTGGATACCTCGTCGCTTTCAGGCAAACGCCTGATAAATATAGACGAGGAAACCGAAGGTAATTTTGTTGTAAGCTGCGCGGGCGGCGTAAAATCCTTGGTGCGCCTGCCGCTTATTTTTGAAGAAACTCCGCCGGAACTAACGGAGGTTACCGTTAGCATTAAAGGCTTAAAAGGCGGGCATTCCGGTTTTGCAATTAAAAAACAGCGGGCAAACGCCAACATATTAATGGGGCGCGTTTTAAACCATTTGCTCGGAAAAATTGATTTTAGGCTTGCCTCTTTAAACGGCGGTTTAAAGGATAACGCGATACCAAGGGAAGCCGTTGCCGTTTTGTACGTTTCTCCCGCCGATTTTGATAAGCTGGCGGTATTAACGCGTGAAATAGCGCAGATTATAAAACACGAATACGAATACGAGGACCCCGATATTTCTGTAGAGGCGGCAGTTTCTAAAGAGGAAGCTTCCGGAAAGGCTATATCCAATGCGGCATCTTCCGAAAAAAACGCTTCGTCCAATGCGCAAACCGTGACCGCCGAATGCTTAGGCCGCGTGATTTCGCTTTTAACCGTAATTCCAAACGGCGTTTATTTTTACGACGACGAAACCGCAAAGAGCGTACAAACCTCGACCAACGCCGGAGTTATGCGCACAGAGGGAGGCGAGCTTACAATTCAAAACGCCGTAAGAAGCTCCGTTTTGTCCAGAAAACAGCTTTTACACGAAAAAATAAAGAATTTAGCCAAGCTTTCCGGCGGGTATGAAAACTCGTTCAGCGACTACCCCGAATGGGAAAGAGCCGCAAGTTCCAAAATCCGTGATACTTTTACTTCTGTTTATGCAAGAATGTACGGCAAGAAACCGGAAGTTTCGGGAGTTCACGCCGGGCTTGAATGCGGCGTGTTTTCGAAAAAAATAGGCAGCACGGATATGATAGCCTTTGGGCCGGATATTTTCGGAGCGCACACGCCGGATGAAAAAATGTCGTTATCATCGGCAAAACGCATGTGGGAGTTTTTGCTTGCCGTGCTTGCGGAATTGGCAAATCTGGATACGTAAAAAATTGCCGCCCCTACATACTAAAGAAAAGAATGCGGGGCAGCGTATATGAAACTTCCGTGGGACAAAAAGTATTTATTAATTTCCTTTCATGTAATAATAACCTTTGCGGTGCTTTACGCGCTGAAGCTCATTTTAGACGCTTCGGCGCACTTGCTTTTTCATTTGCCGCAGGCCGTAAATTCCGTATTGCTTGCCGCGGCAAAGTTTTTCTCGGTTATAAAATCCGCAATAGCCGGGTTTGTTATTGCCTACCTGTTCGATCCTGTTGTGGATTATTTGCAAACGGCGGCAAATAAAATTAAACATTTGCGCAAAAAGACATATAAAAACGCAAACAAAATGCGCAAAAACGCAAATGTTAACCGCCGCACATGCGGAACTGTTTTGCTTTATATAATTTTGCTCTCTCTTTTAGCTGCTCCGGTTATCGCGCTTGTAAAGGCCGTTAACGAAAACGGCGCTGGGGAAATGTTATCAGGGTTTTCGCGTTCGCTTAACCAAATGGGCGAAGGGCTTCGCGCAATTGTTCAAAAACTGAATACTGCCTTTACCGGGCGCGGATCTCAAAAATTTCTTGTGAATGTGCTTACCGCGATTTACGAAAAAACCGCCGGTGTTTTGAAAACACTAACCGGCAAAGCCGCCGTAACCCTGCCCGCCGCCGTAAGTTTCATTTTAAATATTTTTTTGGGGCTTGTTATCGCGTTCTTTTTCCTTAGGGATAAATATGCCATAAAAGAAGGAATCCACAGCTTTACAAACGCTGTTTTGTCCGAAAAGGCGGCAAGTAAACTCAGAAAAACAGCTTCGGATATCCACTGGGTTTTTTCCGGGTATATACGCGGCCAGGTTGCGGATGCTACCATTGTCGCGTGTATTATGTTCTTTTTTCTTACCGTTATCGGGGTGGATTACGCGCCATTTATTGCCGTACTCTCCGGTATCGCGAATTTAATACCGTATTTGGGCGCTGTAGTGTGCTTTGTTTTGGCGGTATCGGTTGCGTTTATTTCGGCGTCGCCCTATACCGCGCTTTGCGCCGCGATAGGCATAATAATAATTCAGCAAATAGATACGTTTATTATCGCTCCGAAGGTTATTGGCGAGCGTGTGCGCCTTGGCCCCGCGGCGGTAATAATATCGCTTGCGGTTGCGGGCGAAGCGGCGGGTATTGCGGGAATGATATTTGCCGTGCCGGTTGCGGCCGCCGCAAAACTGTTTATTCTTAGAAAGGTTAAAAAAACGGTGATAAAAAATGGAGATTAACCGAAGCGAGTTTGAAGCGGAAAAGGAAAGATTGGCGCAAACAGTTGCGCTTGCGAATGATTTGCTTTTAAAAGCGCAGCAAGCCAATGAGGAAAACAAAGCGGCGATAATTGCCGCCAAGCAGGAACTGCGCGAAAACACACAGCACTCCGTTGGAAACCTCTACGACAGCGACGCTTTCGAGGCGCTTGCCGCTATAAGCCAATACATAAACCCGGTAACGGACAAAATAAACCAGTACGAAATGACGGAAAACAAAATTGCGATGCTTAAAAGCGCGGTTAATTCCCCCTATTTCGCCAGAATAGATTTTAAGTACGACGACGAGGATTTACCTGCGAAAATTTATATAGGCCGCTCGTCGCTCACGAAGGATTCCGACTTTGAAATGTTTGTGTACGATTGGCGCGCTCCCGTATCAAGTATGTTCTACCGTTTTTCGTCGGGCAGGGCGTACTACGATGCGCCCGCCGGAAAAATTGAGGGCGAAATAAGCCTAAAGCGCCAGTACGAAATAAAACGCGGAAATTTGGAATATTTTTTCGACGCGGACGTGCAAATTGTGGATGAGTTTTTGCGCAAACTCCTTTCGCAAAACACATCGTCCAAAATGAAGGCGATAGTGGAAACAATACAAAAGGAGCAAGATATAATTATCCGCGATATGGAAAACGATTTAATGATGGTGCAGGGTGTTGCCGGCAGCGGCAAAACCTCCGTTGCGCTTCACCGCGCGGCGTACCTTATGTACAGGGGAATGTCCGGAAAGCTTGCCGCAAACAACATTATGATTATTTCGCCGAACACAGTTTTTGAACGCTACATTTCCGGGGTTTTGCCGGAACTTGGCGAGGATAACGTAATTTCCGCAGTGTTTGAGGAAATACTCACAAACATATTAGGAGATGCGCGCATTCAAACCCGGAACCGGTTTTTAGAAACACTGCTTACAAGCAAGAGGCAAGCTCAAGCGGAAATAATGAAAAGCGCCGCCATATTTAAAAACTCCCCTTTCTTCGTAAATTTACTGAACCGTTTCGCCGAGGATATACCGGAAAAATTCATAGAATTTGAGGATGTTTTTTTCGGCAAAAAGCTGCTGCTTTCCAAAGAGGAAATAAGCGAAAAATTTTCATCCGGCAGAAAAAACTCCCGTTTACTTTCGCGGCTTGAGCTTATAGAGGAATTTATTTTGGAAACCGCGCAGGAGAAAATAAACGAACGCGGCGGAAAAGCGGAATATCAAAGAATAAAAACCGAAATACGAAAAATTACCGACCTTAACGTAAAAGAACTTTACCGGAGGCTGTTCGAAGATTACGCGTACTTTTCAAAGCTATGCGCAGAACTTAACCAACCGGAGAGCGAAAGGGAAATAGCTGAATGCACGCGCTCCAACCCAACGAGGGAAATATTCGACTACACGCGCTCCAACCCAACGAGGGAAATATTCGATAACACGCGCTCCAACATTAACACGGGCGCAATTTTCGAATACACGCGCTCTAACCTAAGCGCGGGCGCAATTTTTTACGACGATGCCGCCGCAATGGCTTACTTAAAGCTAAAACTTTGCGGGGCAAGAGAATACAGGCATATAAAACAGGTTGTGATAGACGAGGCGCAGGATTATTACCCTTTGCACTTTGAAATATTCGCGCTGCTTTTTGAAAACGCAAAATACACCGTCCTTGGGGACTATAACCAAACCTTGGAGAAAAAAGAGGATTTATCGCTCTACGCTCAAATCGGCGCAATTTTGAAAAAGCAAAAGGCATCCCTTGTAACTATGGATAAAAGTTTTAGATGCACAACCGAAATTCTGAATTTCAGCGCGTCCTTTTTGCCGCACGGCGTATCCGTAAAAAGCTTTAACCGCACTGGGAAAATGCCTGAAATTTTAGAGGCGCAAACCGAACGCGAGCTGTATGAAATGATATTACACGAAATAGAAAACTGCGTAAGCGGCGGTTACGGCAGCGTGGCGGTTATTTGCGAAACGGAAAAATACGCCTCTAAACTTTACGAAAGCATAAAGGATAAAACTAAGGTTAAGCTGATTACCGGCGAAAGCGGCGAGGAAGTTACAGGCGTGTTTGTAATTCCGGTTTATATGTCTAAGGGGTTGGAGTTTGACGCGGTTTTGGTTTGCGAAATATATGATAACAACCTTTTGTATGTTGCCTGTACGCGGGCTTTGCATGTGCTGAATGTGTTTCGTATCACAAATGGGAATAAATAAAAACAGCCGCAAACGAATTCAAATTTTCGTTTGCGGCTGTTTTTTATTTTTATTCCTTTAACTCTTGAACATCGCCGACATCATCTGAAACTGATGTTTCCGCGAGCGCCGTATTATCACCATCCGCACCCGCGTCGCCATTTTCGTCAATATCGCTTTCGTCCGCCGCATCCTCCGCGGCAGCCGGAACTTCGGGAACCGGCGGCGCTTCGGTTTCAATATCAATTTTGCGGTAGAACTGCATTCCGGTACCGGCCGGAATAAGCTTGCCGATAATTACATTTTCCTTTAGCCCAATAAGCGGGTCGCTCTTGCCCTTTATGGACGCTTCGGTTAATACCCTTGTGGTTTCCTGGAAGGAAGCCGCCGAAAGGAAGGAATCCGTTGCCAAGGAAGCTTTGGTTATTCCAAGCAGAGCACGCGTACCGGAAGCCGGTTCGTATCCCTGCATTACGGCGCGTTTGTTAACTTCCTCGAACTCAAGCCAATCCACAAGTGAACCGGGCAGGAAAGCTGTATCTCCGTTTTCGTCTATTTTAATGCGTTTAAGCATTTGCCTTACTATAACCTCAATGTGCTTATCGTTAATATCAACGCCCTGAAGCCTGTAAACCCTTTGAACCTCTTGCAGCATATAGTCCTGCACGCCTCGGATACCTTTAATTTTCAGGATATCGTGCGGGTACACGCTGCCGTCGGTTAATTCGTCGCCGGCTTCAATAACGTCGCCGTTCATAACCTTTATTCTTGAACCGTAAGGAATAAGGTATTCCTTGGATTCTCCCGTCTCCGTATTTTCAACCACAACCTCGCGTTTTTTCTTCGTGTCGTTTACGGAAACTCTGCCGCCAAACTCGGAAATAATAGCAAGGCCTTTTGGTTTACGCGCCTCAAAAAGTTCCTCAACACGCGGCAAACCTTGGGTAATATCCTCGTTACTCGCAATACCGCCGGTGTGGAAGGTACGCATTGTAAGCTGGGTACCCGGCTCGCCTATAGACTGCGCCGCGATAATACCCACGGATTCGCCTATACGCACAACTCTGCCGGAGGCCATGTTCGCTCCGTAGCATTTCGCGCACAAACCTACTCTGGAACGGCAGGTTAATATGGTGCGGATAAATACTTTCTCTATTCCCGCCTTTTCAATTTCTTCCGCTTGATCCGGGGTTACCATTGTATCCGCTCTGGCAATAACCTCTCCCGTTTGCGGGTTTGTAACGTCCTCTAAAAGCCAGCGGCCTCTAACGCGGTCCTTCAGCGGTTCAACAATATTCTCGCCGTCTTTAAAAGCGGAAACCCACATGCCCGGTTTTTCATCCTCGTCTTTAACGCAGTCCCACTCGCGCACAATAATATCCTGCGAAACGTCAACAAGCCTTCGGGTAAGATAGCCGGAGTCCGCTGTTCTAAGGGCGGTATCCGCCAAACCTTTTCTTGCGCCGTGCGCCGAAATATAGTATTCAAGAACGGAAAGCCCCTCGCGGAAGTTGGATTTAATGGGGATTTCAACAACGTCGCCGGTAGGGCCTGCAAGAAGCCCGCGCATACCCGCAAGCTGCTTTATTTGGTTGCTGGAACCGCGCGCGCCGGAATCCGCCATCATGTATATATTGTTGTGTTTATCAAGCCCTTGCATAAGAGCGCCCGCTATATCGTCGGTTGCCGCGTTCCATACCGCAATAACCTTTGCGTGGCGTTCGTCCTCCGTCATAAGCCCTCGGCGGAACTGCTTTTCAATTTTGTCTACTTCCTTATCGGCGGCGTCCAAAAGTGCGTACTTCGCCTCCGGTATTTCCATATCGGATACGGATACCGTCATTGCGCCCTTTGTGGAATATTTAAAGCCTAAATCCTTTATTTTATCCAATATGGCGGCGGTATTAGTAGAGCCGTATTTGTTGATGCATCGGTTTATTATAAGGCTTAACATTTTACGGTTTGTAAGCTGGTCTACCTCGTAGCGGAACAGGTTTTCCGGTTTGGTTCTGTCCACAATGCCGATATCCTGCGGTATTGCCTCGTTTAATATAATGTGGCCAACGGTTGTATCAATGAGCTTGGTTTGCGCTGCGCCGTCAATTATAAGTGTTCTTCTAACCTTTATTTTTGCGTGCAAACTTATAGCGCCGTTATCGTAGGCTAAAATAGCCTCGTGTTCGTCTATGAACGCGCTTCCCTCGCCCTTTTCGCCGTCCTTTACAAGGGTTAAGTAGTAAATACCCAAAACCATATCCTGAGTAGGAACGGTAACAGGAGCGCCGTCCGACGGTTTTAAAAGGTTATTCGGGGCAAGCAAAAGGAAACGGCATTCCGCCTGAGCTTCCACCGAAAGCGGAACGTGAACCGCCATTTGGTCGCCGTCGAAGTCCGCGTTGTAGGCGGTACATACAAGCGGGTGCAGTTTTAACGCCTTACCCTCAACAAGTACCGGTTCGAACGCCTGAATTCCAAGCCTGTGAAGAGTTGGAGCGCGGTTAAGCATAACCGGGTGCTCTTTAATAACATCCTCTAAAACGTCCCAAACCTCGTTTTGAAGCCTTTCAACCATTCGCTTCGCGGATTTTATATTGTGCGCGGTTTGGTCGTCCACAAGGCGTTTCATAACGAAGGGTTTAAAAAGCTCAATCGCCATTTCCTTGGGAAGCCCGCACTGGTAAAGCTTTAAGTTAGGGCCCACAACAATAACCGAACGCCCGGAATAATCCACACGTTTGCCAAGAAGGTTTTGGCGGAACCTGCCCTGCTTACCCTTAAGCAAATCCGAAAGGGATTTTAAAGGCCTATTGCCCGGCCCCGTTACCGGCCTTCCGCGCCTGCCGTTATCAATAAGCGCGTCCACCGCTTCCTGAAGCATTCTTTTTTCGTTTCGTACTATAATATCCGGCGCTTCCAAATCAAGCAGCCTTTTAAGGCGGTTGTTACGGTTAATAACCCTGCGGTATAAATCGTTCAAGTCGCTGGTGGCGAAACGCCCGCCGTCAAGCTGAACCATTGGGCGAAGCTCCGGCGGAATAACCGGAATTGTATCCATAATCATCCACGAAGGCTGGTTTTTGGACGCGCGAAAAGCTTCCACAACATCAAACTTTTTAATTAAGCGTGTTTTCTTCTGGCCGCTTTTCTGCCCGGAGGATTCCTTAATTGCAATTTTTAATTCCTCGGATTCCTTTTCAATATCAATAGCTTCAAGCAGTTCCTTAACGGCCTCGGCGCCCATTCCCGCGCGGAAACTCTTTTCGCCGTATTTATCCACGGCTTCGCGGTATTCCTTTTCCGACAAAAGCTGTTTGTAGGAAAGCTCCTCCGCCGTTCCCGGGTCTAAAACCACATATGACGCGAAATATAAAACCTTTTCCAAAGCGCGCGGGCTCATAGCTAAAATAAGCCCCATACGGCTGGGTATCCCCCTGAAATACCAAATATGCGATACCGGGGCGGCAAGTTCAATATGCCCCATTCGCTCGCGCCTTACCTTGCTTTTGGTAATTTCCACACCGCACCGGTCGCAAATAACACCCTTATAACGGATGCGCTTGTATTTTCCGCAGTGACACTCCCAATCCCTGTTCGGGCCGAAAATACGCTCGCAGAAAAGGCCGTCCCTTTCGGGTTTAAGCGTGCGGTAATTGATGGTTTCGGGTTTTTTTACCTCGCCCCGCGACCACTTGCGGATTTCTTCCGGAGAAGCCAACCCTATTTTTATAGAATCAAAGGAAATTGCCTGGTCGTTATTTTGTACCTGCTGCATCTGTCCCTGTTGCATAAGCCTTACTTCCCTTCGTTTTACTCATTTTGCAGAAAAATACCAAGGTCGTCTTTATCGTTTAGCGCTTCGTCGAATAGGTCCTTATCAAGTACGGCGTATTTATCGGTGTTAATGTCTAACATATCGTCGTCGATATCGTCGTCCAAATCATCGTCCAAATCGTCCTCTTCTTCAAGCACCAAACCTTCGGGTTCCGCAGCCGTGTGCGTATCGTCGTCCGAATCCGGCTCCTTGCCTTCAATGTTAATGTTCAAATCGTCGGTTTCGTCAACGGATTCCTTAATTTCAACCTCATCGCACTCATGCATAACGCGAACGTCGAGCCCCAGCGCCTGTAATTCCTTAAGCAGAACCTTAAAGGATTCCGGCACACCCGGTTCAGGGATATTCTCCCCTTTAATAATTGCCTCGTAAGTTTTAACGCGTCCAACAACGTCGTCGCTCTTAACGGTTAGTATTTCCTGAAGCGTATACGACGCTCCGTATGCCTCCAGCGCCCAAACCTCCATTTCCCCAAACCTTTGGCCGCCGAACTGAGCCTTTCCGCCCAACGGCTGCTGGGTAACAAGGGAGTAAGGGCCTGTGGAACGGGCGTGAATTTTATCGTCCACAAGGTGGTGAAGTTTTAGGTAATGCATAAAGCCTACCGTAACCGGATTATCGAAGTATTCGCCGCTTCTGCCGTCGCGCAGGTGTATTTTACCGTCGCGGTTTAGAATAACGTCCTTCCATTCGTCTTTCTGGTTTTTATGGTTAGCCTTGAGGCTTTCGTAAATATCGTCGTCTAAAATGTCCTTCCACTTTTTCGTGAAATCTTCCCAATCCGTATTGATGTAATCGTTGGCAAGTTCCAGCGTATCCATAATATCAATTTCGTTTGCGCCGTCGAAAACGGGCGTGGCTATTTTCCAGTTTAAAACCTTGGACGCAAGCCCCAAGTGAACCTCCAAAACCTGCCCGATATTCATACGCGATGGCACGCCAAGCGGGTTAAGCACAATATCAAGCGGCCTTCCGTTCGGCAGAAACGGCATATCCTCCACCGGCAAAACTCTGGAAATAACGCCCTTGTTTCCGTGCCGCCCGGCCATTTTATCCCCAACGGAGATTTTTCGCTTTTGCGCCACATATACCATAACAAGCTGGTTAACGCCGGGCGGAAGTTCGTCTCCGTTCTCTCTTGTAAAAATTTTAACATCCACTACAATACCGCCCTCACCGTGCGGCACTCTAAGCGAAGTATCGCGAACCTCGCGCGCCTTTTCGCCGAATATCGCGCGAAGCAGACGCTCTTCCGCGGTAAGTTCGGTTTCGCCCTTTGGCGTAACCTTTCCAACCAAAATATCGTTGGGGAAAACTTCCGCGCCTATGCGGATAATACCCGATTCGTTCAAATCCTTAAGCGCTTCTTCGCCTACGTTCGGCACATCCCTTGTAATTTCCTCCGCGCCGAGTTTGGTATCACGCGCTTCGGCTTCGTATTCCTCGATATGGATGGATGTGTAAACGTCCTCTTCCACTAACTTTTCGCTTAATAAAATGGCGTCCTCGTAATTAAAGCCTTCCCATGTCATAAACCCTATCAAAACGTTTTTGCCAAGCGCTAATTCTCCGCTGTCGGTGGAGGGGCCGTCTGCGATAACATCGCCCTCTTTAACCTCCTGACCTTTTTTTACAATAGGAACTTGGTTTATGCAGGTTCCCTGGTTACTGCGCAGAAACTTTGTAAGCTTGTACAAGTGGCGTTTGCCGTCGTCGCCTTTTATAACAATTTCCGAAGCGGACACACGTTCGGCAACACCCGCCTGCTTTGCAAGCATAACAACGCCGGAATCGATAGCCGTTTTATATTCCATACCCGTTCCAACAATAGGAGCTTCCGTTTTTAAAAGCGGAACGGCCTGCCTTTGCATGTTCGAACCCATAAGAGCTCTTGTACTTTCGTCGTTTTCCAAAAACGGAATAAGCGCGGTTGCAACCGAAACAATTTGCTTCGGCGAAACGTCCATAAGCTCAACCTTATCCCGTTCAATTTCAAGAATATCCTCTTTTAAGCGTCCCGATACCTTCGGGTTTATAAAATAGCCGTCTTCATCAAGAGGTTCGTTTGCCTGAGCGCAGAAATAATTTTCCTCTTCATCGGCGGTTACGTACACAAATTCCTTGGTTACGCGGCTTTTGCCGTCAATCTTTTCAACAAGGCGATACGGCGCTTCTATAAAACCGTATTCGTTAATTCTGGCGTATGTTGCCAAAGAGTTTATAAGCCCAATGTTCGGGCCTTCAGGCGTTTCTATAAGGCACATGCGCCCGTAATGCGAAGAATGAACGTCCCTTACTTCGAACCCTGCCCTATCCCTCGATAAGCCGCCTGGCCCCAGCGCCGAAAGGCGGCGCTTGTGATTAAGCTCACTCATGGGGTTGGTTTGGTCCATAAACTGCGAAAGCTGCGAACTTCCGAAAAATTCCTTAATAGCTGCCGTTACCGGGCGTATGTTGATAAGCCCCTGGGGTGTTACAATATCCAAATCCTGAATGTTCATGCGTTCTCTAACCACACGCTCCATACGCGAAAGCCCTATACGGAACTGGTTTTGCAAAAGCTCGCCTACCGCGCGGATTCTGCGGTTGCCCAAATGGTCGATATCGTCCTTGCGCCCTACTTCATAATCCAGATGCATCGCGTAGTTCATTGAAGCGAAAATATCCTCATAGGTTATATACTTGGGCACTAAAGCGTTGATGTTAGACAAAATAGCGTCCTTTAATTCCTTCGGGTTTTCGTAGGTGTAGAGCAAATCCACCAAAGTTGGGTAATATACGCTTTCCTTAATGCCAAGCTCCTGAGCTGTAAGGCCGGAGCTTTCCAAATACCTGTCTATTTTTACCGCTAAGTTGCTTAAAACCTTAACAACTCTGTCCCCGGCGGTAACCTGAACGTAAGGCACGCCGGTATCTTGTATAAGGGTTGCAAGCTCCGCCGTAATTTCTTGCCCAATTTCGCCTATAACCTCGCCCGTGTTAGGGTCTACAACCTTATCCGCAAGCTTAAAGCCTTTTACGCGGTTTTTAAAATGGAGCTTTTTGTTAAATTTATAGCGGCCTACCTTTGCCAAATCGTACCGTTTATGGTCGAAAAACATGCTTTTAAGAAGGGAATCCGAGTTTTCAACCGTGGGCGGCTCGCCGGGGCGAATGCGCCTGTACATTTCTATAAGCCCTTCCTCGCGGGATTTACTAACGTCCTTTTCTATTGTAGCCATAATTTTAGGGTCTTCCCCAAACATGTCTATAATATCCGCGTCGGTGCCAAGGCCGAACGAACGCATTAAAACCGTTACCGGCACCTTTCGCGTTCTGTCAACGCGTACGCTGAAAACGTCGTTCGAATCCGTTTCGTATTCCAGCCACGCACCCCGGTTAGGCATTACCGTTGAGGTTATAAGGTTTTTGCCCACCTTATCGTATTCCATGTTGAAATAAATACCGGGCGAACGTACAAGCTGGCTTACAATAACGCGCTCCGCGCCGTTAATTATAAACGTTCCGTTCTCCGTCATCAGCGGAAAATCCCCCATAAAGATTTCCTGCTCTTTTATTTCATCGTTTTCCTTATTGCGAAGGCGTGCTTTTACACGCAAAGCGGCAGCATAAGTGGCGTCACGCTCCTTACACTGCTCAATTGAGTATTTCGGTTCCGAATCCAGCGAATAGCCTATAAATTCCAAAACTAAATTTCCGCTGTAATCCGTAATGGGAGAAATGTCCGAGAAAACCTCGGAAAGGCCTTCCTCTAAAAACCACTTATAGCTATTTTTCTGAACCTCGATAAGGTTCGGCATCTCAAGCGCTTCGTCTATGCGCGAATAGCTCATCCTCGTTTCTTTTCCATACCCCACAGGTTTGATTCTGTGTTTCTCCATATAATCGCTCCTTAAAAATTGAAAATTGCCTGGATGGAGGGTTTGCGAAAACCCGCAAAACACCACCTCATAAAGAAATGAAAAAATCAGAATTTAATTTTAAACCGTTATAGAAATTTTAAAGAATAATTCCCGAATAAATTATAAAAAAAGAATAAAAATAAATGCATTATACTAATTCCGTTTAAAAAGCCGAACCCGGCAGTTTTTGGGGATTGATTCTTTCCTTATTCAAAATTGGAATTAGTATTAGGTATGCATTTAGCATATTTGGCGAAAATTAAAATTTATTATTGTAATTTGGAAAACGCCGTGTTATAATAATTTAGATTCCGTTAAAAAGCGCAGTTTGCGCATTGAAGTATTCTATCATACTGCGGATATTTTTGTCAACAGCTTGATTCGCTTAAATTACATGAAATTTAGCGTTAATTTTTAGCATTTTTATATGTTTTAAGTGCAATATTTTGCTAATTGGTTTGTGAAAGTTTGCGCGGCTTTTAAATAGCGGTTTTGCGCAACCGGTTTTGTTCTTAGCTCAGTATTTATGTACTGGGTTTTTTTGTGCTTAATACGCTTTGCGGTATGTTTTTGCGTTTTGCGTTTTGCTTAATTATTGACAAATATTCGGAATTATAAACATATTGCCGCTTACTTTTCACACCCTTGCGCCAACTTCAACAGGGGTTATATGGAGTTTCGGCGTTAATTATATCGCCAGCAACGTGCCGCTGACGCTTCAGCATATATCAAACGCTGAAATTCGCCATAGAAATGCGAAAGGCAGTATGGTATAATTCTCTAAAGTCATACTAATTCTGGTTAAAAAGTTTGAAACCGGCGCCCCCAAAACGCCGAAAATCACGGCGATTTTGAGGGCTTGGCTTCAACTTTTTAAATTGGAATTGGTATCAGTCAACGGCTCATTTTAGCGTTATATGCGCTTTACTAAATGGGGAAATAATAGAACAATATCAGGATGACTATCCTTACCCAAGCTGTTTGGTGTTGGGACAGGGGGAAGATAGTCAACTGCTGCATATTGTTTGTGGAGTCGGTTCAAATGAGTTGTGGCTGATAACCGCTTATTATCCAAATCCTAATGAGTGGTCAGATGATTTTAAGAAGAGTTTGAGCTAACGGCGGCGGTAACGTCCGGGGGGAAATGTCGAGGGTATCGCGCACGGATTTTAACTTGCCGCCTGCGGCGGTTAAAGGCTTTACGCTGTTGCGGAGGCATTAGCGTAAAGCCTTTGAAAGATAAGGCGGAGCGAAAGTTATTTATATTGAACAACATTTGGATAGGAGAAAGATTTTCATTGATAAAGAAAATTTTAACGACAGACCCAAGCTACAAACAAATGACAATGGCCTATAACAAAATTGAAGCGGTATTGGCGGTTGGCTTATATATCTGTGTGATTGTGCTGTACTTGGCCGCAGGATACATTGGTATGATTTCAGGTTCTAATTTAATAGCAATATTTGCGAATGTTCTGCTTGCTGCTATGGTTTTGGTTATCATACGTATACGCAAGCAGAAATTCAGCACAGTGGGGTTTACACTCAGTCATTTCAAACGGTCACTAATAATTGGTGCAGTGGCGGGTCTTATCCTTTCAATATGCGCCAATATTATCCCGACAATTTTGTCAGGCGGACAGTGGATGGGGTTTGATTCGATACCGTGGAACTTCTTCTACATGCTGGTAATTATCGCTTTCATAGAGGAGCTGGTTTTCAGAGGGTATATACAAACGCGGCTGTACGGCGCTATAAAATCAGATGCCGCAGCGGTCATCGTTGGTAGCGTTCTTTTTATGGGTATGCACATACCGTTTCAACTGTTCAACCGTAATGACGGTAATCTCATAGATTTCTTTGCAGCTAATTCTTTTTGGCTGTTAACTACGCTTGTTATGCATCTTTTATTTAATTTTCTGTATCGTAAATACAACTCGCTGATATCCCCAACGATATGTCATTTTCTGGTGAATTTCGGTTCGACCTTATTTGGATAAAGCCTATGCGCAAAATAAGCATACTCTGTAGTACGCATTATTTCCCCAAAACGCAAAAAACGGATACCAACTCGTATCCGTTTTTCATGCAAACCCCGTTTGCCGCCAATCCTTGATTTTACTGTCTTTCTTCCTGCGCCTTTACCCCCCCTGTACATTCGCTCCGGGGTTATCGCTTCGCACCCGGCCTTTTAATGAATTTATTTTAGAACGGCTCATAAATATCCAAATGCAGCTAAAAGTTTTTTCGCCTAAGTATGTTTTTTTAACGTAATTTAACCCTTGCGCAAACAATCCGCTTAATGTATACTAAAGCCGCGAATAAGTTATAAATATTCCGTGCTAGCCGGGGAGTCAGCGGTTCCCTGTACCCGCAATCCGCTACAGCGGGGGTGATGCTTTGCCTCAGGCATTTCTCAATAGAGCCTGCCCGCCGATACGTGGCGTTGAAGGCCGAGTCTTGCGCAATAGGCGCTTGTGAACCGCGTCAGGTTCGGAAGGAAGCAGCGCTAAGCAAGAGTGCTTATGTGCCGCGAGGGCGCTTGGTTTGAGTTAACGGCGGCGGTAACGTCCGGGGGGAAATGTCGAGGGTATCGCGCACGGATTTTTTCATAAAAATTAAACCGGGAGCCTTTAAAAGTAAAGGTCTCCCGGTTTGTTATTGTTTTGATGTTTGGTTGTTAGGTTGGGACGGCGCGCGGGAGGTTGCAGCGAATCCTGCAAAAACTTTTCGCGTTCTAACCAAATTTTGCGAAAATCATCCTTTTTGGATAAAAACATCGGTTCATCGAACACAATTCTTGTTGGATAAGACAGCGAAACCTGTTCCGCAAAAATATTCACAATAGGCACGTTCGTTTTCTCCGATATTTTCTGCGCGATGGTTGAAATTCGCTCAAGGCTGTTGTTGTTAAAATCCGAAATAGTGCCTTGGCTGAAAACTAAAAAGTGCCTGTTATCGTCTTTGTTATCGTTAAAATACGCGATTGAGCTCGTTAGCAAATCCCGCAGGCTTTGAAGGGAAGTACGGTCAAGCCCGCGCAAATCGTAATGAAGCCTCAAAAAGCCCTTCAGCTTTTCGTTATTTGTCCAATCGTTTTTGGATACTATCCTCATTTTGCGGTGAAGCAGCCCCAATATCGGCGCGTCCACATCGCTTACGTGGTTCGGCGTAAAAATATAGCGCCCTCGGTTAAGATCCGGCATATTTATTAACTCTATATTAAACAGATGCATAAACCCTTTTTTTAAATCCTCAGTTACATTCGGGTTAAGCCCCATATCCTTCATCACGCTAATTAGAATACTTATCCCGTTAACGGACGTTTCATCGTTAAACACATAAGTATCCTTTGTCTGCCCAAAAAATTTCACCAGTTCCCCGTAGTTTTCCGAATCGACCTTTGCCATTTGTTCATCTCCCAATGGATTTATTAATTTTCTGCCGCAGAGTTTAGTTTAATGAAAATTTTTTCAAACTACGCCCTCCAGAATATAAAAAGGCTGCTGCGTACTGCAACAGCCTATTATTCGCTACAAATTACCTTATACTAATTCTGTTTAAAAAGTTTGAAATCGGTGCCCAAAAAACGCCGAAAACCACGGCGATTTTGGGGGCTTGGCTTCAACTTTTTAAATTGGAATTAGTATTACTTATTAATTTTAACAACAGAGCCCGCGCCAACAGTCCTGCCGCCTTCGCGGATAGAGAAGCGAACGCCCTCATCCATAGCGATAGGAGTGATAAGGTCTATTTTCATTTCGATGTTATCGCCCGGCATACACATTTCAACGCCTTCCGGCAATGTGATAACGCCTGTAACGTCGGTTGTTCTGAAATAGAACTGCGGCCTGTAGTTGTTAAAGAACGGTTTGTGACGGCCGCCCTCTTCCTGTGAAAGAACGTAAACCTGAGCGTTAAAATCCGTATGAGGGGTTATGGAACCCGGTTTTGCCAAAACTTGGCCGCGTTCGATATCCGTTCTTTGAACGCCGCGAAGAAGCGCTCCGATGTTGTCGCCCGCTTCGGCGCGGTCGAGCAATTTACGGAACATTTCAATACCGGTAACAACAACCTTGCGGGATTCGTCGGTTAAGCCAACAATTTCAACTTCCTCCTGAATTTTAAGAGTGCCGCGCTCAACTCTGCCGGTTGCAACCGTGCCGCGCCCGGTAATTGAGAATACGTCCTCAACAGGCATAAGGAAAGGTTTTTCGGTTTCGCGCTCAGGTGTGGGAATGTAAGTGTCCACCTGCTCGAAAAGCTCAACGATTTTGTCCGCCCAGGGGCTTGAAGAATCGTTAAGAGCGATTAACGCGGAGCCGCGGATAATCGGCGTGTCGTCGCCGGGGAATTCGTACTCATTTAATAAGTCGCGAATTTCCATTTCTACTAAATCCAGAAGTTCCTCGTCGTCTACGGCGTCGCATTTATTCATAAATACAACGATTTTGGGAACGCCAACCTGGCGAGCCAAAAGGATGTGCTCTCTTGTTTGAGCCATAGGGCCGTCGGTTGCGGCAACAACCAAAATTGCGCCGTCCATCTGAGCCGCGCCGGTGATCATGTTTTTAACATAGTCGGCGTGACCGGGGCAGTCAACGTGTGCATAGTGGCGGTTGGGGGTTTCGTACTCAACGTGCGAGGTGGAAATTGTAATGCCTCTTTCTCTTTCCTCCGGAGCTTTGTCGATTTTATCGAACGCGACGAACTCTCCGAGCTTATATCTTTCAAAAAGAGTTTTTGTGATGGCTGCCGTCAATGTTGTTTTGCCGTGGTCAACGTGACCAATGGTTCCGATGTTGATATGGGGTTTTGTTCTTTCAAACTTAGCTTTCGCCATTTCTTATATCCTCCTTAAAATTAATGAATTGTACAATATTATAGTAACTAAATTTAACATTTGCAAGCTTTTCTTTTTACGGGCTCTTTTTACACGTTTTTACCCGATACAACCTTTTCCTGAACGCTTCTGGGAACGCTTTCGTAGTGGTGAATTTCCATAGCGTAAACGCCGCGCCCCTGGGTTTTGGAACGAAGGTCTGTAGCGTAGCCGAACATTTCCGCAAGAGGCACATACGAATGTATTACCTGAGCGTTACCCCTCGCTTCCATTCCTTCAATGCGCCCGCGCCTGGAGTTGATATCTCCTATAACGTCGCCCATATAATCCTCCGGTACGGTAACGTCCACCTTCATTATAGGTTCAAGAAGGATTGCGTCGCCCCGGCGCATAGCGTCTTTAAAGGCCATAGACCCGGCAATTTTAAACGCCATTTCGGACGAGTCCACCTCGTGGAAGCTGCCGTCGTATAGCGTCGCCTTAACGCCCAGAACCGGATAACCTCCCAAAATACCGGAAAGCATCGCTTCTTTAATACCGTTATCAATGGCGGGGATAAACTCTTTCGGGATAACTCCGCCCACAATGCCGTTAACAAATTCGTAGGATTTTTCGGAATCGTTCGCGTCTATAGGTTCGAAGCGAACCTTGCAGTGCCCGTACTGGCCGTGCCCGCCGGATTGGCGTACATACTTTCCTTCAGCCTCAACGGTTTTCTTAAACGTTTCCTTATACGCAACCTGCGGCTTGCCTACGTTAGCCTCCACCTTAAACTCACGAAGCAGGCGGTCAACAATAATTTCAAGATGCAGCTCGCCCATGCCTTCAATAATTGTTTGCCCTGTTTCCTGGTTTGTAAAGGTTCTAAACGTTGGGTCCTCCTCAGCCAATTTTTGAAGGGAGATGCCCATTTTGTCGCGCCCGGCTTTGGTTTTCGGTTCGATTGCAACCGATATAACCGGTTCCGGGAAGTTCATGGATTCAAGAATAATTTCGTTATCCTCCATGCACAAAGTGTCGCCCGTTGTGGTAAGCTTTAAACCCACCGCCGCCGCGATATCCCCGGCGTAAACCTTATCCGC
>JAISVZ010000031.1 GCA_031271295.1 Clostridiales bacterium | reverse complement strand
GATTCTAAATTGTGCTTTTCGCGGTAAAGCTTAAAAACTTCGGCGTTATGACCCATAAGGCAAAACGCCGCAAAATACTTGAACGTGTCCACGTATTTTGACTCGGCAAGCCCTTCGTCCAAATGATTGAGATTAATCTCTATAATTTGCAGCTTGTCGTTATATATCCTGTTCGATTCCTGCTCGCGCAGGGATATGTATTCCACTAAAGAACTGCTGTCTGGGTTCTTTTGGTTGATGAAAATTACAACGGTCTTTTTTATTTCCTCGAAAGACTCACCAACTATCAACTGAGAGACAATCTGCTTACAAGCGTAAAACAGGCAACGGTCCCTATGGTTATTATAATGCCGGCGCTGCGCCTCAATATTGTATATTCTGACATTACCTTGGCGCGCCGTTACATCAAGCCTTATCTTTTTTAATTCTAAATCCGGCGAAATAACTTCTTCCTGTGTGCTTACAACGATATCGCTAAAATCCTCGTTAAAAAGCGATTGCAAGAAAGAAGCGCAAATTTTTTGGTCGCCCATCCATCGTTGAAATACAGGGTCAGATAACGGGTGTAGATCATAACCGCCAACTTTTTTTGTAAAGGAGGTTTCAATTTCCGCGTTATTTTTCTCCGTAAGCAAAACCGAGTTTATTAATTCGCCCATTAAGCACCTCTTTTTAAATTCGCAATTCAATTTAACGCCGTAACTCTATTAAATAGTATTTAGATGGTACTGCATGGCTTTAAGTTTATGAAAATTAGATAGTGCGGAGCACCTTAAGCCGCTGAAAACTATAGGTTTATTTTAACAGAAATTTTGATATGTGTCAAAAATAAAATTCTTTAAGTCGGATTGGGCGAAATATCGGCTGCCGTTCACACCACCTAAAAAGGGTTGCGACGCCTTTGAATAATAGGATGCCGCTTTCTTTATCCGCACTTTGCTTTACGGTTCTATAAGGGTTGCAGGAGGCATCATTAATTTGCGCCGAAGCCACCTGTTACCCTTATCGAACAGCAACACAAAGTGCGGTCAATATTTACGCCGAAGCGTCTGTAACCCTTGCCGGATAGCTACGCGAAGAACGGTAAAGATTACGGCTTGCTATTTAGAATGATGATAAAAAAATGTCATCATTCCGAAAAAAAATAGCGCCGCCATAGCCCCGCCGAACAGTTCGTCCGCTGCCACGGTAATTGCATGGATTTAGTTTCGCAAAGTGCCAAAATAGGCTATAATCTAACACAAAACAAGGAGTGGTTAGATTACGGAAAAGAAGATGAACTTAAAGGAAGTATTAGAAGGAATAGAAGATTTCAGACAAGAGTAGTAAGCGCGTTTGCGGCAGAAAACAAATTAGTATTAGGGCAGATAGCGACTGATGAGAAATCAAATGAAATAACAGCAATCCCGGAATTATTGAAGATGCTGGTCATAGAAGGTTGCGTAGTAACGATAGATGCGATGGGAACGCAGAAAGAAATAGCGGAACAAATCATCAGTCAGGATGCGGACTACGTGTTGTCTCTGAAGGAAAATCAAAAAACATTGTACGAGGATATTGATTTATACATGGAAACAGAGATACTCACGAAAGCAAAAACGGAGCAAGAAAAGACTATTCAGCCGAAAATCTGAACATTATCCGGCATTTATCTTTCAATCTCCTAAAAAGTGAAACAATAGCCAAGGCAAGCATGGCAACCAAGCGCTTGATGTGTAGTTGGAATGACAAATATTTACTTAAGGTTTTATCCCTTTCCGGAATCGGTAATTAATGGGTGCGATTACCGTGTTTCGTATAGGACACACTCTTGATTATTTTGTATTCGGCGCTATAATCCTATTAAGCTATTGCGGGCGGACAGGCTAAACCCCGAAAGGTGGTGAAGCCTATGACGATAACCTTAACGCATTTTGAATTTATTTACTTGATTCTTCTTGCTGTTTCGATATATCTCAGTTGCAGAAATGCAAAAAAATAAGCCGCCCTCTGCTAAAGAAACGGCTTATTCCCTGTAGTTAATACTTGGGGTTTAGTCATATCTGCCGCAGCAGTAGCGACCAACCCAGAGGGAGTGTTTGCGCACTCTCTCTTTTAGTTTATCTAAATTTTAAGTGCTTTATTCGGAATTGTCAAGAATAATAAACCTACACAACTCCAACATCATTAAGCTTCTTATAAGTTTTATACCGGCGCTGGGCGTCCGCCTTAGCTGCGTCGAACAGTTCGTCCGCCGCATCCGGGTATTGACGTTTAAGCGAGGAATATCTTACTTCCTTCATCAAAAATTCTTTGAAATCCGCAGTCGGTTCTTTGGAATCAAGCACAAACGGGTTTTTGCCTTCTTCCTCCAAAGCCGGGTTGTATCTGTACAGATGCCAGTACCCGCATTCAACGGCGCGTTTCGATTCAAGCTGCGTGCAGCCCATGCCCAGCGAAATTCCGTGGTTGATACACGGCGCGTAAGCGATAACAATTGAAGGGCCGTGGTAATTTTCCGCTTCCGTTAAAGCTTTAATAAGCTGGTTCTGGTTTGCGCCCATACTTACCTGCGCAACGTATACATAACCGTAGCTCATAGCAATCATGCCCAAATCCTTTTTGCGGATTTTTTTGCCCGACGCGGCAAACTTGGCAATTGCGCCCGTTGGGGTGGATTTACTTGCCTGCCCTCCTGTGTTGGAGTAAACCTCGGTATCGAATACCAAAACGTTAACATCCTCTCCGGAAGCCAAAACATGGTCTAACCCGCCGAAGCCGATATCGTAAGCCCAGCCGTCGCCGCCGAAAATCCATACGGATTTCTTGGCAAGGTAATCCTTCTCGGCAAGGATTTCGCGCCCCAATGTGCAGGCGGGGCAGCCGCAAAGTTTTCCGTTTGCAATCCAATCCGCTTCCCATTCGGTTCCGGTTAAATCCGGATACGCGGAATCCTCAAGCGACGCGACAAGCTCGGCGGCGGCGGCGCTGTTGGTATTGCCGTCCTCCAAAGTGTCAAGCCATTTTTGCGCGGCTTGTTTTGTTCCGTCGTAGGTGAAATCTATTTCGATAAGTTTTTTAACCTTCTGAACAAGCCTTTCGCGAATGGCCTTTTGCCCTAAATGCAAGCCGTAGCCGTATTCCGCGTTATCCTCGAACAGCGAGTTTGCCCAAGCCGGGCCTTTGCCCTCGGCGTTTGTGGTGTAAGGAGTTGAAGGCGCGGAGCCGCCCCAAATTGAGGAACAACCCGTTGCGTTTGCGATATACATTCTGTCGCCGAAAAGCTGGGTAACAAGCTTGGCGTAAGGAGTTTCGCCGCAACCCGCGCACGCGCCCGAAAATTCAAGCAACGGCTGTTCAAACTGGCTTCCCTTAACCGTGGTTTTGTTTGCCGGGTTATCCTTAACCGGAAGCGAAATGCCGTAATTCCAGTTTTCAATTTCGTAGCCCATCTCGTCGATTGGGGTCATAACAAGCGCCTTTTCCTTGGCGGGGCAAACCTGCGCACAGTTGCCGCAACCCGTACAATCCAAGGTGGACATCATCATTTTGTAGCTGTAATCCTCAAAACCTTTGCCTATGGCCTTTTTCGCCTCGAAGGAAGCGGGCGCGGCTTTAAGCTCATCTTCCGTTAAAAGAGCGGGGCGAAGCACGGCGTGCGGGCAAACATACGAACACTGGTTGCACTGAATGCAGTTTTCCTTAATCCACTTGGGAACCGTTACCGCTATTCCGCGTTTTTCATAAGCCGAAGTACCCTGCGGGAACGTGCCGTCCTCGCGTCCGACGAACGAACTTACAGGCAGTGCGTCGCCCTTTTGCGCGTTCATCGGGATAACAATATTGTTTATAAATTCCGGGTTGTTGTTGCCCTTATCGGAAACTTCGTCTGCCGCGTTTTTCCATTCGGCGGGAACTTTTATTTCCTTAATTTGTTCAAGCCCGGCGTCTATCGCGCCATAGTTTAAATCCAAAACCTTCGGGCCTTTTTTGCCGTAGGTTTTTTCAACGGCTTTTTTCATGTAGCCGACAACTTCATCAACAGGCAGGATATTAGCAAGCTTGAAGAACGCCGCCTGAAGCACGGAGTTAACCGGCTTGATTGCGCTTTCGTATTTTTTGGCAAGCTCGTTTGCGATTGTAACGCCGTCGATAACATAAAATCTAATGTTGTGCTCCGCCAAATACCTCTTCATTTCGGCGGGCAGGTTTGCCTCTATTTCGCTCTCGTCCCACATGCAGTTTAAAAGGAAGGTTCCGCCGTCTTTAAGGTCGGATACGATATCGTATTTGTCAACGTAGCTTTGGTTGTGGCAGGCAACAAAGTTTGCCGATTTAACCAAATATGTTGAACGGATAGGCTTTTTGCCGAAACGCAAATGCGACTGCGTAATGCCGCCGGATTTTTTGGAATCGTAAGCGAAATACGCCTGAGCGTACATGTCGGTATGGTCGCCTATAATTTTGATGGAGTTCTTGTTTGCGCCAACGGTGCCGTCGGAACCAAGACCCCAGAATTTACAGCTGATTGTGCCCTCGCCGATAACGTCTATTTCCTTTTCAACCGGAAGGGAAAGGTTTGTAACGTCGTCCACTATGCCTATTGTGAAGTGGTTTTTGGGCGCATCCTGCGCAAGGTTTTTGTAAACGGCTATCATTTGGGCGGGGGTAACGTCCTTGGAACCCAAGCCGTAGCGTCCGCCAACAATTACCGGCCGCTCGGAGCTTTCGAAGTATGCGGTGCAAACGTCCTGATACAGCGGTTCGCCAAGAGCGCCCGGCTCTTTAGTTCTGTCCAGAACGGCTATTTTCTTAACGGTTTTGGGTATTGCCTCAAGGAAACGTTCCACAGCGAACGGCCTAAATAAATGAACCTTAACCGCGCCAACCTTTTCGCCCTTGGAAATTAAATAATCAACGGTTTCTTCTATACAATCGCAGCCGGAGCCCATGGCTATAATAACCCTGTCCGCGTCCTGCGAGCCGTAATAATTAAACAGTTTATAATCTCTGCCGGTAAGTTTGTTAATTTCCGCCATGTATTCCTCTACAATACCGGCGACTTTTTCATAATAGGGGTTGCAGGCTTCCCTTGCCTGGAAGAAAATATCCGGGTTTTGAGCGGTTCCGCGAAGCACCGGGTGTTCCGGGTTAAGCGCGCGGCTTCTGAATTCGGCGATTGCTTCGTGGTCAACAATTTTATTAAGATCCTCGTAATCAAGCAGTTCAATTTTTTGAATTTCGCTTGATGTGCGGAAGCCGTCGAAGAAATGAACGAACGGAACGCGCCCTTTAATTGCGCTAAGGTGCGCAACCGCGCCAAGATCCATAACTTCCTGAACGTTCGCGGACGCGAGCATTGCAAAACCTGTTTGACGGCACGCCATAACGTCGGAATGGTCCCCAAAAATACACAGCGCGTGGCTTGCCAAGGTGCGCGCGCTTACGTGCAGTACGCCCGGCAAAAGCTCACCGGCAATTTTATACATGTTGGGTATCATAAGCAGAAGCCCCTGCGAGGCGGTATAAGTTGTGGTTAAAGCGCCCGCTTGAAGCGAACCGTGAACGGTACCCGCCGCTCCGCCTTCGGATTGCAGTTCAATTACCTTTACTTCCTGCCCGAAAATATTTTTCTTACCCTCGGCCGACCACTCGTCGGTATATTCGGCCATTGTTGAGGACGGTGTAATCGGGTAAATACCCGCAACCTCCGTAAACGCGTATGACGCGTACGCGGCGGCGGCGTTGCCGTCCATAGTTTGCATATTTTTTGCCATTAAAAAATCCTCCTTTTAACATCGATAAATCTGTAGTCGCTTCATTATAACATAAATTATCGAATAGTAAACAAGCTTGGGGAAATCTTAAATTGCAAATTACTTCTAATTTTTTGTTGCAATTTCTCCGCAAAGCCTAAAAGCGGCGGCGTATAATAGCAAATATTAACTTGAAACTCCCTGAAAATTCGAGTATGATAGCGCTGTAGTTAAAAATTTATTGCGGCGCGTATTTGCGGTTAAAGTACCGGAAAATATCATGTTTGGTTAATTTTCTGCATACCTTTGCGCGTGTGCCAATTATCGGAGGCTGTTTATGGGCGTTAAATTTTTCGAAGACGAAAAACTTTTTAAGCTGGACACTCCGCTGTCCACCTACGCAATTTCAATTGTTTACGAAGAAAAGCTGATAGCGCACACCTACTACGGTAAGCGTATTGGCTGGAGCGGTTTAAACTATCTTTTGGGCGGGGATAACAACCAAACCATGAAACTTGCCTCTTTCCGCGAAAAAGGCTCGGTACTCGACAGGTTGCCCATGGAATACCCAACATCCGGCCTTGGGGATTTTCGCGAAAGCGGTGTTGAGATTTACGCGCCGTACGCAGATACGGAAAATTCCGCAACCGACGGTAATTCCGGAAACCGTAGCGTTAACCCGTCCGCAAATTCCGGCAATTACGGTTTTATGCCGTCGTACATATCCCACAAAATTTACAGGGGAAAACCCAAGCTTTTAGGCCTTCCCGCAACATTCGCCGGGGAGGGGGACTGCGAAACCCTGGAAATTGAGTGCGAGGACACTTTGCTTAACATTAATCTTACCCTCGTTTACAACGTTTTTAATAATCTTGACGTTATTACGAGGCATGTCAAAATTAAAAACAATTCCCAAAAATCCGTATACCTTAAAAAAGTAATGTCCGCCTGTGCGGATTTGCCCAATAACAACTTTGAGATGTTGCGCCTTAGCGGTTCGTGGGCGCGTGAACGCAGTATTTCGCGCGTGCCTATAGGCTGCGGGCACACCGGAGCGTCGTCTCTGCGCGGTGAAAGTTCGCATCAGTCGCATCCGTTTTTTGCGCTTGTAAGCCGGGGCGCGTCGCAGGATACCGGCGAGGTTTACGGCTTCCATTTAGTTTATTCGGGGAATTTCAGCGCCATGGCGGAGCTTACCCAGTTCGACCGCGTGCGTGCCGTTATAGGCATAAACCCGTACAATTTTTCGTGGGAATTAGCGCCTTCCGGCGAATTTACTTCCCCCGAAGCCGTTTTAACATATTCGAGCGAAGGGCTTGGCAAAATGACACGAACCCTGCACGACCTGTACCGTAACCACCTTGTACGCGGGAAGTACAAAAACGCAAAACGCCCGGTTTTAATCAACAACTGGGAAGGTACTTATTTTAACTTTAACACCGAAAAACTGCTGGATATAGCGCGGGAATCCGCCAAGCTCGGAATTGAAATGTTAGTATTGGACGACGGCTGGTTCGGCAAACGCGGCGACGATAATTCATCGCTTGGGGATTGGTTTGTTAACACCGAAAAACTACCGCAGGGGCTTAATTATTTAGTTTCCGAAATTAACAAGCTCGGCATGAAGTTTGGCATTTGGATGGAGCCGGAAATGGTAAGCCCAAATTCTGACCTGTACCGCGCACATCCGGATTGGGCGTTTCAAATTCCGGGCAGAGCGCCAACGCTTTCAAGAAATCAGATGGTGCTGGATTTATCCCGCCGCGATGTTATAGAATATGTGTACGGCTGTATCAGCTCGGTTTTAAAATCCGCGAATATCGAATACCTTAAGTGGGATATGAACCGCCCGCTTACCGATGTTTTCAGCGGCATAACAAAAAATCAGGGCGAAATTTACCACAGATATATGCTCGGCGTTTATGAATTGCAGGAAAGGCTGATTACGGATTTCCCAAACTTGCTGCTTGAAAACTGCTCCGGCGGCGGCGGGCGCTTCGACCCCGGAATGCTGCATTACGGCCCGCAGTTTTGGTGCTCCGACGATACCGACGCTATTGAGCGCCTTAAAATTCAGGAAGGCACGGCGCTTATATACCCGCTATCTACCATAGGAGCGCATGTAAGCGACTGCCCGAACCATATTGTGGGCAGGGTTACGCCGTTTGAAACAAGGGGAATTGTTGCCCTTGCGGGAACCTTCGGCTATGAGCTTGACGTTACGAAGCTGTCCGAAAGCGACAAGGCGGAAATTCCGAAACAAATTGAAGCCTACCACAAGTACAACGAACTTGTGCGCGGCGGGGATTATTACCGCGTTGCCTCCTACAGCGAAAACAAAATGTACGATTGCTATATGTGCGTTGCGAAGGATAAAAGCGAGGCGCTTGTTACCTTTGTTAACGTTTTGGCGCGTCCGGGCGGCGGGAAGGTACGCATAAAGCTTAAAGGGCTTGACGAAAACAGTATGTATCAGGATGTAAACAGCACACAGGCGTATTCCGGCGCGGCTTTAATGTACGGCGGGCTTGACGCGGATTGCGGCTGGGGGGATTTTAAGGCGCAGCTTATACATATTAAGGCTGTGTAAAATATAAAAAGCGGGAGGAACATTTTATGAACTACGGTTATTTCGACGAAAAAAATAAGGAGTATGTTGTAACCAAACCGGATACGCCCTCGGCGTGGGCAAACTATTTAGGCTCGCCGGAGTACGGCGCGATAATTTCAAACAACGCCGGAGGGTACAGCTTTGTTAAATCCGGCGCAAACGGGAGGATAATCCGCTACCGTTTTAACAGCGTTACAAACGACCAGCCGGGGCGCTACATTTACATTAAGGACGACGAAACCGGGGATTTTTGGACGGTATCGTGGGCGCCGGTTAAAAAGAGGCAGGATAAATTTAACTACGAATGCCACCACGGCACGGCGTATACGGTTATAAAATCGGAATATTCCGGAATAAAATCGGAAGCTCTTTATTATGTGCCGCTTAACGCCACATACGAGGTTTGGCGGGCGAAGGTAACAAACACAACGGATTCGCCGCGCAAGCTATCCGTAACCGGTTTTGTGGAATTTACCAACGAATCCAACTACGAGCAGGATCAAATCAATTTGCAGTACACGCTTTTTATTACCAAAACATACTTTAAGGGCAATTTTATTCAGCAAAAAATAAACGAAAATTTCGACGACCCGAACCGCGAACGCTTTTTTGGCCTGGCGGGGCAAAAAGTAACCGCGTACTGCGGCGACCGCGACAAGTTTACCGGGCGTTACCGCGGCTATGAAAGCCCTGTCGGCATTGAGGAAGGCTTAAAGAACGAGGTTAACTACAATACAAATTCGTGCGGCGCTCTGCAAACGCAAATAGAGCTTAAGCCGGGCGAAACAAAGGAATTTATCTACATTTTGGGGCAGAAGCCGGAAAAAGAAGCGGCGGAAATTATAGCTAAATACAACGATATTTCACTGCCGGATAAAGAACTTGCCGAGCTTAAAAATTACTGGCACTCTAAGCTTAACAACCTTCAGGTTAACACGCCGGACGAAAAGTTTAACAACATGGTAAATGTTTGGAACGCGTACCAGTGCTTTATAACCTTCATTTGGTCCAGAGCCGCGTCGTTCCAGTACTGCGGTTTGCGCAACGGCTTCGGCTACCGCGATACCGTGCAGGATATTCAGGGCATTATCCACCTTGCGCCGGATATGGCGCGCGAGCAAATCCGTTTTATGTTATCCGCGCAGGTAAATAACGGCGCGGGCTTGCCGCTTGTTAAGTACGACCATAACCCCGGCAAAGAGAACACGCCGGACGACGAAAGCTACGCGCGGCAAACAGGCCACCCAAGCTACCGAGCCGACGACGCGCTTTGGCTGTTCCCCACAATTTCGAAGTTTATTTCCGAGACGGGGCAGGCGGATTTTCTTGACGAGGTGGTATCTTTCGCCAATAACGGAGAATCCGGCACGGTATACGAGCACATGAAACGCGCTATAGATTTTTCAATGAATAATTTAGGCCCTCACGGTATGCCCGCCGGGCTTCACGCCGATTGGAACGATTGCGTGCGCCTTGGAAAACGCGGCGAAAGTACGTTTGTGGCGTTCCAGCTTGTATACGCCATTAAAATTTTGCGCGTTTACGCCGAGGAGAAAAACGACAGCGAATACATAAAATATTTAGACGAAATTATGGCTAAACAAATTGAAATACTATCGCAGTGCTGGGACGGCGACAGATGGATTAGAGGTTTTAAAGAGGACGGGCAGGTAATTGGCAAACGCACCGATATTGAGGCGAATATGTGGCTTAACCCGCAGTCCTGGGCGGTAATTTCCGGAGTTTCCACAAAGGAGCAGGCCGAAGCTTCCATGGAAAGCGTTTACCGCGAACTTAACACCCCGTACGGCACTCAGGTAATGAACCCGCCGTACCACTACCACGCGTTCGACGGCGCGTTAATGCGCTGCTTTAACGATTATACGAAGGAAAACGCCGGTATTTTCTCTCAGACACAAGGCTGGGCAATTTTGGCGGAATCTCTGCTTGGGCACGGCAACCGGGCGTATGAATACTGGAAAGAATGCTCGCCCGCATATATGAACGACGACGCAGACCGAAGGGTAATTGAGCCATACGTTCACGGCCAGTTTACCGAAGGCAGCGGCAGCCCGTTCGCGGGGCGTTCGCATGTTCATTGGTTAACGGGAACGGCATCCACCGTAATGGTTGGAACCATAGAGGGTATTTTGGGAATAAGGCCGGAAATTAAAGGGCTTACGGTTAACCCGTCGATACCTTCCGAATGGAAGCAGTTTTCGTTTACGAAGGTTTTCCGCGGCAAAGAGCTTAACGTTACCGTAAAGAACCCGAACGGTGCGCAAGGTAGCGTTAAAGCGGTTACCGTAAACGGCGAAAAAATTAGCGGAATACTGATTGAGGAAGGTACTTTGAAGGATAAGAACGAAATTACGGTTGAAATGTAATACTAATTAAAAACCCCGGCGAGCGCCGGGGTTTTTAATTTTAAATACGAATAAAAGGACATTTTAAACAGATACTATTTATGCAATTGTTCAAAATGAATCATAAGTTTAGGAAGGAAGTAATTGCATGAAAAGATGGTATTCATTATTGTTTGCGGTAATTTTTGTTTTATCCTGTGCTTTGTTGCCTTCGCCGGTTTCATTTGCCGCCTCCGGCGATAGCGGTAAAATAAGCAACAAAAAAATGGGCTGGTATTTTGTGCGCCGCTATAACGGAACGCCGCCGTCCGCTCAGCAGGACTTTGATTTTGGTGCGTTTGGAGCGTATTATCTTGGCGATACGAATCAAAAAGCCCTGTATTTAACTTTTGACGAGGGCTACGAAAACGGGTATACTGAAAAAATACTGGATGTCTTAAAGGAAAAAAATGTTCCGGCCGCGTTTTTCGTAACTCAAACATATATACGCGACAATACCGAAATCGTAAAACGTATGGCAAACGAAGGGCACCTTGTTTGCAACCATTCGGTTCGCCACCAAAGTTTCCCCGCGCTTACCAACGAGCAAATTGTTAACGAACTTAACGAGTGCGCCAATTATTATAAGGAAATTACAAACAGCGAAATGCCGAAGTTTTTCCGCCCGCCTATGGGAGAATACAGCGCCAGGGTGCTTGATGTTGTAAACAAACAGGGTTACAAAACTATTTTTTGGAGCTTTGCGTATAAGGATTGGGAAATTAACAACCAGCCCAGCGCGGAAGAAGCGTATCAAAAGTTTATGAAGGATTTGCATAACGGAGAAATTACGCTTTTGCACGCGGTATCCAAAGCCAATACCGAAGCTCTTGGCCGTATGATAGATAAAGCGCGGGAATCCGGTTTTACATTTTACAGCCTGAACGATTTACCCGCGCATTCTGAAACTTCGCTTTAAGCTGTAATACGCGTGCGTATAAATGGGCGGTGCGTGAAGGTTAACCGGGAAAATTACGGCAAATCTTCACGCGCCTCAATATAAATAAAGGAGGCAACTATGAACGAAACGTATCAAAGCCAGGCATGGCGCGAACAAATGAAGCTAAAGATGGATTTTAACAACATGATGACGGATTTTGTAGGAAAATCCGGTATTTCTAAAGAAGAAATAAGCGCATACGCGCAAAAATGTGAAAACGCGAAAGAAGCGATGGCGGCCAAACGCAAAAACGGCAAAATGGATTGGCGGGATTTGCCGTACAATCAAAACAACGTAGCGGAGGACATTTTAAGTTATGTAAACGAAATGAAAAATGAAATCGACGCGTTTGTGGTTTTGGGAATAGGCGGTTCGGCGCTTGGGCCTATGGCTGTTCAGCAGGCGGTAAACCACCCGTATTACAACGAACTGCCGAGGGAAAAACGCGGCGGATACCCCAAGCTTTACATAGCGGATAATGTAGACCCGGAAAAACTCGTGTACCTTTTTGATATTGTGGATATTAAAAAGTGCCTGTTTAACGTAATATCCAAATCCGGCAGTACGTCCGAAACCATGAGCCAGTTTATGATTATTAAAGAAAAGCTGGAAGGGGAGGTTGGCAAGGAAGAAGCGGCAAAGCACATTGTTTGCACAACCGACGCGGTTAACGGAAACTTAATAAAAATTGCCAGGGAAGAAAACTATAAAACGTTTATAATTCCGTCCGGCGTGGGCGGGCGTTTTTCGGAATTAACGCCGGTTGGGCTGCTTCCGGCGGCGTTTTGCGGCGTGGATATTAAAGCGCTTCTCGCGGGCGCGGCTTTTATGGACGAGCTTTGCCAAAACGGCGATATTTTTAAAAACCCAGCGTATATGTACGCCCTTTTGCATTACATAGGAATAAATAAGGGCAGAAATATTTCGGTTGTAATGCCCTACGCGGATTCGCTGAAATACATTTCGGATTGGTACGCCCAGCTTTGGGCGGAATCGCTCGGCAAAAAGGTTGATTTAGACGGCAAAATTGTTAACGTTGGGCAAACACCGGTAAAAGCGCTTGGCGTTACCGACCAGCACTCTCAGGTTCAGCTTTACGCCGAAGGCCCGCAGGATAAAATTGTTGTGTTTATGGGCGTTGAAAAATACAAGGAAACAATTACAATTCCCGAAATTTACGGCGATATTAAAAGCCTTGGCTTCCTTGGCGGCGTAACGCACAACAGGCTTATTCAGGTTGAGCAAATGGCAACCGAATACGCTCTTCTCGTTTCCTGCAAGATGAATATGACAATTACCCTGCCGGAGGTAAACGAGTTTACAATCGGCCAAACCCTGTATCTGTTCGAGGTTGCGACCGGGTTTGCGGGGGAACTTTTAAACATTAACGCGTTCGACCAGCCGGGTGTTGAGGAAGGCAAAAACGCGACATACGCGTTCTTCGGCAGGCCGGGATACGAAGAAAAGAAAAAGGAACTTGACTTACGCCCGCAGAAAAAGAACGAGTATATTATATAACCATTAAAGGCGCGGGGTGATGTTTTGTTTAGTCTGTGTTTAATTGTAAAAAACGAGGAGAAATTTATAGGCGGCTGCCTCAAAAGCGCCGCGGGTTTTACTTCCGATATCGTGGTTATAGATACCGGCTCCGCAGACCGGACAAAAGAAATTGCCGCATCTTTTAACGCGCGGGTTTTCGATTTTACATGGATTGCGGATTTTGCGGCGGCGCGTAATTTTGCCGCCTCAAAATCCAAATACGACTGGATACTTGCGCTGGACGCGGACGAGGTTATAACTTTTTTCGGCGCTCATTCCATAAAGGAGTTTATGCAAAACCCGCTGTGTGTTGGGCGCATAGAAATAAGCAGCCCCGGCGCGGGCGAAATTGCCTTTAGCGAGAGAATAACCCGGTTTTACAACAAGCAAAATTATTATTTTACAGGCAAAATACACGAACTTGTTACGCCGAAAAAAAAAGGCGCACAAGTATATTTTCGCGACATTCCGCTAAAGGTTGACCATTTCGGTTATACTCCGGAAGTTTTGGAGAAAACGGGCAAGCTTGAACGAAACCGCGTAATGATTGAGCGGGAACTTGAAGGCGACCGCGATAACCCTTACTATTTGTATCAGTTGGGTAAGGTTTATTTTGCCAGGCATAATCCGGAAAAAGCGGCGGAATTTTTTGAACGCTCCTTGGCGCAAAAGCCGAACCCCAATTTAGCTTATGTGTATTCGCTTGTGGAATGTTACGGTTACGCGCTTTTGGAAATGGAGTTGTACCAAAAAAGTACGGCGGTTTTTGATTTTTACGGGTATTACAAGCATATTCCGAACTTTCTTTTTCTGCTTGCGCATATTTGCCAGAATAACGGCAAGCTTGTTGAAGCCGTGGATTTTTACGAGAAGGTAATTGAAACGGAAAAAAAAGGCGAAGACGCTGGTCTTTCGCCGGTTGCAAATTATAATATCGGAGTTATTTTCGAAATTGCCGGTATGACGGACGACGCCAGGGAATTTTACGTTTTGGCGGGCAATTACGCGAACGCGGTTAAGCGGCTTGAGCTTTTAAACGGCGGCAAACAGGGTTAAATTTCAAAAGCTGTTAACTGCGGACAAGCGGCAAATTACATACAAATGCTAACGGGCAAGCAGCGGCTGAAGCTGTTTGCCGTCCGCCGCTTTTGAAATGGTTTTGCAAATAAGCTCCGGCTTAAAGCTTAGGGATTTTTCCTTATTTAACGCGTCGTCTTGAAAAAGCGGTACAAAATAAATATTTTTGAAATTTAGCAGCGTGCCGAGGTTTTTTGCGTTAGCGCCAAGTAAATCGTTCGATGATGCGCCAATAACCACCGGCCTTGAATTTCGAAGGTGCGATTTTACCGCCATTGTTACAACGGTATCGGTTATACCAAGCGCAATTTTCGCAAGAGTGTTACCCGTACAGGGTATTACCGCAAGTATGTCAAACATTTTATCGGGGCCGATTCGTTCCGCTTGCTGAATATTTTTTATTCCGGTATTGCCGGTTATTTTTTCAATAAGCTGTGTTATTTCATCCGCCGGGGAAAACCTTGTATCCATATTCGCCACAGATTCCGCAAAAATCGGAACCACATCAGCCGCGTTTTGGGATAATTCTCTTATATAATCAAGTATTGTACTAAGCGTACAAAACGAACCTGTTACCGCCAAACCTATTTTCAAATTTGAAATTTCCATTCCAAAACCAATCCTTTCTGTATAAGCACGTTTATTTCTTTAAATCGGCGGCGGAATCCGTCTGTTTAATTCGAGCGTAAATCGTGTTCAAGTTGTAGTACGCCGCAGATTTCGGCGCGATAATTCCCGGAAGCGAACCGGTAAAAATAACCGAAAGCCCCGCGCTTTTCGCAAAATTAAAATCTATTCCGTTCGGGGCGGAAGCCAAATCTATTATCAGGCAGCTTTTGTCAATGTATTTTATGTTTTTGCGGTCTAACAAAATTTTGGGCACCGTATTAATTATAATATTCATCTTGCTTAATTTTTCGTTCATATCATCGTACATAACCGCGCTAAACCCCAAACTTTTGGCAAGGGCATAGTCCGAACGCTCCTTAGTAACCGGGTATATGTGCGACCCAAAGCCCGTAAGCATTTTGCATAATATTTTACCAACGCGCCCGTAGCCTATAACCATAACGTTTGCGTCGTGAAGCGTAAAATCCGTGTTCTCAACCGCTATTTTTATTGCGCCCTCCGCTGTTGGAATGGCGTTTAAAACCGCAAGCTCTTCCATTTTTAAAATATCCTCGCAGCGAACCTGATATTTTTCCGCCGTTTTGTAAACCTGGTCCTTTATATGCCCCGCGAAAAAAATCTGGTTGGGTTTTATAAGCCGGAAAAGGTCGTCGCAGCTTAAAACTTTGTGCGAATATATGAAATTCATGTCAAACCCGTTGTGGGAACACGGAGTTGGGCCAATTATATAATCTACGCCGTCTATCGCCTGGTAAATATTTTCGCATTCCGGTATAACCTCTATATCGTAGCTGTCGAAGGCGTAATTGCTTACCGTGTGGCCGTCCTTTGCAAGCAAATTCGACAGGTATATGCTTCTTTTATCCCCGCCTATTATCGCAAATTTTTTATGCTCCAACATAACTTCCCCCTTCATAACCTCCTATGAATATTGTATTCATTTTGCCTTTTATTGTGAAAAGATAAACCCGCGTAACTTTTAACGTCCATACAACGCAAACGCGAATACATCACATTGACAATACGCGCAATATATTTTATTGTTGGATAAATAAGCATTCAAATTTAAGGGGATTTTTCGCCATGCGCAAACTGCATATTCTGATTCTTGAAGACGATACCGCGTTATGCCGGGGTATGGAAATGGCGCTCGCCTCCGGCGGCAGGCACTTTATACCTTGCCGCAGCATTACGCAGGCAAAGGCCGCCCTGCAAAATACCGCGCCGGATTTATTCATTTTGGATATAAATTTGCCCGACGGCAGCGGGCTTGATTTTTGCGCGCAGCTTAGGGCAAACCAATACACCGCGCCCATACTGATACTTACGGCAAACGATACGGAGATGGATATGGTTGCCGGCCTTGAAAACGGCGCGGACGATTATGTAACAAAACCGTTTTCGCTTGCCGTACTTAGGGCGCGGATTGACGCCTTGCTTCGGCGCGCGCTAAAGAACGGCGGCGGCGAAATATCCGCCGCGCAGGCAGGCCCGTTTGTGTTTGATTTTGCGCTGTCGCGTTTCGAAAAGGACGGGCAAAGCGTTGAACTTAGCAAAACGGAAGCGCGGCTTTTGCATTTACTCTTTTCGAATAAAGGCAAAACATTGCCGCGCGAGCGGCTGCTTTCCGAAATATGGGCGGACGGCACGGAATATGTGGACGAAAACGCGCTGTCTGTAGCGGTGCGCAGGCTTCGCTCAAAATTGGAGGATGACCCTTCAAACCCGCGCTGCATTCAAACCGTGCGCGGAATAGGCTACAGGTGGGCGGTGACACTGTAATGATCTTCGAAAACAAAAAACTGCTTAGAAGGCTGAACGAAATGATTGACGCGGCGATAGCCGGAACCTTTAGCGCCGAAACTTACGACGAAAGCCTGATATCCAAAATAGAATCGAAAATGATGCGTTTTCTTGAAATTTCGCGGCTTAAACAGGATCAGACGGAAAACGAACGCTCGCGTGTGCGTTCACTTATCGGCGACATATCGCATCAAACCAAAACGCCTCTTTCCAATGTTACCTTATACGCGGGCCTGCTTTCGGAGCAGGATTTAACGGATACCCAGGCAAAACTTGCGCGGCAAATTTCCGTTAGCGCCGAAGCTTTGAGCTTCCTTATACAGTCGCTTGTTAAGGCGTCGCGTTTAGAGAGCGGCGCAATTAAAATTGAACCGAAACCCGGCGACGTTTACGCATTGGTTGAAACCGCCGCGGGTTTGTGCGCCGCAAATGCCGCCGCGAAAAATATTTCTGTTGAATATGAGCAAAATACTGCGCATATAACGGCGCTGTTTGATTCGCGCTGGTGCGCGGAGGCGCTTTTTAACATAATTGAAAACGCGGTTAAGTACACGCCGGAGCGGGGAAAAGTTTCTGTTGCGGTAACCGAATATGAAATGTTTGCCCGCGTAGATATTTGCGATACGGGGCGCGGCATACGCGAGCAGGATTTGCCGAAGGTTTTCGAAAGGTTTTGGCGCGCGGAAAGCTCCGGCGATTCGCCCGGCGCGGGAATAGGTTTGTACTTGGCGCGTGAAATTATAACTTCCTGCGGCGGGTATATAAAGGTTAGTTCTAAGGAAGGGAAAGGTTCGGTATTTTCTGTTTTTCTTTCAAAAGTGTAAGCTTTTCGAAAGATGCTTGAAAGGTAAATATGTTAGAATAAACGCGTTGGGTTTTCCGCCGCGTTTTTTTACGCCCGCGAAAGCAAAACAAATGCATTGTTCAAAACAGAAAGGATGATAATTATGAGCATTTTGAAAACTGCCAACCTGAAAAAACATTATTTTACCGGCACAACAGTTAAGGCTGTAGACGGGGTGGATTTTTCCGTAGCTTCCGGCGAATTTGTTTCCATTGTGGGTTCTTCCGGCAGCGGGAAATCCACGCTTTTGCATATGCTTGGCGGGCTTGACCGCCCAACGGAGGGGACGGTTGAAATAAACGGCAAAAACATATTCGCCATGAAGGACGACGAGTTAACAATTTTCCGCCGCCGCAGTATCGGTTTTGTGTTCCAAAATTACAACCTTGTGCCGGTGCTGAATGTGGAGGAAAACATTTTGCTTCCGATACATTTGGACGGAAATAAGCCGGATATGGCATTTGTAGAGCGCGTTATAGAAACGCTTGGCCTTTCGGAAAAACGCAAAAGTATGCCGTCTCAATTATCCGGAGGGCAGCAGCAGCGTGCGGCGATAGCGCGCGCGGTTGCAAGTAAACCCGCAATTGTGCTTGCGGACGAGCCCACGGGAAACTTGGACAGTAAAAGCGGCATGGATGTTATGGGTTTGCTGAAGGTAAGCGGCGAAAAATTTGCCCAAACAATTGTGCTTATTACCCATAACCCTGAAATTGCGCAAATGGCTAACAGAACCGTGCGCATTGAAGACGGCAGGATTGTGAGGTGAAGGGCGTGAATACAGAAAACAAAAAGCTTATACGCACGCTTACCGCGCGAAAGTTAAAATCAAACCGCGCGCGAAATATTGTGGCGGTAATAGCAATAGCGCTTACCTGTACGCTTTTTACAACCTTGTTCGCAATAGGCGCAAGTATTTTTAAATCCGTACAGGAGGCAACCATGCGTCAGGTGGGAACCGCGGCGCACGGCGGTTTAAAATACCTTACCCAGGCACAGTACAGCCATATCAAAGAATCCCCGCTTATTAAGGATATATCTTATAGTATTATTATAGGAGTTGCCGAAAACGAAGCTCTGCGCAAAAACCAAACCGAAATACGTTACGGCGAGGATAAATCCGCCCGTTGGGGCTTTTCGTACCCGGAAACGGGCGATATGCCGCGCGCGGGTTTGGAAGCCGCGTGCAGTACAATAACGCTGGATTTGCTCGGCGTTAAGCATGAACTGGGGCAAAAGGTTCCGCTGGAGTTTACGCTTTACGGGCAAAAACACCGCGTGGAATTTACCCTTGCCGGGTTTTGGGAAGGCGACGGCGTTATGGCGGCGCAGCAGGTTTGGCTTTCCGAAGAATATTTAAATTCCGTTGTTAAAATGCCCGAAAAGGTGGATTTTACAAACGGCATGGACGATATTGCCGGAACAATAAGCGCGGATGTTTGGTTTTCCGATTCGTTTAATATCGACGGCAAAATTAATAATGTTTTAGCCGAACGCGGTTACGCGCCAGGCGAAATCAGTACCGGAGTAAACTGGGCGTATATGACAAGCGGCGGTGAATTAGACCCAATGATGACGCTTACCGCGCTTCTTGTAATTGTAATGATTCTTGCCTCCGGCTACTTAATTATTTACTCTGTGTTCAGCATTTCCGTTACCGGCGATATTAAGTTTTACGGGCTTTTAAAAACTATCGGCGCAACCGGCAAGCAGTTAAGGCGTATTGTTCGCGCTCAGGCGCTTTTGCTTTCGGCGGCTGGGTTGCCCATTGGTTTTGCGCTGGGGTTTGCGCTCGGTTATGTGCTTACGCCGGTAATTGCCGAAATTACGGAATTTAAGGGAGCAAGCTCCGTTTCCGTAAACCCGCTTATATTCGTGTTTTCGGGTTTGTTCAGCCTTATTACCGTGTTTATAAGCTGCCGCAAGCCCGGCCGGATTGCCGCAAAGGTTTCCCCGGTGGAGGCGGTAGCAAGCTTCGACGCCAAACCCGCAGGGCGAAGAGAAAAACGCACGCACAAGGTTACGGCGCTTAATATGGCGTATGCGAATATTACGCGCAAAAAGGGCAGGCTGGCGCTTGTTGCCGCGTCGCTTGCGCTTAGTGTAATTCTGCTTGGCAGCGTATATTCGGTTGTGCGCGGGTTCGATATGGAATTGTATTTGGAAAACCAAATGAGTACGGATTTTTTGCTCTCTCATTATTCCGTGCTGTCGGTTTTTGTTCAAGGGGATGATTATCAGGGCGTTGACGAGGATGTACGCGCTGAAATAAAAAAGCTTAACGGGCTTACAGGCTACGCGGATATTTACCTTCACGAAGAGCCCGCCCACAAACTCTCGCAGATAGGGCATAAAAACTTAAACGCCATATTGGACAGCGGCATGGGAGATTATATTGCTCAGCAATGGGGTTCGAGGCCGGGAGTGGCTCAGGATCTTGAAAAGGCAAAAACGGAGGGTATTGTGCCGCTGCATGTTTACGGCGCGGGGGATTTAGCCGTTTCGGAAGTGTCCCCGGATGTTAATTTTGACATTCTTAAAAGCGGCAACTACGTAATTGCTACGCACTTTTTTTACGAAAACGCGTCGGACGCGGAAGTTAAATCCGTTTACAACGCGGGAGATAAGCTCACCCTTACCAACCCGGAGGGAGAGGAGCGCGAATTTGAGGTGATAGCGGTTGCCGGAGGATACCCATATTCAATGGGGCCTCAGCACTCTCACCTACTTATGGGCAGCGATATTATTATGGCGGATAACATTTTTCAAACCTTTTACAGCAACACCAACCCTATGACAACCGTTTTTAATGTGGCGGACGAAGATATTTCCGCCGCCGAAAGCCGGTTAAAAAACTACACCGAAAATATAAATCCGGATTTGGATTACCGTTCGCGAGCTTATTACATGAAAGAGTTTGAAAGCCTAAAGCGCACCTACATGATGACAGGCGGCGCAATGTCCTTTATTTTGGCGATGGTTGGCGTGCTTAACTTCATCAACGCCGTGTTTACATCAATCAATTCAAGGCGCACCGAGCTTGCCATGCTGCAAAGCGTAGGCATGACGGGCAGGCAGCTTAAAACCATGCTCTTCGGCGAGGGTGCGTTATACGCTCTTATAACGGTTATATCCTCGGCAACGCTTGGAGTACCGTTAAGCTACCTTATTATCCGTGCGATTTCGGGGCAATTGTGGTTTTTTAAATGGAATTTCAGCTTTATGCCAACCTTTGTCGCTTTGCCGGTGCTGCTTTTGATTTGCGCCGCCATACCGCTTTTATGTTACAGGTTTACTCAAAAGGCAAGCTTGGCCGAGCGGCTACGAGCGCAATAGCGTGTGCGGGTTACTGTTAGCACGATATATGAAAAACATAGTCTGCATAGATTGCTTTACATGCAAAATCAACTATGCTATCATAAAAGGGTAGTATTAGTGGAAATCATTTAATGCAAAACGCAAACTCAAGCGCGATCAGAGAGGGTGTAAGAGTTGATTTCAATTGCAATCTGTGACGACGACATTACCGTTATCGGCCAAATAGAGCAATGTATTATGGGTTCGCGGGTGTTTCCTGTAAGTCCGCATTCCGGTACATATGAAATTGAGGCGTTTACCTCCGGCGCTAAGCTGTGCGCCGAACTTGACCGAGGAAGGTATTTCGACCTCATCTATATGGATATTGAAATGGAGGGCGGTGACGGCATAACCGCAGGCCGGCTTCTGCGGGAAAAATACGGCCACGATTCCGCCCTGCTTATTTACGTTTCAAGCCACACCAAATATCACGGACGGCTGTTCGACGTGCAGCCCTTCCAGTTCATTAAAAAACCTATCGACGCGGACGAGTTTACCCGCAAGCTTAAGCAGGCTGTGAAGAAAATTGAGAGCGGCAACGAGGTTTTTACCGTGAAAAAGGGCTGGGATTACTTCAACGTGAAAAAGAGAGATATCATAAGTTTGGAAAGCAGCAAGCATAATATAATCCTCTCCGTATCCGGCGCCGGCAGTATTGAGTACCGGGGCGCTTTCAAGGATGAAGCCGAAAAGCTGACGGGCACATTTTTCATACAGTCCCATGCGTCGTTTGTCGTGAATATCAACCATGTGATATCTTTTCACGGGACGCACATGATTATGGATAACGGCAGCCTTGTACCTGTAAGCCGCCAGAGAGCCAAGGATGTAAAATACGCTTTTATGAATTTGGGGGAGACGTGATAAAATGTTTGTTTTGGAATATGCATTGCCGGTGCTTTCCGGCGTGTGCATGATTATCATAACAATTTTTATATTATCCAAGTTTCTTTATAGAAAGCGTGGTTTTAATCCCGCGCTGGTCGGTGTTATTGCGGTTGCTTCCTCTATTGCCCAAGTGTATTTTAACTCGTTCCAAATGCCCTGGGTAAATTATCTCGCGATTTGTGTTGAATTTACAATCATAGCCCATATCTTTTTTAAGGGAAATTTTGCTTTGAAATTAGGCTTTCCTGTGATTGTCACGACGATTGCCAGCTTGAGCGAAACGGTGATTATATTTATACCAACGGTTTTCAGTGAACTTCAGTTTACGTCTTTGCTTGCGAGTCCTATTTTCCTTGCCGTTTTGGGGTTTTTGGTTCCGCCTGTGTTTCTCGTGCTGGGTCTTTTTATCGCTAAAAAGTTTCCTCGAAAGTATGAATCATTCAATTGGAGTGAGCTGTATCTGGTTTCGTACCAGATTCTGTCCATTGTTTTGCACACCG
>JAISVZ010000007.1 GCA_031271295.1 Clostridiales bacterium | reverse complement strand
AGGTCTTGCGAATATTGAGGATGAATGGGAATATTGTATGGCGAATTGTGGGATTGCCGAAAATTAAAGCATAAAAAGTTGGGGTTAAGAGTAATATTTCGTCAATCCCCACAAAGTATTGAGGTTATAGAAATTGTGGCTATTGGAAAACGGGAAGACGACGAGGTATACGTAACCGCCGTTGTGCGATTAGGAAGAAATTAAGTATTAGCTAAGCCGCAGTGCAAACCGTTTAGCGGGCATACGAAAGGGGCAATTTTCTTGAAATCGGAAAGACGCGAAAAAATCCTTCAGCTTATCGCGGAGCACGAAATAGAAACTCAGGACGAGTTAACCTCCCTTTTAAAGTACGCGGGTTTTGATTCCACGCAGGGAACCGTATCGCGTGATATCCGCAGCTTAAATATAACCAAGGTAAAAGCCGAATCGGGCAAACTGATATACGCGGCGGCGATTGGTGCAAATGCGGAAAAACTGCAAAAAATGTCGCGCGTTTTTGCGGACGGTGTTGTTTCAATTGCGCGTTCGTCCAACATTATTGTGGTTAAAACGTTAGAGGGCATGGCTATGGCGGTTGCGGCGTCTATAGACACACTGGGCGGCGACGGAATTTTGGGAACAATCGCCGGGGACGATACCGTTTTTTGCGTAATAGGCGAAGCGCAGCACGGGCAGGATATAATCTGCGAATTCGAAAATTTGATTAAAAAGCACAACGTAAGGAGAGCGCAATGATAAACTCTTTATACATAAAAAATGTAGCGCTGATTGAAGAAACCGAGTTGGAGTTTAGTCCAGGCTTAAATATAATTACCGGCGAAACGGGTTCCGGCAAATCCATGATTGCCGATTCGCTTAATTTTATTTTGGGCAGGCGAGCCCCGAAGGATTTTGTGCGCGGCGGCGAATCTTTTGCGGAGGTTACCTGCGTTATTGAAATTGCGGACGAAAACAGGGAAAGGTTAACCGAACTCGACGCCGAGCCGGACGAGGACAACCTTCTTATAATAAAGCGCAACATGGCGGCGGATACCGGCAAATCCGTATGCAAAATAAACGGGAAAACTGTTTCCGTGGGTACGGTTAAGGATATTTCCGAAATTCTTTTCGATATCCACAGCCAGCACGAACATCAGGGGCTTTTAAAAACGGCCCGGCATCTTGAAATTTTGGACAGGTTCTGCGAGGGAGCGGACGAAATAAAGGCGCGGCTTGCCGAAATTGTGAAGCAGTTGTCCGCGCTGGATAAGCAAATTGCCGAAATAGGCGTAAACGACGAGGACAGGGCTTCCCGGCTTGACTTGTATTCGTATCAGATTAACGAAATTAAAACCGCGGCTTTAAAGGACGGCGAAGAGGAAGAGCTTTTTTCGCGACGCAAAATTCTGAACAATTCGGAGGAGATTGCCGAAAAAACAAACGCCGCCATTGAGCTTTTATCCGGCAGCGATACCTCCGCCACGGATTCGTTGGGCGAGGCGGCGAATTATATAGCAAGGCTTACATATTTGGATTCGTCTTGCGAAGTGTTTGCGCAAGCGGCGGAATCTATCACCGCGCAGTTGGACGAGCTTGTTAGGGATATGCAAACATACCAAAGCACGATAGAGCACGACCCTTACGAGGTTATGCGTATAGACGAGCGTCTTAATTTAATATACAACCTTAAACGCAAATACGGCAAAAACATACGCGAAATTCTTGATTTTTTGCAAAAAACCGAGCAAAAATACGAAATGCTTGAATCATCGGAGGAAAGGCTTGCCGGGCTTAACAAAGCGCGTGTTGGTTTGCGAGAAAGTGCGGAAGAACTGTGCGCCGCCGTTTCGGAAAAAAGAATAAAAGCCGCTTCGGAGATATCGCAAAAAATAGCGGATAACCTGCGCGAACTTGAAATGAAGGACGCGAAGTTTGAGGCGGTAATAACCCGAAGGGAAGATTTTAACGCAACCGGCTACGACAGGGCGGAATTTATGATATCGCCCAACGCGGGCGAGGAATTAAAACCGCTTGCAAATATCGCGTCCGGCGGCGAAGTATCGCGCGTAATGCTTGCGCTTAAAACCGTGCTTGCAGATGCGGATACCGCCGAAACGTTCGTATTCGACGAAATAGATACCGGAGTTAGCGGCAGAACCGCGCAAAAGGTTGCGGAAAAGCTGAAAATATTTTCGCAAAAGCGCCAAATTTTGTGCATAACGCACCTTCCGCAAATTGCCGCCATGGCGGACAGGCACTTTTTGGTGGAGAAAAAATCGGACGGCGAAAAAACCACCACGTCGGCGGCAAGTCTTAACGAGGAGAAGATTATTGCGGAACTTGCCCGCTTAATCGGCGGCGCGGTAATTACCGAGGCAACGCTAAAGGCGGCTTCGGAATTAAGGGAAAGGCAGTAAAGGCCGCGCGGGAAAGCGCCGCGCTGACAGGGCAGTACGTGCGGGGAAGCTGCCGCGCTGTTTGCATATACATTATAAGGAGGGTTTACTTATGGCAGCATACGAAATTATTAAAATCGGGGAAAAAAGTTGGAGGTTTGAGGAAAACGGAGTGCGGTCATTTTTGTTTGAGGGGGAAAACGCGGCGCTATTGGTGGATACCGGCTACGGGTCGGGTAATATAAAGGAAGCCGCGGAGGGTTTAACAAAACTTCCTATACAGCTTGTTATTACCCACGCGGACGGTGACCATATCAGCGGCAACAAGTACTTCGAAAAAGCACGGATGCATCCCGCCGAATTTGACAGGTTCCACAACGGAGCGGGAAAAGGTCTTACCGCCGAAGCGCTGTGGGAAAACGAAATTATTGATTTGGGCGGCAGAAAATTTGAGGTAATTTTAATTCCGGGGCACACGCCGGGCAGTATTGCGCTTTTGGACAGGAAAAACCGTATACTTGTCGCCGGGGACAGCATTCAGGCGGGAATGATTTTTATGGCGGGCGGGGGACGAAACATCGACGCGTATATTTTCAGCATGAAAAAAATAGCCGCAATGGCGGATTTGTTCGACACTGTTTATCCTTCGCACGGGCCGTTTCCGGTTAACGCGGATATAATGCCCGCACTTATAACCGGAGCGCAGAATTTAAAGGACGGCAAGCTGAAAGGCGAAGCTCCGCCGTTTGAAACAAACGCCAAGGTGTACGACGCGGGAGCGGCTAAGTTTTTGTTCTAAGCGCGAATGTGTTTTACGCGGTTTCCGCCAAGTTCCAGTTCACACCAGTTTGTTTTACGCGGCTTCCGCTAAGTTCCAGTTCACACCAGTTTGCCTTACGCGGCTTCCGCCAAGTTTCAGCTAACTCTTTTTATCGCGTTTACAAGTTCCTCGTCGGCGGTTACAAACGCCGTTTTAAAGTTATCGTAAATAACCATACCCACCTTTGCGCCGGTGGGTTTTTTTACGTGTTTTTTCAGGGTATAATCCACGCCCACCAACTGGGAGTTTCGCCCCTTTGAAAAAAAGCAGGCAAGAATCGCGCCTTCGTTTAAGGTTGAATTCGGCAGCTCTTTGCCGTTGGTTTTAATTATAACGTGAGAGCCGGGAATGTTTTTCGTATGCAGCCACATATCGGCGTTGGAGGCGTTTTTAAGCGTAATCTCCTCGTTTTGCTTGCTGTTTTTACCCACGTAAATATCAAACCCGTCCGACGATACAAAGTGCATCGGTTTGGATTTTTTAGCTTTCCCGTCTTTTTTTTGCGCATTTTTTTTAACATAGCCCTGTTCGAATAATTCCTGCCTTATATCGGCAAGATCTGCCTCGGTTTCGCAGGTATCGGTAAGCTGAAGTATCTGTTCCAAATAAAGCCGCTCGTCGTCGGTTTGTTTAAGCTGTTCAATGGTTGCGGAATATGTCCGCTTTTCTTTGTTGTACTTTTTGTAATATTTTTGCGCGTTTTCCGAAGGGGTAAGCTGCGAATCCAGAGCTATTTCAATTTCAGGATAGTTCGGAAAACCTTCGGGCTGCGCGGCTGTGCCGGGTTGCAAAAAGCCGTCCGTTTGCGCGGCAATATCGGGCTGCAAAAAGCCGTCCGTTTGCGCGGCTGTGCCGGATGTATCGTAAAAATTTGCAAGCTTAATCGTTGTCATTCCGGGTTTAAGCAAGTAGATATTCGCCGTTAAAAGGTCTCCGTACAATTTAAGCCGGTTGCGGTTTTTAACTTCCTTTAACGTATTTAGCTGGATTTCGCGTTTTTTTGCGTTACGCTCCAAATTTTGCGTAATCAGCTTTTTTAGGTCCGCGCTTTTTTGCGCTTTAATCCGCGCCGAATCCTTCGAGGCGTAATAATCGTCCATTAAAGCGGAAATGGAATCGTAATGTTTTGATTCAAACGATTCATAAATTTTAAGCGGAACAGACGCAAAATCTACCGCATTGCCTTTTGCGCCGAAATATATCGCCGGGGAGAACCTTTCCGTTACAACATCCGCAATCAATTTTAAAAATTCGGTGTAAACCTTTGTTTTTGCGGAAACGGACATAGCGTTCGGCAAAGCCTGCGCGTCCGTGCCGCTTCGCGCGGCAATATCCGACGCGGCGGCGGGGCTTATCCCGTTATATGATGAGTAAATTACAGTCTCCAGCGGCGCTTCGCCTGCGGACAAAATACCGAAAAACTCCTTTTCATTAATTTTAATCGGGTTTTTCTTATTTTTAGACGGCGGGTAAACATAATTAAGGCCGGGCAAAACCTCGCGCACAGAGCTTTTTTCCTTGGATACGCGTTTTATCGAATCCAAAATAACGCCGTCCTTCACTAAAATAATATTGCTGTGCTTGCCCATAATTTCAATTATGAGGTTCTTTTCGGTAATGTCGCCCATTTCGTTGGCGGATTCTATATTTAATATGATTATGCGCTCAAAATCAGGCTGAATAATATCGGTAATACGCCCGCCGGATAATATTTTGCGCAGAAACATGCAAAACTGCGGCGCGGTTTCCGGGTTTTCCCTCGGAAGCGCCGTTAAATGAACGCGCGGGTTGGACGGCTCCGCGCTTAATAAAAGCCGGTGGTTTTCCCCGCCGCTTCTTATTTGCATAATTAAGCTGTTTCGTTCCGGCTGATAAATTTTATCTATTTTTCCGCCCTTAATTTTGCCCTTTAATTCCGAAACAATATTCGCGGCGGTTATACCGTCTAACGGCATGAAATCAACTCCTAAACTGTATCTCGCAAAACTGTATGCATAATATAGCGCAAAACATATGTTAAACGCAATAAAAAATTTGAGTTGTTTGTTATGTAATCCACAAAATTACCCGTCCAAACCAGATTATAACAGCATAACAGCGATAAACTTATTTTTGTCAAAGGCACACTTTTTTGACGATGCCAGCTTTGCTTCGTTGCCTTAATAAGTAACATTGTTTTCGCCGAATTTTTGCCTTTGCGCTTCTGTGCTTGATGGTATGCGGTGAATTGCGGTATAATGTTACAAATATAAAATACTATTAAGGAGGCAAACTGTATGCTTAAAAAACCAAAATGGCCATTAAGCGTCTATTTTCTTATGCTGGGAGCGGTATTTATTTTCGGCTGCGTTTATCACGGTTGGATAGCGGTCGATTTTTATTTCATTAAGAACTCAGCGGAAGCGCAAGCAACAATTACGCTTATTGAAATCATCGAAAAAAGCAAAGCGGATGAGCATATAGTTCATGTCAGCTTTTTGACTGACACAGGAATGACGCAAACGGGCATTCTTGACACATATGTTGAAAACATGGCGGTTGGTGATACTATAAAAATTATATACAATAAGGACAATCCAAGTGAAATTATTTTGTCGTGGTCGAGTCCGCTTTTAGCGGTTGTATTTGGCGCAATTGGGTTGCTAATTATTATCCTTACATTGCAGCATTTACGCCGCATACGAAAGAAGATTCAACTATCCTGATATGGCGTGCGCGTATTTTACAATGCGCATAATTGATTCATTTACATAATCGGCGTAAAATAATAACCGAAAGGAGCTGACATTATGCCAAACGAACAAATAACAATTAAATGCGCAGACGGCGCAGGTTTAGCCGCCTTGCACACTCCCGAAAAAACACCCGCCAAGGCGGTTGTAATTGTAAGCCACGGGTTTGGGGAACACGCCGCTATGTACGACGAATGCGCGAAGTATCTTTTGAAAGACGGATTCGCCTGCCTTATATTAAACCAGCGCGGGCACGGCTTACTTTCGAGCGACTCTAAAGGGCAAAAAAAACTGCAAGGAATAGTTCCGGGTTATCAAAGTTTTTTGGACGATATTGGCGCGGCGGTTTCGTACGCGAGGGAAAAAATGCCGGGAACTGCCGCCGTTTTGTACGGGCACAGCATGGGCGGGAATATTGCGGTTAACTATCTGCTGAAAAACAGCCGCGCGGATTTTGCTGTTGCGGTGTTGGAATCCCCTTGGCTTGGTTTGCATAATGAAGTAAACCCCGTTGTTGCGGCAATAGCAAAATTTTGCGGTAAAATTTCGCCAAAGCTTGCGATAATAAGGCCGCTTGCCTTCAGCGACCTTACCGGAGATGCCGCAAAGGCAAAGGAAATTGAAACAGACCCGCTGTATCATAACAGAATTTCCATGCGGCTGTTCGCGGGTATTAACGAAGGCTGCGAATACGCGCTTAATAACGCGGATAAAGTAAACATTCCGCTGTTTATTGCCGCCGCTAAAGGCGATGTTATTGTAAGTAACGCCGCGATTTATAAATTCGCCGAAAAATGCGGGGCAAATGCCGTTCTCAAAGAGTACGATTCCCGGCACGCGGTTCATAACGATGTTAAAAGAGAAGACTTTTACCGCGATATGATAAAATTCTTCGAAAAAAATTTATAAACCCAACCAACAAACTCCCAAACGCAAGGACGGAACACAGCACTGGGTAACGGCAGGGTTTGAGGACGATATTGCGGACGAAGGGCGCTTTACCGAGGAAGAGTTTAAGTTCCGGGAAGAAACCAACGGCAACGGCATAAAAACACGCGGTTACAGCAATATCAAATCCCTTCAATATGAAAGATTTGTGGGGAATAATTCACTACGCATAGGGCAGTATCTCTTCGCGGATTTTATTGAAGGCTTTGCCCGCGAAATTGAAAAAGAGATACCGCCGTTTGTAACAGGTGCCAAACGCACATATCTTAAATATCAGGCATACCCGCAGTACAGCGTGCTGTATTGGCTCGCGGATAACGGTTTGCTGCGCTACCCTACGGACGAGGAAGCCAAACGGCTGTGTACAATTGTTTGGTGCGAGCAGCAAACCGTAAACGCTATTGCGCACGCCGCGATTTTTCCTGGTGGTCTGCCAAGCGTTTCTTAAACCCCGCCATGTCCGCCGCAATTCCTCTTTCGTTTGCAAGTTCTCCGGTAAGCTCCGGAGGGAATCCGAATGTGTCGAACAGCCGGAATATGGCGTCCGCGTCAAGCTTTTCTCCGGGCGCAAGATGTGAGAAAAGCTTTTCCGCCGCCTTAAGCCCAAGTGTCAGCGTTTTACCGAACTGTATAAACTCTTTGTTTAGCTGATCGCATATAAATTCCCGGTTGTCCGCAAGTTCCGGGTAAACGGGGGCGTTTATTGAAATAATAACCTCGGCAATTTGCGGCAAAATGTTTTCGGATACATTCATCATTCTTATTATCCTAATAACCCTGCGAATCAGCCGCCGAAGGATATACCCGTGTTTTTTATTCGAAGGAGTTACTTTTTTGCCGTCTCCTAAAATAAAGGCAGCGGCTCGCATATGGTCGGCTATAATACGGTATTCTCGTGTATAATTCTGCGGGTTTGCCGCTTTTGTAAGGCTCTTTATTTTTTCCATTACGGGATAAAAACATTCTGTTTCATAGTTGCTTTCTAAATTATTGCTTACGGCAAGAATACGTTCCAAGCTCATGCCGGTATCCACGTATTTCTCTTCAAGCTTCGCGTAGCTTCCGTCGGAAAGTTTGTTGTACTGCATAAAAACATTGTTCCATATCTCAACAAATTTTCCGCATTCGCACGCGGGGCCGCAGTTGACGCCGCAGGGGTTTGCGCCCGTGTCGTAGAATATTTCGGTATCCGGACCGCATGGCCCTGTTTCGCCAACCGGTCCCCACCAGTTTTCTTTCATTCCGTAAAAATATATCCGGTTTTCATTTATCCCGGTTTCCTTCCATATTTCATAGGCTTCGGTATCTTTGGGCGTTTGCTCGTTACCGCCAAAAACCGTAACGGCAAGCCTTTCGGCGGGAATGCCCAAAACCCCGGTTAAAAAATCGAAGCTCATTTTAATGGATTCCTGCTTGAAATAGTCCCCAAGCGACCAGTTGCCAAGCATTTCGAAATAGGTGTGGTGAAACGCGTCGCCAACCTCGTCTATATCGTCTGTGCGGACGCATTTTTGAATGCCAACAAGGCGCTTGCCCATTGGGTGCTCTAAGCCTGAAAAATAGGGAATTAGCGGATGCATTCCCGCTGTTGTAAACAAAACGTCCGAATCATTTTCGGGAATAAGCGACGCGGACGCAATTTCTTTGTGCCCCCTTTCCTCAAAAAACTTTACATACAACCTGCGAATTTCTTCGGCTCGCATACGAACGGCTCCTTTCTTAATAAAATAAAAAAACGCCCTAAGAATAAGCTTAACTTACTCTTAGGACGAAACATTTTTGCTCCGCGGTACCACCTAAGTTCAGGGCATAAACGCCCCGCGTCTTACCGGCGCTTTTACGCCGCTGCGCTGTTACGCGCGCATCGCGTTGAATCCTACTTGGACAATCCGTTCGGTTCAAAGCTCCGAGACCGCTTCAACATGCCTTTGTGAAGATTTGCACCAACCATCTTCTCTCTTAAACGCCAACCATGCTTACTAACTTCTCATCAAAGCTTTTATTTTGCTGTTGGAAGTATTGTAACCGTTATTGCGGAAAAATACAAGAACATTTTCATGGCAGGTTCACGTCCCCGCCGCGCGGCACATTTTTATTGTATTTTCATATCATAGAACATCGGAGATTAACCGTTTGCTATGTGAAATTTTAACACATTGGCGTTTGCGGGAAAGGGGTTTTTGTATGAGTTATTTACAAAACCACAATAATTCTAAAACACAACACAATTGGATGCAGCAATACAGCAAATACAACGAAAGAGAATGCGGTGATAACAGGAGAAATTTATGCGGCAGTTATTGCAATAATTGCGATTCCGTAAAAAGGATGTGCGCAACCGGGGCGAGGGGCCCGGAGGGAATGAAGGGCGATACCGGAGCGCAGGGGGTTCAGGGTTTGCAGGGAATTCAAGGAATTAAGGGCGAAACCGGGGCGCAGGGGATTCAGGGTTTAAAAGGAGATACCGGCGCACAGGGTATTCAGGGTTTGCAGGGTATTCAAGGAATGAAGGGCGACGCCGGGACGCAGGGGATTCAGGGAATCAAGGGCGACACCGGGGCACAAGGGATTCAAGGCGCAAAAGGTGAAACCGGAGCGCAGGGGATTCAAGGTTTGCAGGGCATTCAAGGCGTAAAAGGCGAAACCGGTGCGCAAGGGATTCAAGGTTTGCAGGGGATTCAAGGCGCAAAAGGCGAAACCGGAGCGCAGGGGATTCAAGGTGCAAAGGGAGACACCGGAGCACAAGGTATTCAAGGCATCAAAGGCGAAACCGGAGCGCAGGGCGTTCAAGGTATCAAAGGCGAAACCGGAGCGCAAGGCATTCAGGGTTTGCAAGGCGTTCAAGGGCTTCAAGGCACGACGGGCATTCAGGGCATACAAGGAATTCAAGGTGTTGCCGGTACTGTGGGTACTATAATCGGGTCTTATCAATCGGCGGGCGATTTGCAGGCGGCGCATCCAACAGGCAGCCGAGGGGATTTCTACTACATTGAGCCCGATTTGTATGTTTGGGATTCTGTAAATAATGTTTGGAAGGATGTTGGACGAATTGCCGGGCCGCAAGGAATAACGGGACCGCAGGGCGTAGTTGGCGCACAGGGCGGTATTGGGCCAACAGGACCGCAAGGCGAGGCGGGTTTACAAGGAATACAGGGTGTACAGGGAATAGCCGGAGTAACAGGCGCAACCGGAGCACAAGGAATAGCCGGAGCAACAGGCGCAACCGGAGCGACAGGAATCCCCGGAGCAACGGGCGAAACCGGAGCACAAGGTGAGCAAGGCATCCCCGGAGCAACGGGCGCAACCGGAGCACAAGGAAACACGGGCTTAAGCATAACCGGCGCAACAGGAGCACAAGGCATTCCCGGCGATACCGGAGCAACAGGAGCGCAAGGCATCCCCGGCGCAACCGGCACCACCGGAGCGGACGGTTTTTCCCCCACTGTAACCGTAAGCGAGCAAACGCCAAACTCCTATATCTTAAACGTAGCAAACAAGGACGGCAGCTTCCAAACGCCTAATTTAATGGCAAGCAACATTTCCGGCATAACAAGCGCAAATTTGCAAGCGCCGGGGAGCACAACAAGCGTAGATATCGGGAATATGAGGTATATCGTAAGCTACCAGAACGGAAACTCGGTTAAGTTGGAACTTGCGGCGGTATCCGGCAGTGTTACGGCGGATGTAATAAAATCCTCTCAGTTCGGCAATAACGGGGTGGACGGGACGGTTTTGGATAACACTGTTTTTACAACTGCGCCAACGCTTGTTGATACGTATGTGCTGGACAGTTCCAACGAATTTCATACAACGCGTATACGCCAGCAGGACCCGGCAACGGGGCTTTGGAGCATATATGATGTAAGCCTTTTCCCTTCGGCAAACGCCGCTCGTACAAATATATGGTATAAGCTTATCGCGTCGGGTTTGTCATTTTAAAAATTTAAGTTTGGAATCTGTTTTGGTTGCGAGTATAATAACCTCAAAAACCTAACAGGGGTGAATTAAATGTATCAAGCAAACGAAAACCGTTACGGCAAAATGAAATACCGCCGTTCGGGCAAAAGCGGGCTTTGCCTGCCGGAAATTTCCTTAGGGTTATGGCATAACTTCGGCGGCGCGGCAAACGAGGATAACGCGCGCGCCATGTTAACATCCGCGTTTAACAGCGGCATTACCCATTTCGATTTGGCAAACAATTACGGCCCGCCGCCCGGCAGCGCGGAAACCATGTTCGGGCGGATTCTAAAATCCGATTTGCTGCCTTACCGCGACGAACTTATTATTTCCTCAAAAGCCGGATACGATATGTGGCAGGGGCCGTACGGGAATTTTGGCTCTCGCAAATATTTGGTTGCAAGCTGCGAAGCTTCGCTTAAACGCACGGGGCTTGATTATTTCGATATTTTCTACCACCACAGGCCGGACTTTGAAACTCCGCTTTACGAAACGATGTCCGCGCTGGATTATCTTGTGCGTTCGGGCAAAGCGCTTTACGCGGGAATTTCCAACTACAACCCGGAAGAGGCGAAGCAGGCTTTT
>JAISVZ010000191.1 GCA_031271295.1 Clostridiales bacterium | reverse complement strand
GAGGGCTTTTGTTTTACCGATTGCTCGAAGGAGCTGTTGTTTGCGACCCTGCAACGTATGATGATATAGTCAATTTGCCAGATAATTTTTGATAGTTCCATCAAGGGGATAGCCATTTTTCGCGGTATTCTTTTGCGACAAAAGCCATTTCCCGCCACCGTCCAAACCCAAGCCGGAAAATTGCGCGGCGCAAAATCGGAACTAAGAGCTTTTAAAATATTAAGGTTTATTTCGCGGTTTATATTTTGTAAGCCGTTGCATTCCTTCCTATTTTATACCCTTAACCTCCTGTGAGTAAATATGTGTCATATAACACAGGTCGCTTACCTTTCTGTAAAGGATGGAATTTATTTTCCGCGCGGTAATTTCATCCGTGAGTTCGTAATAGCCGCTAATTTCCTTAATGGCGTTTGTTTCCTCCCTTATTGCGCGTTCCAACCCGGCTGCGTAATTTTTGGCGTGCACAATCGCTCTGCTTTCCGCGCTAAAATTTTTGCCGGAAATGTTTTGATACAGTTTGGCAAGCTCGGTTTCCCTGATTTTCGATTCTCGCGCGATATCAAGGAAATACTGTTTGTATCCGCGCGGTGCGACATTTGAAAGGCTAAGATAAAATTCGCCTGCGTTTCTCTCATTTTGAATAAACTTTGACAGGCTTGCGTGACTATCGAAGGAGTTTGAATAACCTTCCGCTGCGGGATTCGCCGAAATATACGGGCTTTGCTGAAACCCGGCCGCGTCCGGCTCAGCGGTAGGGGCATCACCGCGATTAAATATATTTGCTTCCCCTGGCGGATAGTTGCCCGCTCTTTGCGGAACTATATTTGGCAATGCTCCGGAATTTCCCGCATAAGACAAAGCGTTTGCTATTTCTTGCAGATTGTCTGCGTTAATGGGTTCGTAATGAACGCCGTCGGTTCCTTCCGGCGGCAGTTGGTTTTGCTGCGGCATCGTGCCTTGGCGAAACTGGTTTTGCTGCGGCATCATGCCTTGGCGCAAGTGGTTTTGCTGCGGAATCGTGCCTTGGCGCATTTGCTGGTTTTGCGCAAACCATCCGAATCCGGTTTGTCTTTGCCCCACGCCCCGCATTTGGTTATTCGTTTGCATATTTGAGTTGTTATTTCGCCATCCGAACATTTTAGCACCCGCTTTCCGGTTTTTGCCGTGCAAATAATCCGCTGCTTTCCGGAATTTCCTTCAAAACGGCAAAAATCCGCGAGAAAATTTAATATATATTATTCCGTCTCGGCGGCGTTAGTGCCATATCTAAGTAGCATGTTGAACAGAAATAATGCAAATTTTTCATGAGAATTTGATATTTTTTCCCTGCGAGACTGTGATATAATGTCTGTGCTGTTTATTAACTAAGAAGGTTTTTATCATTGCGTTTTGCCGCGCAAAAAATCATAAGGAGGAATTGTAATGGGTACATATTATAGGTTGTCGGGGAAAATAAGCCCGCTTTATTTTGCGGTTATAATACCCGCTGTTATCGCGGTTGCGGCAGTGTCTGTCATTTACAGTATTGCTATTTACTATGTTCCGTTTTATTACTTAAATTTTCTTGGTACGCTGGGAGTGGGCTGGTTTGTAGGTAAAAGCGCGGCTCTTACAACGAAAATTGGTAAATCCCGCAATGCTGTTTTTTGGGCGCTTACTTTGATACTGCTCTTTGCAGTATTTACATATGTGCATCTTGCCGCTTATGCTGCCGTTGTGTTTCGCGAAACGGCGGTAATTGACCCATTCTTGCTTGTGTATTTTCCTCTTAGCCCGGATGTGCTCTTCGGCTTTGCTTATTTTGAAATAGTATCGCAAGGGGTTTGGGCGATTAGCAGTAATTCGGATACCATGCATGGTTTGCCGCTTATTGCCATATGGGTTGTTGAGCATTGCATCGTTGCGTTTACAGCGTTTAAAACGGCTTATGCGTCGCTTTTTGTCCGGCCTTTTTTCGAGGAAGCAGGGAAATGGGGAGTTAAAACCGTATTAAACTACGCATGGGATTACTTAGCGGAGGATAGCCAGCGAAACTCCGCGCGAATGGCTTTGGAAAGCGGAAACATCAATTATTTCAGTCAATTGCCAATCGTCAGCACAAATCAGCCGTCATACTGTGTTCTTTCATATTACGCAAACCCGAACCAGGAAATTCCGGAAAAAGTATATCTGTCGCTGCAAAACGTGCTTATTACCGAAACAAGAAAGGGAAGAAAAAACACGAAGGAAACCTTTGTTGTTAAAAATTTGGAAACGCCGTATTCGTTTGTCCTCCAAATAGAAGAATTAAGGCGGAACAATCAAAGCGCCGAAATTGCGGACGAAACTAATTAGTTTAATTTCCCTTCCAACAAAAATTATTTGACAACTTTTATTCGCAGTGCTAAACTGCATAGGTGCGCCCGAAACAGGCGGTTTTTTCGGCTTGTTTCACCGCGCAAACCACAAAAAACCCAATGGCAGAAATTATTGCGCCGGGCATACCCGGGCAAACAAGGAGGTGTAAAGATGCCAACATTTAACCAGTTAGTTAGGAAAGGAAGGAAAACCCTTTCGAAAAAATCCAAAGCGCCGGCTCTTTCCAGAAGCCAGAACACTTTGAAAAAGAAGGTTGTTTCCGCGGCAAACCCGCAAAAGCGCGGCGTTTGTACTTCCGTTAAAACGCAAACTCCGAAAAAACCGAATTCGGCGCTTCGTAAAATCGCGAGGGTTCGCCTTTCAAACGGTATGGAAGTTACAAGCTACATTCCGGGCGAGGGCCACAACCTGCAAGAGCATAGCGTTGTGTTAATCCGCGGCGGCAGGGTAAGGGATATCCCCGGCGTGCGTTACCACATTGTGCGCGGCACACTTGATACGGCGGGCGTTGCAAACCGCAAGCAGGCGCGTTCCAAGTACGGAGCGAAACGCGGCAAGAAAAAATAATTTCGCAAATAAGTTCGAAAACAAATCCGGAAACAACCCGAAATCAATTTCACGATTAAATCCGGAAATTTTCGAAAATAATTTCCGCGTTCAGCATTAAACTTAATTCCTTGTACACGCAATAATGTTCTGCGCATTGTTAAAACTAAAGTACAAGGGCATGTATCGGAAGGCGCTGTTTTGGCAAAACCTTTCGAGTACCGAAAAGTTCTATCTATGAAAAGCCGGTAAGTGCCGGCAAGGAGGGAAGAAACATGCCGAGAAAAGGTCATGTTCCAAAAAGAGACGTTCTGCCCGATCCTATCTACAATTCAAAAATCGTTACAAAACTGATTAACGGAATTATGTTGGACGGCAAAAAAGGAACGGCGCAAAAAATAGTATACGGCGCGTTTGAAATTGTGGCGGAAAAGCGTAATACCGAAGCACTTTCCGCGTTCGAGGACGCGCTTAACAACATCATGCCGGTTGTGGAGGTTAAAGCAAGGCGTGTTGGCGGCGCAACATACCAGGTACCTATGGATATACGCCCCGACAGGCGCCAGGCATTGGCGCTTCGCTGGTTAATTAACGCCTGCCGCAAGCGGGGCGAAAAAACGATGATCGAAAGGCTCGCAAACGAGCTTTTAGACGCGCTTAACAACGCCGGAGGCGCTGTTAAGAAAAAGGAAGAAGTGCACAAGATGGCGGAAGCCAACAGGGCATTCTCTTCGTACAAGTGGTAATAAGGAGGAGTATTTTTGTCAACAAGAGAATTCCCGCTGGCAAGGACGAGAAACATCGGTATTATGGCTCATATCGACGCGGGTAAAACAACCCTAACCGAACGCATTCTGTTTTATACCGGAAGGACTTATAAGCTTGGCGATACCCACGAGGGCACCGCAACTATGGACTGGATGGAGCAGGAGCAGGAACGGGGCATTACAATAACAAGCGCAGCCACAACCACACAGTGGGAAAATCATAGGATAAACATTATAGATACGCCGGGTCACGTGGATTTTACCGTAGAAGTTGAACGCTCTCTTCGGGTACTTGACGGCGCGGTAGGCGTATTTTGCGCGAAGGGCGGAGTAGAACCCCAGTCGGAAACAGTATGGCGGCAGGCGGATAAATACAACGTACCACGCATAGCATTTGTTAATAAAATGGACATCATGGGGGCGGATTTTACCAACGTTATAAACATGATGAAAGACAGGCTGGGCGCAAACCCGATAGCGGTACAGCTTCCAATTGGCGCGGAGGACAGTTTTAAAGGCCTTATCGACCTGTTGGAGATGAAAGCCTACTATTATAACGACGATGTTGGCACGGATATTGAAGTTAAAGACGTTCCCGGCGATATGAAAGAAATTGCCGAAAAACATCGTTTGGAACTGCTTGAGGCAATATCCGAAAACGACGAAACTCTTATGGAGAAGTATTTATCCGGAGAGGAAGTTGAAATTGCGGAATTTAAGGCGGTACTGCGCAAAAGCTGTATAGATTGCGAAATAACGCCGGTATTTTGCGGTTCGGCTTACAGAAACAAGGGCGTTCAAAAACTGCTCGACGGCATTATTGATTACCTGCCATCACCGGTAGATATTCCGCCGGTAAAAGGCTTACTTCCGGATTCCGAAGAGGAAGCGGAGCGCGCCGCGTCCGACGACGAACCGTTCTCGGCTTTGGCCTTTAAAATTATGAACGACGCGTATGTTGGAAAATTGGCGTTTTTCCGTGTTTACTCCGGAACGCTTGAGTCAGGCTCGTATGTATATAATTCCGTTAAGCGCAAAAAGGAACGTGTGGGAAGAATTCTTCTTATGCACGCCAACCACAGGGAAGAGGCGGATAAGGTTTACGCCGGGGATATCGCGGCGGCGGTGGGTTTAAAGCTTACCACAACGGGCGACACTTTGTGCATGGAGGATAACGAAATTATTCTTGAATCCATGAACTTCCCGGA
>JAISVZ010000164.1 GCA_031271295.1 Clostridiales bacterium | reverse complement strand
GAGCAGCGAGAAGAATATTTTTGAGCGCACTGCGTTAACATAAAACTCTTTATGAACTTGGTGCGCTCAAAAATGTTCTGAAGCGTCAGGTGGCACATTGCTGGGCGATATAATTTGCGTCGAAGCGCTCCTGTAACCCTCATAGAACAGCCGCAAAAATCGCGTGTAATATTTACGCCTGAGACTCTGTAACCCTTGCCGGATAGCTACGCGAAGAACGGGTAAAGATAACGGCTTGCCATTTAGAATGATGACAAAAAATGTCATAATTTACGGAAAATGAAATTAGACACCTTATCATTCAAAGGCGTTGCAATACCATTCATTTTCGGTGGGGTGTGTGAATAGTAACGTTTGCGCAGGGCGGGCTTCGGATGCTTGATGCATCAGGCGCGATGTAGTAAACTAATAGCAATTTATATGATGTTACGCTTCTAATACCGCTTGCAATTATTATGACGGCGGCAAGCGGCACAATGCGGGAAGGGCGAGTAAATTGAAAATATTAATTACCGGAGAAGGCGGATATATTGGAAGCTCCCTTGCGGATTTTTTGCGCAAGTTCGGTTACGAGGTAACGCGGCTTGGCTTAAAAGGGGAAAATTCCGAATACTTAACGAATATCAGTTGCCATGCGGAAAGTGCGGGCGAAAATAACAACGAGCGTTTTAAAAAAGCGCTTACGGGAGTGGACGCGGTTATTCACGCGGCGGCAATGGCGCATAAAAGCGAAAACAGAAATTCGGTATGGGAGAGATGGGAGGCGGCTAATACGGCGCTTACGGTATCTTTTGCTTCGCTCTGCAAAAAATGCGGCGTAAAGCATTTTGTTTTTTTAAGCACGATGTCCGTTTTTGAAGGAAAGGAATTTATAGATTCAAAAACCGAAGCTTTCGCGCAGGGGTTTTACGGAAAATCTAAGCTTTTGGCGGAGCAAAAATTATCAACGTTCGCGGAAGATAATTTTAAAGTGGCCATTATCCGCCCTCCTATGGTATACGGGAAAAACTGTCCCGGTAATTTTAAACGCCTTAAAAAGCTTGCGAAATATACTCCCGTTTTTCCTAAGTGCGAAAACCGCCGGAGTATGATTTATATTGGGCATTTGGTGAATTTCATTAAAATAATTTTGGATAATAACCTTACAGGGGTTTTCCACCCGCAAAACCGCGAATATGTTTGCACAAGCGAAATGGTAAGGCTAATAAGAAAGGCATACGGCAAAAAAACTCTGTTGCTTTCGGGGTTCGGCTTTTTGCGAGGCATAAAAACCGGCGCGGCAGGCAAGCTTTTTTCCGATGCGCTCTATTCACGGGATATTGATAACTTTCCCTACGAATACCGCGATACCGAGTTTGAGGAAAGCATACGGTTATCGGTTTTGTAGGATGTATTGAAAAAGAACATGTTCGGGCAAAAAAATTTTTGATTATAAGCGTTTTTATGCTATACTGTTTCAAATTTCCGCAGCCGGGGTGAAACGATGAGTGAAAAAATAAATGACGAGGCACAAACCGATTTTTATATAAACGAAATACGCGCTTTAAACGCGCAAACTCCGAAAACCGCGATTATTAACACCTACGGTTGCCAAATGAACGTTCATGATTCCGAAAAACTGCAAGCCTTACTTGTTTCAATGGGCTATGAAATTGTTTCCGGCGCGGATACCGCGGATATCATAATATTTAACACTTGCTGCGTAAGGGAAAACGCGGAAAACAAACTCTACGGAAACCTTGGAATGCTGAAAGGCAGTAAAGGCAGCGGCGCAAAGCCTATAGTTGTTGTATGCGGCTGTATGATGCAGCAGGAGGCGAGCGTTGAAAAAATCAAGCAATCATACCGCAATGTGGATATCATTTTCGGCACGTTTAACCTTCATCATTTCCCCCGCCTTTTGTACGACCGCTTAAAAACCGGCAAGCCCGTAATAGACGTTTGGCGCGAATCCGAAAAAAACTTCGCGGAACTGTCTTGCGTAAATACAGATTCCGTTAAAGCGTATGTTAGCATTATGTACGGGTGCGACAATTATTGTTCGTACTGTATAGTACCGTATGTGCGCGGGGCGGAGCGTTCAAGAAGCTGTGCCGAAATTTTAAATGAAATTGAAAACTTGGCAAAAAGCGGCATAAAGGAAATTACCCTTTTGGGGCAAAACGTAAATTCCTACGGCAAAAACCTTGAAGGCGGCATATCTTTCGCGAAGCTGTTATATAAAATAAATGAAATTGAAGGAATTAAGCGCATACGTTTTATGACAAGCCACCCCAGGGATTTATCCGGTGAGCTTATTTCCGCTATGGCGGAATGCGAAAAGGTGTGCGCTCATTTGCATTTGCCTTTTCAAAGCGGCAGCAGCAAAATTTTAAAGCTCATGAACCGCAAATACACCAGGGAAGATTATTTAAGCCTGATAGATAAAATAAAAAGTAAAATTCCGGATATAAGCATAACCACGGATATAATTGTTGGTTTTCCGGGCGAGGATGAGGCGGATTTTGCCGATACCTTGGATGTTGTAGAAAAGGTTCGTTTTGCAATGGCGTATACGTTTATTTACTCCAAACGCTTGCACACGCCCGCCGCGCAAATGCCGCAAACGGCAACGGACGAGGAAATAAAAGCGCGGTTTGAAAAGCTTGTTGAAAAGGTAAATACTATAGCCGCCGAAATTAATAAAAACTTGGAGGGGAAAACCCTTGAGGTTTTGTTTGAAAGTTTTAACGGCGAAACCGGAGTTGCAACCGGCAGAACTTCCGGAAACAGTATTGTTCACGTTAAAACGGATGATTTTGAAAGCGGAGCGGATTTGACGGGTAACACTGCCGCCGCGCAAAGCGGTGCGCGGCTTATTGGTAAAACCGCCGCTGTGCTGATTACCGGAAGCAAAACTTTTTATTTAAACGGAAAAATTGAGAACGGCGCAAAGCTCTAAACAACGGAGAGGTTTTAGATGGCTGATTATTATTCGAAAGCAAGGGAACTGGGTAACGAACTGTTAAAATCGGACGAGTATTTAAGGTTTAAAGCTGCGTGGGAGCAGTATTCGCAAAATACCGCCGGGGATACTTCGAATATTGCCGGCAGCGCAAGCACGGGGAAATTTTCGCAAAACACAGCAAACCCGTCAAATTCCGAAACCCTGCCGGCGCAAGAGCTTTACTTAACCCAAACCCAAAACGAGTTTAACGAAATAATAGAGAAAACGATGGATATTTTAAAGGCGACAATTTCAAAGGAAATTCCGGATATAATATCCGGCGAAACGAACGGCGGCGAGGGCAAGTGCGCAAAATGCGGCATGTGCGGGAAAACCGCCGGAAAAAGCTAAACGGGGAAAGAATGTTGTACGGTGAACACAAAAAACCGGCGCATACACAAACCCGGCGCGAACAGCATGAAATGAGGGAACTTAAGTGGCAAAACTTTCGCCCATGATGGAACAGTATTTTGAAATAAAAAAAGAGTACAAGCACTGCCTCCTTTTTTTCAGGCTTGGGGATTTTTACGAGATGTTCTACGACGACGCGTTAACCGCATCCAAAGCGCTGGATCTTACCCTAACGGGGCGGGACTGCGGGCAGGAAGAACGCGCTCCCATGTGCGGCGTGCCGTATCACGCGGCGGATTCTTATATAAGCAAACTTGTGCAAATGGGTTACAAAGTGGCAATTTGCGAACAAACGGAGGATCCGAAGCTTACCAAAACAATTGTAAAGCGCAGTGTGGTTAGGGTTGTTACATCCGGCACAACGCTTGATACTAACGCGCTGAAGGAAGATAAAAACAACTATATTATATGCCTTTGTGAGAACGCCGGGAATTTTGGGCTTAGCGCCTGCGATGTAACAACCGGGGAATTTTTCGCGACGGAAATTACCGGAAATAACGAAAAAACCCTTATCGACGAAATAGCGAAGTACCAGCCGTCGGAAATAATAGTTAACCACCAGTTCGCCCACTCAAAGGTGTTGGAGAGTGTTTTTAACATAAAAACCTACACATTCAGCGAGTGGAGTTTCGATTACGGCAACGCCTATGTGTCGCTTTTAAACCATTTCAAGGTTTTAAACCTTCACGGCTTCGGCTTGGAGGATAAAAAGGACGCGGTATCATCTTCCGGCGCGTTAATCGCCTATCTTTTGGAGAATCAGAAAAACAGCTTGAAGCATATTTTAAGAATCCGCCATTATCAATTGACTGAATATATGGTTTTGGATATTTCTTCGCGCCGCAACCTTGAAATAACGGAAAACGTTAAGGAACGGGCAAAACGCGGTTCGCTTTTGTGGGTACTGGATAAAACCAAAACGCCTATGGGCGCGAGGCTTCTGCGCAAATGGCTTGAACAGCCTTTAAAGGACGCGGCAAAAATAAACAAAAGGTTAGAGGCGGTTGAGGAATTTGTAAAAGCGCCGCTTGGCCGCGAGGAACTTCGCGAATACTTAAATACCGTTAACGATATCGAGCGCCTTATAGGGCGGCTTAGTTTAATGGCGGCAAACGCGAGGGATTTGGCGAGCCTTAAGAATTCGCTTTTAAACATGCCGTTTATAAAAAGTTCGTTAGAGTTCGCGCAGGCGGCTTTTAACGCGTACATGTACAAAAATTTCGACGATTTGGCGGATATCTGCGCTTTGATAGAAAAAAATATATGCGATGACCCTCCGTTTTCCGTAAGGGAAGGCGGTTTTATAAAACGCGGCGCAAACGCGGAACTTGACAGGCTTTACAATATAAAAGAGCAGGGCGCGGATTGGATACTTAAAATTGAAAATACCGAACGCGAAAAAACCGGGATAAAAAACTTAAAAATTAAGTTTAACAAAATTTTCGGCTACTGCTTCGAGGTGACAAATTCCTACAAGGATATGGCGCCGCCTTATTTTGTGCGCCGCCAAACCCTTGCCAACTGCGAAAGGTACACAACCGAGGAGCTTAAAAAAGCCGAGGAAGAAATACTGAGCGCGGACGAAAAAATAAAGGATTTGGAGTACGATTTGTTCTGCGCGTTGTGCCAAAACATATTGGCGCATACCGAGCGGATTAAAAAACAGGCGGCGCTTGTTGCGGCGGCGGATTGCATTGCGGCTTTGGCGGATACCGCGGATAAAATGAACTACATAAAGCCGGAAGTTACGGACGGCGATGTTATTGACATACGGGGCGGCAGGCATCCGGTGCTTGAAAGCGTTATGAAGCAGGGTTTCGTTGCGAACGACACTTATTTGGACGGCGGGGATAACCGGCTTTCAATTATAACCGGGCCTAATATGGCGGGCAAATCCACCTATATGCGCCAAACGGCGATAATTGTGCTAATGGCGCAGGCGGGCAGTTTTGTTCCCGCATCTTACGCAAAAATCGGAACAGTGGACAGAATTTTTACAAGAGTTGGCGCGTCGGACGATTTGCTTTCGGGGCAGAGCACCTTTATGGTGGAGATGAGCGAGGTGGCCAATATTTTAAATAACGCAACCTCAAAATCCCTGCTAATTTTAGACGAAATAGGGCGCGGCACAAGCACCTACGACGGGCTATCAATTGCGTGGGCTGTTACCGAGCATATAGCGGATACTAAAAAAATAGGCGCGAAAACGCTTTTCGCAACCCATTACCACGAGCTTACCGAGCTTGAGGGGAAAATTGAAGGTGTTAACAATTACCGCGTAACCGTTTCGCAGGATGGCGACGATATTGTTTTTCTGCGCAAAATTGACCGGGGCGGCGCAAAATCCAGCTACGGAATACAGGTTGCAAGGCTTGCGGGTATGCCGGAGAGTGTGCTGAAACGCTCCGCGAAAATACTTGGGGAACTTAACAGCGCGGATATTACGAAGGGCAAGCGTGCGCCGAAGGCGGCGGTTAACGCGGAAGTTGTGCCGGACGATGGCGGCGGTAAAAACGCGGCAGCTTACGCGGACGATGACGGCGGTAAAAACGAAAAAACTTGCGCGGAGGATAACGGCGGCAAAAACGCCGAGGTTATAAAGAAAATCCTTGAAACGGATTTGAATAATGTAACTCCGATGCAGGCGTTTAAAATACTTGGGGAAGTGCAGGAAAGCTTGCGAAGCTGAGGCTGCCGGTCTGATAAAGCGAGGTCAAACAGATGGAGTGGAAGGTTAAATACCAAAAACACACGAAACCCGCATACAGCGACTTGTTGGATTTTTTTGAACCTGAGATTCGTGCTTTGTTCGCATCCTTTGACAATGAAATGCAAAACCGGTTTAAGGTTCATAATAAGTATCATAAATTCTCTAACGTTCACGGTTGGACTTACGGGTATGGGCGCAACTATAACTGCGAATTGCTAACCGTTATAGTTTCAAGTAAATATTTCGAGGTATTGGGCGTATCAGTCGTTAACCCCGAAACATTAAACAACGCTTTATGTGAAGCGGAAACAAAATACAAAAACGGGTTTGAACAATATTGCGCCGATGTTTCAGCAAAACGGCGCGAAAATCAAATTGAGCGCAGTAAAAAACGTGTTGAACGCGAAAAAGCTCAAATGGACGAATTGACGGAAAGTATTGACCCCGACAAACTTAATAAATTTAAGTGGGCTAAGAAAGTTTCGCGTAATGACCTATTAAAGTTATATCAAAGCGACGCAAAAGGATTGCTTGACGAGGAGCTGCTTGACGAGGTAGGTTTTACATTTTATATACGCTGCAAGCAAGCAAAAGAAGTGCGCGAATTAATGGAAAAGGGGCGTATGCTTTGCCTACAATGCGGCGAAATTTTGCAGGCGCAAAGCTATACGGCTCCGGTGAAGTGCAAATGCGGGTATATTTACACATACAGGGAATACCGCCGCAGTTGCAATGCCATAAATATGCCCGGAGGACGGGCGACGCCTATATTTGACGACTATATGAAAAAATGGCTTGACAGCAAAACCGCTTCGCAAAAAATGACGGTTATAGATTGGCTGATACATGAATGTCACGTAACCCTTATGTCCGGGGTAAGAGGCAGAAGCGTTTGCGTTAATTTGATAGAGGGAACAATAAAGCAAATATCCGATTTGAAATTAAAATTGGCATATGGTAGTTAGGCGCAGAAAAATTTGGCGGCATGTTCAATATTAAGCCGATGATTTGCAAAAAAGGGGAGGTAAGAACGTGGAAAATCAAAAAACCGAATGGAAGCGTCAGTGGCGTGATGAATTTCTCAAAGGGATATGCGCTCTTGCCAACGCTCAGGGAGGTACGCTTGAAATTGGTCGCAATGATGACGGCAGCGTTGTTGGGATAGACAATGCGAAATATCTCCTTGAGGAACTGCCGAATACAATCCGCCACGCGTTGGGCATTGTCCCGTCCGTTGAAGCGCATATTGAAGACGGAAAGCAGTATATCGCCGTAAGCGTTGACGCAAGCGCAACTCCGGTTAGCTTTCGCGGACGGCACTATATACGTTCCGGCAGCACCACGCAGGAACTGGACGGGCGCGAACTTGATAATTTCATACTGCGCCGGTTAGGAAAAACTTGGGACAGCATGGTTATCCCAAATGTAACCGTTGCAGATTTGGATACTTCGGCGTTTCGTATATTTCGCGAAAAATCCCTTGTTAGTGAGCGTTTACAGAAAGCGGATTTAGAAATGAGTGATTCCGATTTGCTTGACAGCCTGCTGCTGACCGAAAACGGAGAACTCACGCGCGCCGCTGTGATGCTGTTTCACCACAACCCGGAAAAGTACGTTTTTGGCGCATTCGTTAAAGTCGGTTACTTTGAGAACGGCGCGGACTTGATTTATCAGGACGAATTTCACGGCTCTTTGATAGCGGTAGCCGACGAGATTGTCGATTCCGTTTACCGTAAATATTTTAAGGGGATTATAAGCTACGAGGGAGTAACGCGCGTTACTAACTACCCTGTTCCGCGTCCGGCTCTGCGTGAAGCTATTTTTAATGCCATAGTTCACCGTGATTACACAACGGGCATTCCTATTCAAATAAAGATTTTTCCGGACTGCGTTATCGTTTACAACGATGGCAGGCTGCCGGAATCATGGACGGTTGACAATTTGCTTAAAAAACATCGGTCACGCCCGTATAATCCGAAAATTGCATATGCCTTCTACCGAGCCGGATATATCGAAACATGGGGACGCGGAATAGAGCGTATAACCGAGGCTTGCAAGGTTGCCGGAAAGAGCGAACCGCTCTTTGAAGTAACTCCGGGCGAGGTAAGCGTTACGTTTTTCACCGGTATTCAATCCGCTGCCAAAGACATCATAAAAGACACTGTAAAAGACACCGATAAAGACACTGTAAAAGACACTGATAAAGACACTGTAAAAGACACTGATAAAGACACTGTAAAAGACACTGTAAAAGACACTGTAAAAGACACTGTAAAAGACACTGATAAAGACACTGTAAAAGACACTCAAAAACAGATATTGCAATTGCTTAAATCCAATCCGCAAATGACAGCGAAGATGATTTCTGCCCGGCTGAAAATTAATGAGCGTAATGTTAAAAAAAATATCAAGGCGTTAAAAGAGACGGGTTTTATTGAACGTGCCGGATCGGACAGGAGCGGGCACTGGATTGTAAAAAAGCTTTAAATTACGCCAAAATCAAGCAGGTGATTAATTTGAAAATAGAAGTTCTTGAAAACAACATGATTAACAAAATTGCGGCGGGCGAGGTTGTTGAGCGACCCGCGTCCGTTGTGAAGGAGCTAACGGAAAATTCTATTGACGCGGGCGCGAGCCAAATAACCGTTGAAATAAAAGACGGCGGCATCAGTTATATCCGCATTTCCGACAATGGTTGCGGAATTGCCAAGGATGAGCTTAAAACCGCGTTTTTGCGCCACGCCACAAGCAAAATACGAAACTTCGACGATTTAGCAAACGTTATGACACTTGGCTTTAGGGGCGAGGCGTTATCGTCCATATCGGCGGTTGCGCAAACGGAAATGGTTACAAAAACCGCGAATTCCGTTACCGGCAGTAAAATTGAAATTCACGGCGGGCAGTTAATATCCTTTGCGGATACCGGCGCGGCAACGGGAACTACCATAATCATAAAAAATTTATTCTTTAACACTCCCGCAAGACGAAAATTTTTAAAAAAGGCTTCCGCCGAGGCGGGGCTTATTCACGAATTTATGCAAAGGCTTGCTTTGGCGCACCCGGAGGTTGCGTTCAAATTTTTCAGCGGTGGTCAAAATCTTTTATCCACAAACGGCGGCGGGGATTTAAAGGCGGCGGTTTTGTACGTGTACGGGAAGGATTTTGCGAAAAATTTGATCGAAATTTCGGAAGATACCGGCGAAATAAAGCTTTCGGGTTATATTTGCTCGCCGGAAATATCCCGCGGGAACCGAAGTTTCGGGAATTTTTTTATAAACGGGCGTTACGTTAAGGATAAAATTGTGCGCGAAGCCGTGGAGGAAGCGTACAAGTACAGGCTTATGGGCGGTAAATTCCCCGTGTATGTTATTAATATGCGCATCAATCCCGCGAAAGTGGACGTTAACGTGCATCCGTCCAAATTGGAGGTAAGGTTTGAAAACGAGGACGAAATATTTAGGGCGGTGTCAAACGCGGTTAAAACGGCTTTGGAAAGGGAAGTATTAGTAAAAGAGGTTAAATGGGACCGAAAACCGAGGGAGAAGGTTTCTTTAAAGGTGGAGGATACGGTAAGGGATGATTCGGCGTTTGACGCGGCTGCGGATTCCGCAAGGGATGACGCGGGAATTAGCGCGACTGCGAGTTTCGCAAGGGATGACGCGGGAATTAGCGCGACTGCGAATTCCGCAAGGTATGGCGCAGGGATTAGCGCGGCTGCGGACACGGCAAGAGATGACGCGGCGATTGGCGCGGCTGCGGATTCCGCAAAAGTTGCCGCCGGATACGCCGGTATTCCGGTTGCCAGTACCCCTTCCCTTTTTGACAATGCGGATTTTTTGCCAAGATATACGCCAAAGGAGCAAATAAGCGAAATAAAAAGCGGCGATAACGCGGAACGCGAAACGGCGTTTTTTGCGGAAGCGATGCGCGCAGCCGAAGGCAAACGTGAAGGAAATGTCATACCGGAAGCGGAATATAAACACGAAGCCGCTCCGGAACAATCCCCCACTCCGGAACAAAAACCCGAAGCCTTGCCCAAACCAGGGGAATTTTTCACCGATTACAAAATTGTTGGGCAATTATTTAAAACCTACTGGATAGTTGAACAAAACGATAAAATGTACGTAATAGACCAGCACGCCGCGCACGAGCGGGTTTTATACGAACAGTATCTGGCAAAGTTCGAAAACGGCGGCGTTTCTTCGCAAATGCTGCTTATGCCCGAAAAAATAAAGCTTACTCCGGTGGAAGCGGAAACCGTGAAAGATAACTTGGAGCTTTTAACGCGTTTCGGGTTTGAAATAGAGGAATTTACACCGGGTATTTTTCTGCTTCGCGCTTTGCCCGTAATTTTTTCAAAGCACGTAAAACCCGATTTTTTGATTGAAATTATAGACTCTCTTGCGGGCTTTGGCTTGGCGCAGGCAAACCTTCGGGATATAAAAAGCGGCGCTATAGCGTCAATATCCTGCAAGGCGGCGGTTAAGGCAAACGAAAATTTAAGCAAAGAAGAATGCGAGAGCTTGATAAAGCAGCTTTTGAAGTTGGAAAACCCGTTTAACTGCCCGCATGGCAGGCCGACAATTATTTCAATGACTAAGTACGAAATAGAAAAAAAATTCGGAAGGAAATAAAGTGCGGAAAGCGGCAATTACTATAATTGCCCGCTGTGAAATATAAAAAATTCGGGAGGAAGTGAAAACGTGGAAAAATCGTTGGTAATTATAGGCGGCGCAACAGCTACGGGAAAATCTGATTTGGCGGTGCGCTTAGCGCAAAAAATAAACGGAGAAATAATTTCCGCCGATTCTATGCAGATTTATAAATACATGGATATCGGCACAGCAAAACCTACACAGGCCGAGCAAATGGGGATTAAGCATTACCTCATAGATGAGCTTTTGCCAAACGAGGAATACTCCGTTGCGGTATTTAAAAATATGGCAAAAACGGCGCTTGACGAAATTTACGCAAAGGATAAAATCCCGGTTGTTGTTGGCGGCACGGGCTTTTATATAAACGCGCTGCTTAACGATACGGATTTTACCGAAACGCAAATCAATACCAACTACCGACATTTTCTGTATGATATAGCTTTAAAATACGGCTCGGATAAACTGCATATTAAGCTTAGGGAAATTGACCCTCAGGCGGCGGACGAAATTCACGAGAACAATATTAAACGCGTTATACGCGCTCTGGAGTATTATTACCTTACGGGAGAGAAAATTTCAAGCCACAATAAAGAGCAACTGGCAAAGCAAAGCCCGTATTTGTACAAATTTTTTACACTGACCTTGCCGAGGGATGTTTTATACGAGCGAATAAACCAAAGAGTGGATACAATGATGGAAAAAGGTCTTGAAGCGGAGGTGCGCAATTTGCTTAACATGGGCTACTATAAAACCCTAACCTCTATGCAGGGGCTTGGCTACAAGGAAATTGTTGAATATATCGAAGGCAAAATTTCTTTGGACGGCGCAGTTTCAAACCTAAAGCAAAAAACGCGGAATTTTGCCAAAAGGCAAATAACATGGTTTAAAAATAAAACAGAAAATATTCCGATTAACGCGGCTGATAATAACGCGGTTTCCGAGATTATCTCCGAACTGGAAAGATTTTTTATATACTAATTTCAAGAAATCTGAAATAAATTTCGGAAAGTAACGTGGCGTGTGCGCGAAAACCATGATATAATAGCAAAAGTTTACACAAATGGACAGAAAGCTGGTGTTTTGTGGATCTTCATCTTATCCTGATATGTTTTATAATTTTGGCGGACGTAATTTTTTTGGCTTTGGCGGGCGGCTTTATGTACTACATCTACAGAGTCAGAACGAAAGAGATTGTAAAGTATGCGCTTGGTACGGTGAACAGCTTGGTGGACAGTAATGTCAACATAGACAGTTTTGTTTACCCCTGCGCCGATATTAAACCTTTTGCCGAAAAGCTTAAGGAAATTTCCGATATTTTAGGCGTAAAGGAAAAACACCGCAAGGAGGTACTGAACATTGTAAACTCCGTTGCGATAAATATGGAGCTTACCGCGCTTTTGGAGGATCTTTTGCCTAAAATCATCAAAGCGACGGATTCCGCGTGCGCCGCGTTTTACATGGCAAACCACGCAACAAATCAGCTTGAGATTAAATCGTCGGTTGGGTTTTCCAAAAATCTTTACAACGAATTTGATATGACAATAGGCGAAGGGCTTATTGGCACATCGGTTAAAGAAATCAGAATAATCGACAACCTCCCGGACGATTCCGAGTTTATGATTAAAACCTTTTTAGGTAAAATAAAACCTAAAAGCGTTATGATAATTCCCGTTTTAAACGCGGATCAGCTTACGGGCGTGCTGTGCCTTGCAAGCTTTAACAAGTATCAGGAAAACCAAAATGAAATTGTGGAGCTTATTCGTTATTATGTGGGCATATCCATAGGTAACGCCATAACGTACGAGCAAACAAAAAGGCTTTCCAACGAATTGCGGTTTCAAAACACGCTTATCCAAAACCTTAACGACGATTTGGAGAAAAAGGTGGATAACAGAACCGTATTCTTAAACAATATTATCGACAGCATTTTGGATTACGGCATTTACGCCCTGGATGTGGATAACAACATTACCGCGTGGAATAAGGGCGCGGAAACGCTGCTTGGCGTTAGTAAGGACGATGTTATAGGCAAAAACGCGGAAGTAATAATGACACCGTCCGATATTAAGGCCGGGAAGTTAGCCCGAAAAATTGAAATTGCGCTTCGCGACGGCAGGTACGAAGAAAGCGGCTGGATGCCCAAAAAGGACGGCTCTTCGTATTTCAGCGAATCCATACTGTTTCCTATGTACGATAACGAAAAAAATTGTATTGGTTTTACCAATATTATTAAGGATATGACATATCTTAAGAATGTTGAAAAGGCGCTGGGTTACGAAAAGGAATTCACGCAGAAAATTTTTGAAATTACCCACCAGGCTGTTATTGTTTCCTCGCAGCGCGGTATTATAGAAAAGGCAAACACTACGGCGGAGAATTTGATGCAGGAAGGAAGCCTCGTTGGCAAGGATTTATGCCGCTTTTTCTTAGAACCGGAGTATTTGCGCCAAAGCCTAACCGATGTTGCGCAGCGCTACGGCAGGGGCGAATGGGCATCTGTTATGCGTAAGGACAGGCGAAGCTTGGGCTTTAACGTTTATGTGCTGATGGAATCGGGCGAAGGGGAGCCGAAGTTGTTTTTGTATTTAACGGAGTAGGGATGTTATAGAATTATAATTCGTTTGGTAAGCTATTATTTTGTTTGTAATTGATATTCTGTCATGCTATAATTATGCAAATTATAGCGGTTTAACGCGAAAAAACGAGGGTGTTATGGACAAATATGACTATATTAATGCAATAACAAGCTTCTTGCGAGGGCATACAGCGTCTAACTTTCAGTTTTGTGTAAAAGAGGTTTTAAAAGCTTTTTATGACTATAAGAAAAAGAATTTTATCATGCCCGACTCTTATGGAGGGGATTATAAAAACGACGGGTGGGTAAAGCAAGACGCTGTATTTTATCAAATTTATTCTCCAACCAGGCTTAAAACCTCGCTAAAAAAAGATATTCAAAATAAATTCTGTGATGATTTAGACGGTCTTCTAACTAACCTGAAAAAGGGCAACTGGAATGGACAAATAAACAAATTTATATTTGTTGTAAATACATTTGATAACAACTTACCTCCGGATAACGATAACTTTTTTGAAGTTTGTGTAAAATCACTGAGCCAAAAATATGGGTTTAAATTTACTCATGAGGTAGTCAATGTAGACTATTTGTTTGATTTGCTTTGTGAAGTTAATGATATACATAAGTTAGAAATATTATCAGCAAAATTGAACGTTAGAAATTATCCGGATCCTAACGCTATAACTGAAAAAATAATGGTGGATTTTGTTGAAGAGGTTTCCGGGAGAATAATCGAAAAATTCTTTAAGAATGCGGGGAAGCCTTTAAATGAATATACCCGTATATCAACTCCCGAAAAAATATCTATTAATAGCCTTGAGAACAAAAGGGCAGAAATTGAGAATGTCCTGTTGAACTTGGATGTGGTTGATTCCGCAGTGTCAAATATCAACCAGGATATTTTATTTACGGATAAATTTAATCGTGTCAAAGAGCATATAATAAATATGTATAAAAATGCGCGAGAAAACTTTAAAGGTGATGAATTATACGAAAAATTAATAAGCGGGATATTGGAATACGTGGAAAACAGCGAATCAAAAGAAATACCGGCCAAGTTTCTTGTAATCTATATTTTTGATAAGTGTGATATTTTTGAAAAAGAAAAGAGTGAATCACTATGATTCTTCCTGATAAATATACAACTTTAACGGAAAGCTATATAGGCCTAAGCGCGTTAATTCTTGATGTTCTTCAGAATAATGAATTTACGGTTGAAGATGTTTGGCACCGGCTTTCAAAGAAATATTTTGCAAGAGGCTTACTGAAAACTTATCCTACATTTCAAAAGTTTATATATGTATTAGAATTTATGTACTTAGTAGGCATGATCTCATATGATGAAAATGGGGTGATTAGTAATGAGAATATTAAATTTAAAAATCAAATCACCTGAAGGCAAAATTATCAGAGATATAGATTTTGCGGAAAATGGCGTTTCCTTTATTTATGGCGATATAAAAGAACCCGAAAATAAAGGCGCAACTATCAATAGCTTGGGAAAATCCTTATTGATTAAAATGATTGATTATATTTATGGTTCAAATGAAGATTCGTCAATTATGAAGCCCGAACTTGAAAATTACGTTTTGGAGGCTATTGTAAAATTTCAAAATATCAAATATTTTATACGAAGGATAATAGGCGAATCGCCTGTAATACTTGTAAATGAAAAAGAAAAAACCTTGACAGAATACAGAGACTTTTTCAGCATTGAAAGAAGCCTGTACAGCAAACAATTACTAACAAAGAAAAAGGCGAGCGAGCTAAGTCAAAATGTACAGCATCCGGCTAAAAATGATTACATTGATTTTTTGCGTATGCTTGAAATCAACAATCTTGTTGAACCGGTTTCTGATATTTATGATTCACAAGATTCTATAGATGATTTAAAAAAAAGCAAGAAGCAAATCATATCGTTTTACGGAGGTATAACTCCAAAGCAATTAGATGAAGAAATCTATTTTGTTGACAAAGAAATTAAGAAACTGGCAAAAGAGTTGGAAATTTTGTCAGAAAAGATAAAATCAATTGAAATATCGGATGTACAGCAGAATATCATTGAAGAATATTCAAATTTTAGCGATAAGCTGAAAAGTACCAAAAAACGTATTGAAGCCGAAAAAACTGAAAAGAAACGGTTAAATAGTTTCATAGACAGTTCAAATAAATCGGATATCAAATCTGACCATATACTGATTCTGTTTGAGAGAACACAATATGAGCTTCCGGATATGGTAAAAAGAACAATTGAAGAGGTAGAAGCCTTTCATGATAAGGTGTATGAAGAACGCAAAGATTATTTAACCGGCAAAATTAACAATTTAGATGAAAATATTAATGCTTTAGAAAATGACATTACCTCCGTTTCATTTGAGCTTGACAGGCTTGGAAAAATAATTTCCGCAAACCAAGTTTATCAAGATTCTGTTGCTATTTATGAAAAATATAGCTTGGATTTACAAAATCTTAAGTACAGGGAAGGTGAATTATCTCAGGTTAAAAATATTGATGATACTATTAAAAAGGAAGATGATAAATTAACTGAAAATTTTAGTAAAGCTAAGGAAGTTTTTTCACGATATGAGCAACTTATAAATAAGTACAGAGAATATATTGATGAATTGACAAAAAAGATTTACGACTCGGAAGTATTTTCCTTCTTTAATGTTGAGATAATTAAAAAGCATACGAAACACAGACCGGTTAAAGTAGAAATTGCGATGCGCGGCGATACCGGTGAAGGGAAAAACGAGGTTAAAAAAAATCTTATAGATTATTTGTTGTTCGAATTTAATAACCTTATAGAAATTCTTATTCAAGATTCGGCTTGTTTTAATGGAATTGATCCAAGGCAAGTTAATAACATGATAGGTGTTGTATCTGAAATTTCGGCAAGAATTAATAAACAAGCGATTATTGCCGTTAATAAATATCAACTTGCCAATTATACTGAAAGCATTAATTTTATCGTCGAACACAGCGCTATTATTTTATCGGAAAATGAAAAGCTAATGAAATTTGATTTTTAGGTTAACTCCGAGACGACAAAAAGGCGGTTGTAGCAACCGCCTTTTTAATTAAATGGTTCATTTCCTGTACATGGGGGGAGTCGAACCCCCGGCCTACCGCTTAGGAGGCGGTTGCTCTATCCTCTGAGCTACATATACCTGCGAAGCCAAACGCATTATAATATAAATCCTCTTCAATTTCAAGGAGAAATTCAAAATGAAAAAAATGAAAAAATTAAAGCTTATTTACAACCCGTTTTCCGGAGATAAAAGTTTTAAATTCAATTTAGACCCGGTTATCGCGATTTTTCAGAATGGCGGGTATGAAGCGCATGTTTTCCGTTCTATGGAGCATGGCGATATAGACAGGCACTTGCGCGAAATATCGCTTGATAACAAAAGTTATTACGATACGGTTGTTGTATCGGGCGGGGACGGAAGTATCAGTATTGTGGTAAACGCGATGATGAAATACGGTATAGATGCCAAACTTGGAATTATCCCCTCCGGAACCGCGAACGATTTCGCGAAGTTTTTGGGAATTCCGTTTGCGGAGGATAAGGCGGCGGAAATAATAGTAAACGGCGTAACATGCGTATCGGATTTGGGTGTTGTTAACAGAATAAACGCGCGCGAAAATACGGGTTTTGATACCGAAGAAAGTTTTTACTTTATTAACGTGTGCGGAGCGGGAAATTTCACAAATATTTCACAAAATATAGATACCGAGTTTAAAAATACGCTGGGTATGCTCGCGTATTATATAAAGGGGTTGGAGCAGGCTTCCGGCATTTCCTCAATACCGCTTAAAATAACAAACTCGGCCGGTGTATTCGAGGAAAAGCTGTATCTTTTTATTATCTTGAATTCCGGCGGCACGGCGGGTTTTACAAATTTGGTAAAGGACGCGTCCATATCCGACGGGCTTTTGGAGTTTATAGGCGTAAAAGAAGGGCAATTTATCGAAATTGCCTCGCTTTTGGTAAACCTTATAAAAGGCGATTATCTGCAAGATAATAACATTTTGTATTTTAAGGACAGCTATATAAAAATTGAACCAAACGGCGAAAGTATAAACCCGAAACTTTTGGAAACGGATTTAGACGGCGAGCACGGGCCAAACCTTCCCGTTGAAGTTAGAAACGTGCCCAAAGCCGTAAAGCTTATTGTGCCGGAGGATTTTGCAGAGCGTCAAGTTTTTCCACTAAGTTAGTAATAACGGATTCATAATTTGTTAGAATAAAAGCTAAGTAGTTTTCATCAACTTTAGAGTAATCCGTGTATTTAAGTTCATAATGCAGGTTCCAATAATAATTTGCAAAATTTACATTTTCCTTTATGTTATTCCGGTCGCTTCTGTATGTCATTGCAAGTATAGCCCGAAGGTCCCCCTCGGTAATATAGCCTTTTTTTCTTAGCAATTCATATACCGTCCAGTACCGTTCGTTTGTAATTATATTACCTTTTTGGCTTTCGGGAGTGCATATTGTATGCATGGAAAATATTATGGATTTCATAATTAATTGAGGTACGCTTCTAAGCGTGCAATGCGCAAGCATCAGTTCCGGCACTACTTTTTTTTCTACTATTTCATAATGATTATTCTCATTTAAGTAAAAGAGGTTATGATTTCCCGTATTAACTGTGGTATTCCTTTCGGTTATGCATGACGAATGAAACATAACTTTGAATTCGGTGGGATTCATAGTAAAGTCGTTTATGTATTTTGTAAAGTATGAAGGCAAAAAAACATTGTTTTTGCGCTTAAAGGAAGTTGGCATAAACTGAACCCAATAGGCGGCGAATGTGTTATAGGCGGTATCTGGTATGTTTTCCAGCACCTCTCTTACATTTACATTCCGCCCCGGAAATGGCATAAGAAATTCGTCCGCGTCGAGCGCAAGAATAAAATCGGGCTGGCTGTTTTTAATTGCTATTTTAATTAAGTCATTAATTATTATGCCGTTGATTTTAATTACGTGCTTTGCGGATTGCAGTACTGTTATCATTAACCCCTCTTCAACCAACTTTTCAAGAATTTCGGGAGTTTGGTCTGTGCTGTTGTCGTCGCAAATATACATTTCGTCGCAAAAGGAAAGCGTGTGCCTGCAAAAGGATTCAATAATGTCGCTCTCATTTTTTACGGTCGATACCGATACTATTTTCTTACCCATTATAACAATGCCTCCGTGTTCATTCTTGCCGCAAAATTATTCGCATACCGCGAAACGGGTACGGATATTAAAGCGGCAGCGGTTTGTTTTCCCAAATATACCACCCGCAAAGCCGGCTTGTCAACAATCTCGTTAGGGTTTTTCAAGCGTAATGCGCCCTATTTTTGCGCTGCGAAACTCGTCCACAACCGTTATTGCCGCCCGTTCGCAGTCCGCTTCCGCGCCTTTTTTAATAAACCCTCTTTTTCGCGCAATTTTCTCCAGTATTACATCGGCGGTATCTTCCTTAACAATTTCTATTTTGTACCTCTCTTTTAACGCCTCCGGTTTTATTTGCGAAATAATTTCAATCAGCCGCAGCGAAAGTGTATAGATATCCAAAATTTCATCCCGTATTGCTCCGGTTGCGGCAAGTTTTATGCCCGCCGCTTCATCGTCAAACTTTGGCCACAAAATGCCGGGGGTATCCATAAGTTCAAAACCGTTTTTTACCTTTATCCACTGTTTGGTTTTGGTAACGCCGGGTTTATCCGCGGTTTTGGCAATGGAGCGCCCGGCGGTTTTATTAATAAATGTGGATTTTCCAACGTTCGGAATTCCAACAATCATTGCGCGTATGGTTACGTTTATTCTGCCCTTTGCCTTTTGAACGGCGATTTTTTCCGCCATAAGAGATTCCGCCGCTTTTACGGCATCGCTTAAGCCCTTGCCGGAGACGGAATCCGCAAGCAGAGTTTCAAACCCCAAATCCGCGTAATAATTTTTCCAAAGAATGTTCAGCCCTTCGTCGGCAAGGTCTGCCTTGTTAAGCACAACAATTCTTTTTTTACCGGCGCACAAAACGTCAATGTCCGGGTTTCTGCCGGACGACGGTATTCTCGCGTCCAAAAGTTCAATAACCACATCCACAAGGGATATGTTTTGCGCTATTAACTTTTTGGTTTTTGTCATATGCCCGGGGTACCATTGTATGTTCATAGTTTTCTCCTTTTGCTTACAGAAAAAAAGCCGCCAGTAAAATTGGCGGCTTTAAAGCTTTATTTCGATTTTTTGAGTATTTCTTCCTTTACCTTTGCCGCTTTTCCAACTCTTTCTCTTAAATAGAAGAGTTTTGCGCGGCGAACAATACCGCGGCGCACCACTTCAATTTTTTCAATATTCGGAGAATGAAGCGGCCACGTTTTTTCAACGCCAACACCGTAAGAAAGCCTGCGCACGGTAAATGTTTCCCTAACGCCGCCGTTTTGCCTTTTAAGCACAACGCCTTCGAAAACCTGAACTCTTTCCCTTGCGCCTTCTTTTATTTTAGCGTAAACCTTTACGGTATCCCCAATTTTAAACGCCGTAATATCCTTTTTAAGCTGTGCGTTTTCAATATCTCTAATTATCGGATTCATTATGTTTCCTCCCTTCACCGCAGATGTTCATATTGCGAAGCGCAAAAGCGGAGCATCCTTTTTACAAAAGCGGAGCGTTTTTTCGCCAAGCCGCCACGAGAAGAAATTATACCACGCAAAAACCCATTAAGCAAGAGTATTATTTTTTCTTGTTAACGGAAGAATTTGAGTTTTCCGGTTTTTGCGAAGAAGATTCGCCGTTCAAATGCTCGGTAGAAGATTTAAGCGAATTTAAAAAATCCTCCAGAGCGGATATTTGGTCGTAAATAGGCTGAAAATCCCTCTCGTCTATTTCCTTTAAATACATATCCGCAACCTTGCGGTAGTCGCTTTTAAAATAATCCATCATACTTTTTTGCCGCGCAACCGACCGGCTGATTGCCTCAAGCTGTGCCACTGCCTTTTCCCTCGAACTTTCAACCTCAATTTCGGCGTTTCTAACAATGTTATCCGCCGCTATTTGCGCGTTTACAAGCGCGTTTTTTATTGCCGTATCCTTATCCTTATAACTTTTCAGGATATTCTCCAGTGAATCGATGTAGTTATCTACCTCGGACGGGTCGTACCCCCGTTTGACATAATTGAACTTATCCGGCATAATGACCTCCTGCATTTGAAAGTATGGTGTTACGATTATCCGTATTCTATCATACAAAAAAAGGCGGCGCAATCATAATAATATTAGAAATTAAGCAAAACGGGGATTTTTTTATGTGTGATATGACATTTATGCAAAAAGCATACGAACAGGCTTTAAAAGCTTACGAAAACGACGAGACGCCCATAGGCTGCGTTATTGAATACGAGGGTAAAATAATAGGCAGCGGTTACAACCTGCGCAATACCAAAAAAAATCCGCTGTGCCACGCGGAAATTGCGGCTATAAACGAAGCGTCACAGTATTTGGGGGATTGGCGGCTTGAGGGAACAACAATTTACGTAACGGTTGAGCCTTGCCCAATGTGCGCGGGCGCAATTGTGCAGGCACGGATAAAAAGGTTGGTTTACGGCGCGGAAAATAAAAAAGCGGGATGCGCCGGGTCGGTTATAAATTTGTTTGAACTTTCCGGCCTTAACCATAGGGTGGAGGTTACCGGCGGGGTAATGCGCGAGGAAACATCAAAGCTTATGAGTTTGTTTTTCGAAGGTTTGCGAAACAGAAATTTATAAGTATAAAACGGCTGTAATTTGAGGAGGCGGGAAAATATATGGGTCAGTTCTCAAGAACAAGAATGGTTTTAGGGGATGAAGCGTTAGAAAAATTGAGCTCGTTTTCGGTTGCGATTTTCGGCATAGGAGGCGTTGGCAGTTTTGCGGCGGAGGCGTTGGCACGCAGCGCGGTTGGGCATCTTACGTTATGCGATAACGATACGGTTTGCGAATCGAACCTTAACCGGCAGCTTACCGCGCTTCATTCAACACTTGGCAAATACAAAGCGGAAGTTATGGCGCAAAGAATTTTGGATATAAATCCAAACTGCAAGGCGGAGGCTCTTTTATGTTTTTACGCAAGCGAAACCGCGCACACAATAGATTTATCTAAATTTTCTTATATAGTGGATGCTATCGATACGGTATCTTCTAAAATTTTGCTCGCCGAAAAAGCCAAACAGGCCAATACCCCCATTATAAGCTGTATGGGTACGGGAAACAAACTAAACCCGGAAATGTTCGAGGTTGCGGACATTTACAAAACCTCCTATTGCCCGCTTGCAAAGGTTATGAGAAAGGAACTTAGAGCAAGGGGAATAACGAGTTTGAAGGTTGTTTATTCAAGAGAGGAGCCGGTTTCGGTAAGTATAGAAAACGGAGGAAGGCACATTCCGGGCAGCGTCTCCTTTGTGCCGCCCGTTGCCGGAATGATTTTGGCGGGAGAAGTAATTAAAGATTTAATTGGAAAATAACACTTGCATTGCCACCTAAACTCGTTTATAATATTACGTAGTAATAAAAACTAAGTAAGGTGGTAATGAATTATGTTTAAAAAAATGAAAGACCCTGTGAGTTCGTTAACTCATTTAGCCGGGGCGGTAATCGCAATCCCATGTTGTGTTATTATTGTCCGTGAGGCTTGGCTTCACGCTTCGCTTTTGCACGCCGTATCGTTTATAATTTTTGGCGTATCGCTGTTTTTGCTGTACTGCGCAAGCGCGGTATACCATATGCTTCCGCTATCCGAAAAAGCTTCCGAAACTCTGCGCCGGGTAGACCACATGATGATTTTTATTCTTATCGCGGGTACGTACACTCCCATTTGCCTTATACCCTTGCACGGCGCTTGGGGCTACACCTTGCTTGCTCTTGTATGGGCTTTTGCGTTATTCGGCATTATACTTAAAGCCGTTTGGATAGACGCGCCAAGAAAATTATCAACGGCGCTTTACCTTATTATGGGCTGGCTTGCGCTGATTGCGTTTTTCCCCTTAGTGCGTTCTCTTCCAATAGGCGGCGTGCTTCTTTTAATTGCGGGCGGGCTTACTTATTCCGCCGGCGCCGTTATTTACGCGCTTAAAAGGCCTAAGATTAATTTTAAATATTTCGGATTTCATGAACTGTTTCATCTGTTTGTTTTGGGAGGCAGCGCTTTTCATATTGTGCTGATGTTTAAATATATTCTTGTGTTTTAAAAACCTATATTCTATACGGGCAACCGTATTTTTCAAGGTTAATCAGCGACAGGTTGGGGTTTAAAAATGGGTCGGGCGCTTTTAAATGCTTGCCCCATTTTTTTTCGAACACATCAAGTTCTTTTACGAAAGCTTCTATATCCTCCATTTCCACATTTTCTGCGCCGGATAACGTAACCTTTGCCCTTCTGTATATAATATTCTGCCACCCTATATCGCGGCAGCGAAGGCATAAATCCGTTAGGTAGAAAGTATCCGGAAAATCTGTGTCAAAACCCCCAAGCTCGTTAAAAATATTTCGGTTTACCGCAACAAGCCCTTTTGAAACGGATGAGACGTTATGTACACCGTATTCCACGTTGCTGTGCGCAAAAAAATGGATTCCCAAATCCACAACGGGTACCGCAAAATCTTTTATATCTGTGTTGTTTCCTACGTACTCCTCGGCTGTTTGGTATATTCTTTTCCCTGAGCTGTCTGTTATTTCGGCTGTCCCTCCGCCAACCGCAATATTTTTAAAATTGCATAAAACCGCTACCCATGCCTCAAGCCAGCGCTCATAGGCTATTGTAACGCCTTTATTTACGAAAAATATGTATTTTCCGGTACATTTTTTAGCCGCCGTATTGTAATAAATGGCATCGGGCAGCATATTCAAAGCCGTATCGCATATAAAAACTTTAAATAAAGGGTTTTTTCTAAGCTGCTCGCAGTGTTTTTTTACCTCGTCACTGTTATAAGACGAATACAAAATTATTACTTCGAATTTTTTGTATTTGGCTTTGCCAATTACCGACATAATGGTTTTGCGAAGGCTTATAATATCCTCGCTAACCCGTATAACAACAGATACCAGGGATTGCGAATCCATGCATCTTCCCATACGTTCCAAATAAGCATACTTAACCTCTAATGTTAAGTTTATTAATTCTTTGTGAAAATCGTCCTGCGTCCTGTCTTTGTGTGAAACGGAAGCTTCATGATTTCGCCAGTTGTATAAAACCTTCGGTATATGTACAATTTTTTCGGCAATTTCCGAAACCTTAAAAGTTAATGCCGTATCCTGATACAAGTCATACTTTTTTTCAAAAAGCCCTGCGGTAAAAGCAAGCTTTCTTTTTACTATAACCAAATGTATAATGTAGTTACTCATTAAAAAGGTATACGGGCTCCAATCAGGTTTAAATACGGGATTGAACCTGTTTTCGTCCGCGTCCGACCAGTCGTTGTCGGTATAAATTAAGCCCGCATTTTTGTTTTCGTTTATTGCCTTAACCGTTTCATACATAGCATCAGGTGTAAGAGTGTCGTCGTGGTCTACAAAGGCTAAATAATCACCGGAAGAAATCATAATGGCGGCGTTGGAATTTTCCGCAATTCCTTTGTTTTCGTTTAAAAAAACATACTTAATTTTATCGCAATGCTTTGCGTATTCCAAAATAACCCGGCGGATTTCCTCGTTCGCGCTGCCGCCGTCCGCAATGCAAAGCTCCCAGTTGGCGTATGTTTGAGCGCAGACGGAATCAAGCAGTAAACGCAGTAATTTAGTTTTTACGTTGTAAACCGGAACAATTATGCTTATTTTCGGGTTAATTTCAAACACCGCGCTTTTTTGAAAATCAAGCTCCGCCTTAGTAGGTTCGTTAAACAGCCGCCAAAGCTTGTAGCAGAAGCGAATATAATCATCATAATCTCTTGTGGGTTTAACCTCGGTTAATATGTTATGAATATTATCCCTAACCTCCGCCCTGAGGTTCAAACACTCCTGTGTGCCGAGCGCTTTAAAATCAATGTTATCCAATAAGCTGATAATGTTTTGCATAGTCTTTTCCCCTTATAAAATAACTTTTTGCCCCATGAATAAATCCGTCTCCGGCGGCTTCCAAACGCAGTTTCCGGATTCCGGCTGAAATGTCATTTCTCCGAATTTTACAGCGCCGCCGTCTAAGGTGTACAAATCCACGCGTACAAAAGTGAACCCCCGGCTTAACGTTTCGGCTATTTTTAAAAGTTCGTTTAAATTATCCGGTTTTTCCTTTTCCCGTTCAAGCAGCGGATAATTATGAGTAAACGGCATAAGGTTCCAATTTGTATCGTAAAACAGATTTTTAACCCCGGTTTTTCTGCCCGCCATGTATTGTATATATTCCGGCTTGCCGCCGAAACACCAAATCTTATAATCCGGAATGTCGCCGTCGGCGTTTTCCATAAATTCTTCAATTATTATTTTTGGCTCAATATTGTTGTATTGCAGTTCGAAACCTTGGAAAAGAGCATAGTTAATACTCATCCAGTAATCCACTTCGGCCTTTTTTTCTTCGGCGTTAAATTTGGATTTATCGCTTACAACAATGTTAAGCCCCGAACCGTTGTTGCATTTTAGCGCAAAACGGTTTGGCAGGGCGCTAAAATCAATGTCGCTGTAATTATCCCACACGCCTATTAACGGCACCAAATACTCTTCGCCGATTTTTTCGGCAACCCACTGCCGAACTTTGTATTTATCCGCCAATTTGCCGCGCAAAGCGCTGTTGTCGTACAATTTGAGCCACTGCATTTTTTCGTTAAAGGTTTGCGGGTTTTGCAGGTTAAGGTCCCTTCCGCTCTCTTTTTTATACCATTTTGAAAGAGCATCCGGGTATTCGCTTACAGATAGGGTTTTGTTGCAGTAATAATCCCTTTCGCGTTCTAAATTTTTAATTTGAGTTTGTAAATCCAAAATTCGGTTTCCGAAATTTAAATAAACCTCCGGGTGAACAATATCTATTTGGCTAAACGCCGAGGACATATTAAAATCAGGAATAAGTGAAGCAATGTTCATTTTCAGGAAGAGAACGGTATTTTGCCTGTAGTATACATCAACCTCGCCTATGTTCCAAAGTTTTTTCCTTAAATAGTCGCAGCATACGTAACCGTTTTGCGCGAATAGCTGCGCCCAGTAGCTTGGGAACTGCCCGTTTGTATTAATGTTCTCGTTTTGAAACGGTATTTGCGCCGAAAAAAGCACAATATCCGAATGGGCGCACAAAATATTTATGAACTGTTTAACCATCCCTTGCGAAATGTGTTCGGCTAAATTTTCGCAGCACGCCAAATCAAAGCGCCGGTTTAAGCTAAAAGGCGCGTTAAAATCCGCGCTGTAAAATTCCGGCGCTGCGTTATAATAGTCGTCCACGGCGTTCTCCATCCAAATTTCCCGCCAATCGTTTTTTAAGCTGTTAAAAGATACCGCGGAATAAATCCGCTTTACCGGAGCCAATAACCTAAGAACGGCGGGAATAATAGTTTTTGCGGACTGTAAACTAACCTCGTGCAATTCGGGTTTTAAGGTGTGCATTGCGTTCACGGCTTTCGTTGAAATTTGAAATCATCTTACCTTAATTATTATTGCTTTTCAAGACAAATTGAAAAACTTCATTTCGGACAATTCCCATATAACATGTTTAACGCATAAAATATATAAATCGCCCGCAAAGTAGAGCCTTTCATTCCAAATGGCGCAAACGGCACAACTTTCGCCGGGCGCATTACAAGGAGTGGTAACGTGGATACCGTACAGGTAATTGTTGAATGCGGCGTAGGGCCGGAGAAGGAAAAAATACTGCGCTCGCTTGGGGAAATTAAGTACGCGCTCCCAATGATAAATTCATATGTTTTGGAATTGCCCAAGCAGGATTTGCACAAACTGTCCGGCATAAAAGAAATTATATCCTTTTATAAAAACACGCGTATTACCGCGCAAATGAATGTTGCCCGCAAAACCGTAAAAGCGGAGGCGGCGCAAAAGGCAGGGTTTACCGGCGGCGGCGTGGGCATAGCAATTCTTGATACCGGAGTGGACCCGGTGGACGATTTAACCAAACCCGATAACCGCATAACCGCGTTTAAAAATTTCGTCGGCACAAACCAAAAGCCCCACGACGACAACGGGCACGGAACTCACGTTGCCGCAATTTGCGCGGGTAACGGCTTTTGCTCCGGCGGAAAGTATATGGGAATTGCGCCGGGCGCGAATATTATCGGGGTGAAAATTTTAGACGAGGACGGCAGCGGCGGCGCGGCGGAGGTTTTAGCCGGGCTTCAGTGGATGATGGATAACGCGAAAAGGTACAATATAAGGGTGTGCAACCTTTCTATCGGCACATCGGAGGCGGGAATGAGCGACCCCTTGGTAAAGGCGGTAAACGCGGCGTGGAAACATGGCATTGTGGTTGTAACGGCGGCGGGTAACAACGGCCCGGATACCGGAAGCGTAACATCGCCGGGAATAAGCCGGAAGGTGATAACCGTAGGCGCAAGCGACGACCACTTTAACGTGCAAATATGGGGCGATACGCTGATAAACTTTTCGGGCAGAGGTCCAACGCCGGAGTGCATTGTAAAACCGGACGTTATAGCGCCGGGCGCAAACATTACATCGTGCCTTTCGCAAAACGCGAGTATGAAAAGGAGCGGCAAAGCGCAAAAGGTATCGGATGACTACATTAAAATGAGCGGAACATCCATGTCCACGCCGATTGTTACCGGCGCGGTTGCGCTGCTTCTGCAAAAGCATCCCAACCTTTCGCCGGACGACGTTAAATTTTGCCTTAAAAAATGCGCGGTAAGTATGAACTATTCGCCTAACCAGCAGGGCTGGGGGCTTATAGATATTGAAAAATTGTTAGAAGGGGATGCCGTATATGCCAGAAAATAGTTTAGTGTATGAAATAGCAAGAATGATGAACGACAAACCGGCTATTCAAAATGATTTTAACGAGGCCGCAAAGCTTGTTAAAAAAATGTTCGAGGATAAGTATATTTCGCGGATGAACGGGCTGATTAAATCCCACCGGAATAAGCTGGCGCAAAACCCCTCGCGCGAGATAACTCTTTTTCAGGCGTTTTGCGCCTACATGCCGGAGGAGAACCGCCAAAGCGCGGAAAAATTTATCGACAACCTCTATTTGATGGAGACGTTAAGCAGCATAAGAAACGAGTTTAATTCGCAGCCCCCATTTTCAAAACGCGAAAGCCCGGCTATTTTTGTGAATGCGCAGGGCGGCGCACAGGGTCACGCATTTGCCGAGGGTTACGCCGGGCAAACGGATTCTCATGCCAATGGCGGCAGTTACGGCGGCCAAGCGGATTCTTACGCCCATGCCGCATCATACACAGGCCAAACGGATTCCTCCGTCCACCCCGACGGCGTATACGACGTTGACGACCAATGCAATGTCAACGTTGACAAAAAATTTAACGCGGCAAGCTTCCTGCCTGTTTTTTTACTTCTCAGCAGTTTATCTTCGAATAACTGATACTTATTCCAATTTAAAAAGTTGAAGCCTTGAAGCCAAGCCCCCAAAATCGCCGTGATTTTCGGCGTTTGGGGCGCCGGCTTCAAACTTTTTAACAGAATTAGTATGACGGTTGTACCCATGAAATAAATATTCTTATTGACATTGCGTAATGAACATGGTAAACAAGGAGTACAATAGAAGTAAGATCTTCAAAATCTACTTGACAAGCAGGAGGAAAAAATCATGAAAAATTACTCGAAACCGCGTAAAATTTGGCGCGCAATAAATATGCCGCTCATTTACCTTGGTATCCAAATTGCAGTTGCTATTATTTATACCTTTGCGTTGGGAATTATGTTCGTAATTGAGCAAGTAAAGGGCGGCATAGAATTAACCCAGGATGAGGTAACTAATATGCTCACCAGGATTATTACAGAAAATCAGCATTTTGTATTGCTTGCAACAGGGCTTGTCGGCTCATTGGTTTTCTTTCTTTTTTGGAATAAAGAAAAGGGAAACCTGCCTCCTAAAACGGCAAAATTTACTCCGCTTAATGCCGTGTTAGTTTTAATGTTGGGTTTGGCGTCCAATATTATTATTGGCACCGTTATTGAAATAACAAGGCTTGACGAATTTTTTAGTTCTTATGCGCAAATAGAGGAAATAATAATGTCGGGTACGTTCGCCGTTCGTCTTTTTGGCGTGGGTATTTTAGCTCCCATTGCAGAGGAGCTGTGTTTCAGAGGTTTAATGTATAACCGCCTGAAGGGCGGAAAAATGCCTGTAATTTGGGCAATGATTCTATCCTCGCTTGCCTTTGGAATTATTCATTTTAATATCCTGCAAAGTATGTATGCTTTTGCTTTCGGCATGGTAATAGTTTTCGTCTATGAGAAGTACAAATCAATCTTTGCGCCGATTTTAATTCATATCGCGGTAAATACGTTTTCGGTTTTGCTTATGGAAGTAACAATAACGCCTATAGCCGAAACTGTAATGTTTGCCGCAAGCATTTTGTTCGCGGTATGCTATGCGGTTATCGCGATAACATCAAGAAAACGCGCAGAAGAAGTGTAGCTGTGTTATTCAATCATCTTAATGTCCTCAAACGGCGCATAATTTTTTTGCGCGTATACTCTATCTTTTTGCCGTAAATATGTCTTGAAATATCCGGAGGTATTGCTATAATGGTACTTAATCTAATAGAAGAGGGGGATTGTCAATGAATATCTTTGACAGTTTAACTAAGGAAGATTTTAAAAAGGAATTAACGGAGAATGTTAAAACGCTTTCGCGCAAAACTCTCCGTACCGCAACACCCCAGCAAATATATGAAGCTTTGGCGTTTACCGTTAGGGATCTCGTCGTGGATAAATGGATTTTAACCCACGATACATATCACGAGCAGGAATCTAAAACTTTGTATTATTTGTCTATGGAATTTTTGATGGGCAGGTTTTTGGGCAACATGATTATTAACTTAAACCTGCGCGAACAGCTTAAAGAAGTGTTGGACGAGCTTGAGGTTGATTATAACCTTGTGGAGGAAGCCGAACGCGACCCTGGCCTTGGCAACGGCGGCTTAGGCAGGCTTGCGGCGTGTTTTTTGGATTCGCTCTCAACTCTGGAATACCCGGCTTACGGTTGCGGCATTCGCTACCATTACGGTATTTTCGAGCAGCGCATTGAAAAAGGCTATCAGGTGGAGCATTTCGACGATTGGCTTGAAAACGGGGATAACTGGGGTATTAAACGCATGGAATACGCCGAGGAGGTTAAGTTTTTCGGCAAAGTATCCACAATTAAGCAAATAGACGGTACATACCGCTTCTATTTGGAGGATTATTATTCCGTTATGGCAATCCCGTACGATTATCCCGTTGCGGGCTTTAACAACAACACCGTAAACACGCTGCGCCTGTGGGACGCCGCCCCCAAAAAAGAGTTCGACCTTTCATCCTTTAACGAGGGGGATTTTGCAAAGGCAAAAGAGGAAAAGAACCTCGCGCAAACGCTCTCCGAGGTTTTATACCCCGCGGACGACCATATCTCCGGCAAGGAACTTCGCTTAAAACAGCAGTATTTTTTCATTTCCGCCACACTTCAGCAGGCAATAAAACGTTTTAAAGAAAAAAATAAGGATTTTTCGCTTTTGCCGGAAAAGGTTGTTTTCCAGCTTAACGATACCCACCCAAGCATGACCGTTGCGGAGCTAATGCGCATTTTAATGGACGAAAACGGCTTGCAGTGGGACGACGCGTGGGAAATTACAAGAAAGTGCTGCGCCTACACCAACCACACAATTATGTCCGAAGCGCTTGAAAAATGGCCGATAGAGCTTTTCAGCCGTCTGCTCCCCAGAATTTATATGATTATTGAGGAAATTAACCGCCGTTTCTGCAAGCTTCTTATAGACCGCTTCGGGAACGACCCTGAAAAAATCCGCAATATGGCTATTGTGGCGGACGGGCAAATTCGTATGGCGTATTTGGCAATTGTGGGCAGTTTCTCGGTAAACGGCGTTGCGGCGCTTCATACCGAAATTCTTAAAAACAAGGAGCTTAAAAATTTTTACGAAATCTATCCCGAAAAATTCAACAACAAAACCAACGGCATAACTCAAAGGCGCTGGCTTGCGCACTGCAACCCCAAGCTTGCCTCCCTTATAAACGAATCTATAGGAACGGGCTGGATTACGAATTTGGACGAAATAGCTTCGCTTAAAAAATTCGCCAAGGACAAGTCCTTTCAGGAAAAGTTTATGGCTATAAAGCGGGAAAATAAGGTTAACCTTGCCGAATACATTAAAAAAAGCAACGGCATAATTGTAAACCCGGATTCCATTTTCGATATTCAGGTTAAAAGGCTGCACGAATATAAACGTCAGCTTATGAATATTTTGCATGTAATGGATTTGTACAACCAAATTAAGCTTAACCCCAGTTTGGAAATAGAGCCGAGAACGTTTATTTTCGGCGCGAAAGCCGCCGCGGGTTATAAGATGGCAAAGCTTATTATAAAGCTTATAAATTCCGTAGCGGATGTTGTTAACGGCGATAAGAGTATAGATTCGCGCATAAAAGTGGTATTCGTTGAAAACTACCGCGTGTCTTTGGCGGAAAAACTAATTCCGGCCGCGGATTTAAGCGAGCAGATATCAACCGCCGGCAAGGAGGCGTCCGGTACGGGCAACATGAAGTTTATGCTTAACGGCGCTCTTACAATAGGAACGTTAGACGGCGCAAACGTTGAAATGCTTGAGGAAGTGGGCGGGGAGAACATATTCATATTCGGAGCGAAATCGGAAGAGCTTATCAGCCTTTCGGAAACGGGTGCTTATGCGCCTTGGGATATTTACAACATCAACCCCAACGTGCGCATGGTGTTAACCCAGCTTATAAACGGTGTAATTTCGCCTACCGACCACGACCTTTTCCGCGATATTTATAACAGCCTGTTAAACGGCAACCACGCCGACCAGTATTACGTTTTAAAGGATTTCGATTCTTACGCTCAGGCACAGGGCAAGGTTAACGCCGCGTTTAAGGATAAATCCGGCTGGGCGCAAAAGGCGGTAATTAATACCGCATCCAGCGGAAAATTCTCGTCCGACCGCACAATACGGGAATATGTAAACGATATTTGGAAGCTTAAACCGGTGCCGATTAAGTAAGACAGTGAAAAAAGAATGGAGAATGTAAAAAATGAAAAAAATTATTTCCATAGTGTTAATGCTGTGTATTTTAACTTCATGCCAAACGCCGCAAAGCACTGAAACTTCTTCGCAGCCGCCTGCGGCTCAGGCGGAAGTTTCCGCCGGTGCGGCGGAAGCCGAGCAAGCTGCCCCGGAGGAAACCACGCAGACATCTGCGCCGGCGGAACCCGAAGCTCCCCCGGAGATTATGGATTTATCCTCAGCCGAGCTGTCGGAGCAGGTTCATGTAGACCAGCTTGGATACCGTCTAAACGATGTTAAAAAGGCCGTGCTTGCGGAAGGCGATACGGAGTTTTCGGTTGTGCGCGTCTCCGACGGCGCGGTGGTATTTACCGGAACTTCCGGCGACGCGTATACGGATTTGGCTTCGCTCGATACCGTGCGTGTTGCGGAATTTACCGATGTTAAGGACGAGGGCGAGTATGTTGTGGCAACCGGCAGCGGTTTGTCGTACCCGTTTACAATTGGGGATAACGCTTATGAGGGGCTTCGTTTCGCGCTTTTAAACATGCTTAACTACCAGAAATGCGGCGTGGAAATGGATCTTGGCGTGTGGGCGCACGAGGCTTGCCACGCGGAGCCCGCGCTAATATACGGTTCGGACGGCGTGTATAAAGACGTTTCCGGCGGCTGGCACGATGCCGGCGATTACGGGCGTTACATAGTTCCGGCGGCGCAAACCGTGGCGGATATTTTGCTCGGTTATGAGCTGTCGCCGAATCCGGACGCGGAAGTGCTCGACATTGCGTGGTTTGAAATTGAATGGATGCTGAAAATGCAGGACGAGGAAACCGGCGGTGTTTACCACAAGGTAAGCTGCCGCAGTTTTAACGCGCTAAACCAAATGCCGCAGGATGAGACGGGCGAACTTGTTATCTCTCCCATTTCCATAACCGCCACCGCGGATTTTGCCGCAACTATGGCAATGGCGGCACGTTTTTACCCGGATAAAAAGGACGAACTTCTTGCCGCCTCGGTTAAAGCATACGATTATGCTGTTGCCAACCAAGATATGCCCGGTTTTAGAAATCCGAGCGGCGTAAGCACCGGTGAATACGGGGACGGCTACAATAAGGACGAGTTGTTCTGGGCGGCGTGCGAGCTTTACGCCACAACAGGCGAGGAAAAGTATCATGAGGATATAAAAGCCGGAAATATCCACAGCGGTTTGGGCTGGGCGGATATGGGAACCTTCGGAATGGCCGCATATCTTATGCACGCCAAGGATTTCGAAGCGGACGACGGGCTTTTGCTCAGGATGAAAAACAAACTCCTTGGGGACTGCCAGGGGATTATGAAAAATTACGAAACAGACCCATACGGAACGTCACTTGGAACAAATTATTACTGGGGTTCGAACATGGGTGTTGGCAACAACGCAATGTCGCTGTTGCTCTACAGCAGAACAATAGAGGAAACTCCCGAATACGAATTGGCCGCGCTGGAACACATGAGATACCTTCTGGGCAGAAATTCAATATCGCAAGGTTATATTACCGGGTTTGGTGAAAACGCGGCTAAAAATCCGCATCACCGTCCTTCGGTTGCGGTTGGTGAGGCAGTGCCGGGTATGGTTGTTGGCGGGCCTAACCAAAGCACCGGCGACGACCCTACGCTTAGGTCAAACCGCGAGGGCTATCCTCCCGCAAAATGCTATGTAGACCATCAAGATTCTTACGCGTCCAACGAGATTACAATCTATTGGAATTCACCGGTTTATTTTGTAATGGCGGCTTTGGGGCTTTAAAATTATGCATTACAAAGAGGTTAAGGGGATTTTATCCGCGCGCAACGGTATGAACGTTTTCAGAGGCTGTACCCACGGCTGTATTTACTGCGACAGCCGCAGCAGGTGTTACCAAATTAACCACAACTTCGAGGACGTTGAGGTAAAAATCAACGCCCCGGAGTTGTTAGAGGCGGCTTTGCGCAAAAAACGCGGAAAATGTATGATTGGTACCGGCGCAATGTGCGACCCGTATATACCGGAGGAAGCGCAGCTTAACCATACGCGCAAATGTTTTGAAATTATAGAAAGGTACGGCTTTGGGCTTGCCGTGCAAACAAAATCGGATTTAATTTTGCGTGATACGGATTTGCTTTTAAGCATAAACCAAAAGGCGAAATGCGCGGTGCAAATGACACTGACCACCTACGATGAGGATTTATGCAAAATTATAGAACCCAATGTGTGCACAACCAAAAGGCGCTTTGAGGTTCTTAAAATTTTAAACGAGGCGGGTATTAAAACCGTAGTTTGGCTAAGCCCGTTTTTGCCGTATATTAACGATACGCGGGAAAATATTGAAGGGCTTTTAGATTACATTGTTCGGGCAAAGGTGTACGGAATAATTACGTTTGGCATTGGTCTTACGCTGCGCGACGGCAACCGCGAATACTACTACGAAAATTTGAACCGCCATTTTCCGCAACTTACCGAAAAATATATCCGCAAATACGGCAACATGTACGAAATTAAAAGCGATAACGAAGGGGAACTTTCCGGGCTTATAATTGATATATGCAAAAAACACGGCATATTATACGATAGAGCCGCCGTATTTAACTTTTTGGGCGAGTTCCCGCACACGCCGGAGCCCGAACAGCTTAGTTTGTGGGGGTAAAACTCCGGAGGCTTTTACTTTAAAAAACCCGCTGTCAGCGGGTTTTTTGATTTGAAAATTTCAGTTTTCATTCGGAGCTTTTTCTTTCATGTAATAATCGCTGTTAATACCGGAAGAAAAATCGCCTTTAAGTTTTTTGTACTCTTGCATAACTTCCTCTTCCATAGTTTTTGTGCAAAGAATTCCGTATGCGCTTAGAAAATGCATAAAAAGACCAAACCCCCAGCCAACTATCGGCCATATCGGCCAAAAATACCCCGCCCCCGTAATCAGGTAAATTACAATAAGCAGAGCGTTAACCGAAACGTAACTTACAAAATGATTTCTAAACGCAACCCTTGCCTTAACCCGTTTTACCGCCTCAAGCATTAATTTATCATCATCCATACCGCCATATCCTCCTGTGTTTTAATTATTATTTAATATTATACGAACAAAACACAAAAATGTCTAAGCTTTCATGACAAAAACGCAAAGTCTCCGCAAAGTCTCCTCTCCGGTAAATATTGCCCGCGCTTTGGGTTGCTGTTCGATAAGGGTTACAAGGAGCTTCGGCATGTTCTTTGCAGGCGGCAGAGTGTGCGCGGTTTTCCATCCGGTGTTAAAACAAACCAATCATTAGAAAAACGCCTGAAATAACGTATTTATTTAACATGCTGCGTATTATGCGTTAACCAACATTATTTCTCTAACTTTCAGTACTTTCGAAAGAGGAATGTCTGTAAAGGAAGAAATCGCCTCCGCCGTTTTGCCGTTTCTGAGCATTTGCCCTATCAG
>JAISVZ010000080.1 GCA_031271295.1 Clostridiales bacterium | reverse complement strand
GCCGGATATAACGGAAGAGGAAATAAAGTTCGAGTTTGAGAAAATGATGGAAGTTAGCGGCAACGGTTCAATATCGGCAATACCGGTTGAAATAGGTATTCCGGGAGATGTTGGCGGCGGCGGAGAAGGAGATAATGATTCGGACAGCGATTCGGATAGCGATTCAGACAGCGATTCGGACAGCGATTCCGGCGAAGTGAAAGTAGAAGTGAATGAGAAATTCACCGGCGGAGAGGTAACACCGGAGAAAACCTTTGAAATAGCGGCGTTTGTGCATAATTATACGCAAAACGATGTAAGCGGAGGTAATTTCACGCTGGAGTTTGAAAACGCGGACGCGGTGGAGATTGTAGATATAACGGCGGCGGAAGAAGCGGATAGTGACAGCGAATTAGGGAGCGGTAATGAAGAAGGCGAAGCCGAATCAATACCGCCCGGCTACAACGCCAATCACAAATGGAAAGTAACTATTAAAGATGAGTACGATTTTGAGGGTTTAAATTACACAATAACCTTTACTGCGGACGAAATAGAACCTGTGGTGGAGGAATTTGAGCTTGATGTTGCAGGGCTTCCGTTTTATAGGATTTTTTACAACGGAGAGATTCAGTATATTGTGCTTAGTGCGCCGATAAGCCGTGACAGCCTTGTGGATACCAACGAGGATGGGTTAATGGATGCGGAGGCAATAGACTGGACGCTGATAAGAGAAGATGAAGACGGAAATTATATTCTGCCTACGTTAGAGGAATACTTTAACTACCTTAACGCGGAGTTAACGGAAACGCCGGAAGGTTTTGCGGTAAGAACATTCTCCGGTACCGCAACAAATAACGAAAAGCAGTTTGACATCGAAAAATATCCTGAAGAGCAACGAAATATGGCAATGTTAAGTCTTTATTCGAACCCATTATTATTCAACATACTTGGCATGTTTAACATGAAAGCTGCGCAAATTAGAAGCTATATACCTTCTGTATACATGGGAGGAAGTTATCATTATCTTGATATAAACCCAAGTTATCCAGTTAATCCAATTTCAAGCTATGTTATCAGCTCGAATTTGAACAGAGATGACAGTATTAAGTTTCGTTTCGAATGGAATGGTGAAAAAGAAGCTTATTTACTTGTAACAATGAATTACGCTATACCGAAATTTTTGGATATTGATAATGGGCTTATAGTGATAACTGATTTACAGCCAAACAATTCGCTTGATACGCAATATTGGATAGTGGAACAAGATCCAGTAGGAAGATTTTACATTAAAAATAAGCATAGCGATGAATATCTTAAAATTGATATGACGGGAAATGTAACATTGGAAGGTAGCAGAACAGCAATAGTAATAGAGGAATTAAAGCGACCCCCTGAAGTGACTGTAAAAGGGACGCTAATGTATGATTTTTATCGGGAAGATTATTCTTCGGGTATTACGTTGGTTAAGGATACTGCCGTTTTGAGTGATTATGAAGTAAAAATTGTTCACATATCGCAAGATGGAACAACAGTTGAAATAGGCACTACAACTACTGATATTGACGGAATCTTTGAATATAGTATAGAAGACTACGACAGTGATTCGGGAGATGTTCCTCAATATGGTTATAATTTGTTTGTGCAGCTTGAGATGGACAACGAGTATTTGTCGGTAAAAAAACCAACGTTTGATCTGAGTCAACTTCTTGAAATTATAAAAGAAATATTTGATGTACGAGTTATTGTACCCGATGATTTACCGCCACTATCTGGCGATACCTATCAGTGGATGAGTACGACAGAGTTCTATAATACAAAACCTGTTTTAGACTTGGGAGTAGTAAATATGACTGTGCAAGCGGACGGAACAACAACAAATGATGAATTAATAGGGGCTTTTAATATATATCATTGGATAAAAACAGCACATAATTTCTATAAAGACGAAACTTCGAAAAACCCTGAAAAAACAACGGTATTTTGGGAATTGGGAGGTGGAACATTAAATGAAAGTTCATATGCGATTCCGGAAGTTAACAAGTTTATAATACTAAACGGATTAAATAAAGCCGAGATTAATCCATCAACCATTATACATGAATATGGTCATAGAATAATGTATGAGTTTGCAGACGGATTGCCGGATGGCATAAAGTTAGAGAACTTCATGCACAATTATGAAAAACCAAGCGTTTTGCAAATAGCATATATGGAAGGGTGGGCTCACTTTTTTTCGGCAAAGGTAAGAAAGTCAGAAAGTAGCTATTATTTCGGTGCTCCAGGAACGACGTATACAGGTATGGATTTTACAGGTCCTTATAGAATTAGTAGTTCCGGCAATTTTACTGTCAATGATCATACAAGTAATCCAGTTACACTTCCTACACCATATCTATCCGAGCCGCGAAACATAGCACCTTCTAACATAAAATATGATACTTTTTCTCAGATGGAAGAATATGTTGCGGGAGCATTTCTTGGATTAGGAAAAGCATTTTCTTTCAAAGTAGTTGACGAAATTTTTTGTAAAAGTTACAACAATATTAATGAGTTCTATGACGGGTTTTTAAATGAACAAATTAACACGAATGTTAAAGGAAGAAAAGCCGAAGCATGGCGAATATTTGACAGTTATAATGTTGCATATGATATTAAAGCTCCGGTGGGAGTAACAATAAATTTAGATGAAGCCAACAATGTATTTACTGTTGAAATGGAAGAAGATGATGTAGGCGTGGCTGCTATAGAGTGGAGCATAGATAATTCTATTGTAGAGAACTGGAATACAAACTTGAACGGAAACCGACCATTTACGATTAAGCCACAATTTTCGCTTGCTGACGGAGTACATACTTTAGAAGTAAAGGTTTATGACTATGCTGGATTTAAGAGTAAATCCACATCAATTGATGCATCCATGTGGTATCCATCTAACAGGAAGGATTCTTATGTAAGCTATCAATATCGTTTTGAATATGAAAGTAGTACCGGAATTATATCTGAAATTGTCTAAACCGTAGTATTAAAGCATTTGTTGTGAGTGTATCGATGCTGTTGTTTTTTACATTATTATTCTGGGAAAAAGGAGCTGATGTAAATGAAGAAAATCAAGATTTTAATTAAGATTTCGTTTATTATGTCTTTCGTTTTATTTTTGTTAATTCCCTTTTACGTAGTTTTTATAAACAACGAGGTCACAAAATCTTATTACGTTGATAAACTTGAAAAACAAATAGATGAAATGGAGAAGAGCGGAGATTTTGGGAAAGACTATGTTATTCCGGAAACAAAAATTTTTTATTTCAATAGTATAGAAAGTCAAAAATACATTTTATCTATATTAAAGAACTCATATGCGGATATTTATGCAAATGTTTTGCGATTTGGAGTAAGTAATTCTTACTATATTAATATGGGGGATATAAGCCTTCATGTTTACTATTATCCACCAGATTATAAAACTGTTCGCATAGAATTATCAGGATTTCATGTTAACGTATATGGAAGATATGATGAGAATGAGTACCTATTTCGATACTTGATGAGTTTTTATGGGGAAAACGCCTTAGCTTTATAAAAAGTCAAAGACGCAATAATATGTGATTTGATTGTTGGAGGGAGTATATGAAAAAAGGATATTCAGTCAAGATGTTTGTACTATCATTTATTGTAAGCCCGAACGTTCTCGGAATTTTGTTGCTTATTGGTTTGTATGTTGACGACATCTTTACTTCTTCTATTAGGGAAGGCAAATTCTTCTACAACTGGATTAAATCAATGCGGTTTGATTTTATAATTCCCATAATTGACGTTTTGCATATAGTTATACCCGTTTACTTATTATTATTTTTTTTATGGGTGTGGTACGAGTACATGAAAAAAGTGTTCCTTTCCAAATTATGCGCATCTCAAACGCCTATTGATGCTTCAGAAATTTTTTTACCAATAATTATATCATTTGGTTATTACATTGTGGTGTGGATAATCTCTTCTTTTGCAACAGGTTATTCAATAGATGGCAGTTCCGGCGCGCCCGGTGTTTTTTTTATAATTACACTTCCGTATTTATTTATGCTCTTACATCTTTCGTTTTTATGGGTTCAACAACTGTTTCCCGTGGCGGTATCTTTATTAACTGGGCTTATTATTGCGGCAACAATGCTTGCCAAACATCGTACAAAATTTCAAATAGTATACGACAAAGGGTTAAAGAAGCAAATTATTTTTGTTATTATCTCTTTAGCGATTACAGGGATTCAGTTCATTCATAAAGCTATTAAATAGTATGCGTTATCATAACATGCGCTTTTTTGCCGAGGATTCTTCAGGCAACGTAAGCGAATACTACGAAGCAACCTACAACTTTAAAAACACCGCGCCTAATATACCTGTACTTAACGCGCAACCGGGGCCTATGCAAATTACACTAACATGGGACGACGTTACAAGCGGCGAAGCTCTTAACTACAAGCTTTACCGCAAAGACGGCGGCAAAGATACCCTGCTTAAACAGTATCCGGTAAACAGCGAACGCACTTATACAGACCATTATTTAAACCCGGATATAACCTACATATATTATCTTGAGGCTTTCGATAAGTACAA
>JAISVZ010000067.1 GCA_031271295.1 Clostridiales bacterium | reverse complement strand
TAAAGATTTTTCCTTTGATAGCGATTTGGAGTATGGTATTGAAAGAAAAACAAAACTGGTAATCCATAAAGGTGATGAGATTAGGAAGAAAGACCATTGGATGTACGGGCTTTATAATGTCAACGGCAGTGAAGAAATTGATGCAAATAACCATTATTATCCCTTGGAGCTTGTTTATGAAACTATCGGTTACGCGGTAATAAGCGATGCCGAAAAACAAAATTATTTTATTTACTCAGAGGATTATTTGAAGGACAATTCCGATTGGAAATCCGTAGAGAAACTGCAAAATTGGTTTACCTCATTTGGCGAACTTTTCAGTGAAAACGCCAAGCTTCGCTATGACGAAAACGAAGATATTTTATACTTTGAAAATGAAACGGAATCTGTGGGGATTCCTGTGGCGGCGTTTGACGAAAACGCCTATGTAAGAGTAAGCGACGCAGTGGAAGCGTTCAAAAAGGTCGCAAATCTACTGTAATTACACCTCCTTCGAATATTCGGCAGCGCACAAACTTGCGCGCACCCTTTGCTGCCTGCAAAGATTAACACCGGAAAGGCTTCGGTGCAAACTATATCGCTTGCCGATATAGTTGCGCCGAGGCCTCCTCTGTAACTCTTACTGAATTTTGTGTAAAAGTGCGGGCAATACAAACGTATTTTGTAATGTTTCGTTCTTCGCAGCTTTTATTTCTCAGGTGTAATTTTCAAATACTTCCTTAATTTTTTCGGTAATTTTAATCCCCTGCGGGCAGGCGGCTTCGCACACTCCGCAGTTTATGCATTTATCCGCTAACTTATCCTTTTCCCAGTTGCGGTAATTCATTAAATACCACGACGAGCCGAAACGGATTTTGTCGTTATATCCGCCAAAAAGCTTGTGTATGGAAATGTTTTGCGGGCATTTTTCGCAGTAACGGCATTCGGTGCAGCCAATAAGCGGCAGTTCGCGGAACTTTTTCATTGCGTCTTTAATAACGGCGTATTCCTTTTCCGTAAGCGTTTTAAGCGGCGAAAACATTGCTATGTTGTCGTTAACCTGCTCAATATTACTCATGCCGCTAAGTACAATATCCACGCCTTCAAGCGAACCTACCCACCTAAGCGCCCACGACGCAACAGAAGCTTCCGGGTTTGCGTCTGTAAAAACCTTTTTAACATCCGGATGGCAGTTGGATAAACCGCCGCCGCGCACAGGCTCCATTACAACCAAAGGAACATTACGCGAATGCGCCGCCTCGTAGAGTTTTTTGCCCTCGCCTAAATCCCAGTCGAAATAGTTAAGCTGCACTTGGCAAAAATCCCATTCGAAAGCGTCCAGCACCTTGGGCAAATCGTCCGCCGGGCCGTGGAATGAAAAGCCTAAATAACGGATTTTGCCCTCTTCCTTCATTTTTTTAAGGTACGTATCCGCGCCGAGCCTTTGCGCGTATTCAAACCCGCCCCAGTTTATGCCGTGCATCAAATAATAATCAATAAAATCCACGCCGAGTTTTTCAAGCTGACCGTTAAATATTATTTCGGGGCTGCCCGCTTTTTCGGCTTCGCCAAGCGGCATTTTTGTGGCTATAGTAAAGCTGTGGCGCGGGTAACGGGAAATCAGAGCTTTGTTCGCGAATTCCTCGCTGTGCCCGCCGTGATAAAAAAACGCGGTATCGTAATACGTAACCCCCGCCGCCATAAGGGTATCTATCATTTCCTCCGCTCTTTTGTAATCAATTTGCCCTTCCGCTTCCGGCAAACGCATTAACCCCATTCCGAGCCGTGAAACCGTTTCACCGTTTCTCATTTTCCTCTTATCCATTATTTTGCTTCCCCTTTCGGTATAAATAAATTATAAAGTACAACTTCTTACCATTTTGACAGCGGGCAGCTAATAACTTCTTTAGCCGCACGCATTTGCACATAACACCCGCACATAAGGCAGGTGAACGAATCCGCTAAATACTGCCCGCAACCCTCGCACAGCCCTATGCGCTTATTATATTCCTCCGGAGAGGTTTTAATCTCCGGAGGAATCGCCGTTAAATATTTCTCCAAGGTTTGCCGGTAATTTTCCCCGTAACCCGCCGCTTTAGCGAACTTCTCTTCGCATCGCGGGCAAAACACGCCTATAGGCGTTATGTTTGCATCAACCATAAATTTCCCTCGCATCGCCGGCAAAACCGTTCGCCAATTGCATTAAAACTTTCATTTCGCCTAAACGTTTCGTTTTGGGATTATTCTGCCCAACAGTTTTACCCAAGCGTAATGCTCATAACCGCACAGGCGGGAATGGTAAAACTGTAATTTTCGCCGGATTTTTTAATGCCGCTAAAAACCTGCGGCTTAACGTTTTCGGCTTCGCCGTCCGCGAAATTGTTGAAGGCGTCCATTTTTCCGGTTAACACTCTTGCGTCAATTTTGCTCGCATCTTTGCCCAAAATCTCCATATCAATTTCTCTGGTGCTGTAAGCCGAAAGGTTCGCAAGCGTAATATGTACCGTTCCGTTTTCGTTTTCCGACGCGGAAACGTGCAAATCCGGAACCAAATCGTCATTTGTGCCCACGTTTTGAGCTTCAACATAACTTTCAAGCAGCACCGCGTCCTGGTGTTCCTTGTACATATCAAACACGTGGTAGGTTGGCGTTAAAATCATTTTGCTTCCCTCGGTTAAAATTACCGCCTGAAGTACGTTAACCATCTGCGCGATATTTGCCATCTTTACTCTGTCGCAGTGTCCGTTAAATATATTGAGCGTAACCGCCGCAACAAGCGCGTCGCGCATTGTGTTTTGCTGATACAGGAAACCCGGATTCGTATCCGGCTCAACATCGTACCATGTTCCCCATTCGTCCACAATAAGCGCTACCTTTTTCTCCGGGTCGTAGTTATCCATGATGCGGCTGTGTTCCTTGATAAGGTAATCCATTTGCAGAGCTTTTTTAAGGGTCATATAGAAATATTCCTCGGTAAAATCCGTTGCCGAGCCCTTTTTCGCCCAATTGTTCGGGATTGTATAGTAATGAAGCGAAAGCCCGTCCATATGATTCTTTGCGTTCTCCATAAGTACCTTTGTCCAGTTAAAGTTAAAGTCGTTAGGGCCGCAGGCTATTTTATACAGTTTGTTATCGCCGTAGTTGCGCAGATATGTTTGGTAACGGCGGTATTCGTCCGCGTAATATTCCGGCCTCATGTTGCCGCCGCATCCCCAGTTTTCGTTGCCAACCGCGAAATATTTTACCTTCCACGGCTCTTTGCGCCCGTTTGCCTCGCGCAAACCGGACATTGGCGAAAGCCCGCCAAATGTCATATACTCAACCCATTCGCTCATTTCCCGCACAGTTCCGCTGCCCAAGTTGCCGTTTATATACGGCTCGCAGCCAACCTGTTCGCAAAACTCCAAAAACTCGTGAGTGCCGAACGAATTATCCTCCACAACGCCGCCCCAGTGGGTATTGATCATTTTTTTGCGTTTTTCCTTAGCGCCGATTCCGTCCATCCAGTGGTATTCGTCGGCAAAACAGCCCCCCGGCCAGCGAAGCACAGGCAGTTTGATTTTTTTAAGCGCCTCCACAACATCGCTGCGCATACCTTTAACATTCGGGATTTCGGAATTTTCTCCCACGTAAATTCCGCCGTAAATGCACCGCCCCAAATGTTCCGAGAAATGCCCGTAAATCTCCTTGTTAATTTTCCCGCCTTTTTTGTTGCAGTTAATAATAAGCCTGCTCATAAAGCCCATCCCTTCTATTTTTTATAGTATATTAACGCCTTACCCAACAAATCATTTCGCCGCGCTGCCTGTTTCCCCACAGAAAATACGGCACAAAATTCAGCTTCATATCTTCGCGAATCGGTTCGTTTGAAGTATATAATTCACCTTTATCCGAAGCGGATTCCGCAAACCCGTCCGCGGTTATCGCGTAAAAATCAAACCCGCCGATGTTGCCCGGTTTTAAAATTAAATCGCTTTTCGTATTTACCGAAAGGTTGTGCAGGTTATGTATATTATCCGTTTCCTCAAGGCAATAAACAAGCGGGCCGCGTTTTACGCAGGTTTTTCCGGCATCCGCGCGTACGGCGGTATTCGCGTAAATAAATTCCGGCTCCATTATAAAATTGACGCGTAAAATATCGAAAGTATCGGTGCTTGCGTCAAAATTCCCTTTTATGTCCGGTATTTTAACATACGCGTACCCGTCTTTAATCTCTGGTTTTATAGCATTGCCCGACATTGTAAAGGTGTAATTTTTGCACCACGCGGGTATTCGAAGCGCAACCGCCTCACCTGCAAACGACTTAACACAAACGGAAACTTCCCCGCTATTTGGAAAGCCGGATTGCATTTCAACCTTAAAGTGCCCCGAATCCGATTCGAAATTTGCTACTGACGAGATATACTGATTTATATACAGGATATTATCATCCCACATATAAATGTATTTTTCCAAAGACGCCAAAAGACGCGCCAAATTGGGCGGGCAGCAGGCGCACACGTGCCATTTCTGCCTTACCGCTTTAACATGCGCCCTGGCGGGGTTTTGATTGTTTTCCGGTACGGCTTCCATCGGGTTTACGTAAAAATACCGCTTGCCGTCCGTCTGCACGGAGGATAGCACGGTGTTGTATAACGCAAGCTCGATTGTGTCCGCGTATTTGGAATTTTTGTTCATTTTCAGCATACTGTGGGCAAAAAATATCAGCCCGATAGACGCGCATGTTTCGGAATAGTTAATATCGTTGGGCAAATCGTAATCGTAAGTAAAGGCTTCGCCGTGGTTTGTTTGCCCTATGCCGCCCGTTATGTACATCTGTTTTTGCGTGATATTATCAAAAAGCTTTTCGCAGGCGTTTAACAGAGTTGCATCATTCGTTAGGCGTGCGGCTTCCGCCATTGCCGTATACATATAAACGGCGCGTACCGCGTGCCCCTTTGCCTCGAACTGCTCCCGAACCCTCTTATGCGCCTGGTTGTATGTAAAATCCGACGGGTATCTTTCCGTCCGTTTCGACCATTCGGAAAAGCCTCCGCGTTTTTTGGCTTCCTCTATAAAAAAATTCGGCTCCGCGCCGCGTTCATCAAGGAAGAAACACGCCGTTTTAAGGTAATTTTCGTTGTTTGTAAGTTCGTACAACTTTATAAGCGCAAGCTCAATTTCCTGATGACCCGCGTATCCGCGAATTTGACCCGGCTCTTCTCCGAACCGCGAGCATATCAAATCCGCAAGTTTTTGCGCAATACTCAGAACCTGTTCGTTTTTTGTAGCTTCGTAATAAGCTGCCGCGGCTTCTATTAAATGCCCCGCGCAGTACAGTTCATGGGCTTCGTGCAAATTTGTAAACTTGCGCTCCGGCGCGGTAAGCTGAAAATATGTGTTAAAATAACCGTCCGCTTCCTGCGCTTGGGCTATGTAATTTATAATTTCGTCCGCCTTGGCGCGAAAATTTTGCAAATCCCCCTTTTGCAGGCAGTAACCCAAGGCTTCAAGCCACTTGGCAAAATCGCTGTCCTGAAATAACATGCCGGAAAATTCTCCTTTGCTTGCTCCGGCGGCAATTTTAATGTTTTCTATCGCGTGGCTTTTTTCCGCGGCGTCGGTTTTATCGTTTAAAACGTCCCACTGATACGGCATTAGTTCGTTAATTATCAGGCTGTAATATTTCTTAAAAAAATCCCCGGTTATTGCGGTGTTGGTTAGCTTCATCGGTTTTCCTCCCCTTGTGTTTACGGAAATTTTATATCCGTATTATTCGAAATAACATAACGCTATAAAGTTATCATTAATAAGTTAAACTGTCAATTTACAACTTGCCCACTCACACGGCGGTACTTCACCGGCAGATTCGGATAAAACGCGTAAACCTTTACCTTTTGGTTGGCTGACCGATTTTGACATGCTGACCGATTTTTATCTGACCGATTTTTGACCGGTTGATTTTTATCTGACCGATTTTTGACTGACCGATTTTTCAACTGAGAAAGTTGCAGCTTTACGAAGTAATGCGCTCTCGAACAAAAACAAAAACCGCATGAAATATTGATTTCATACGGTTTTTGTTTACTGGAGAATAGGAGGTTCGAACTCCTGACCTCTTGACTGCCAGTCAAGCGCTCTCCCAACTGAGCTAATCCCCCAAAAACTGAGTTTCGCGAGTTAAAGCTTAACGTCAGCGGTAGTCTATCACGGAGCAAAATTATTGTCAAGAAAAAAAACGATTTGGCAATTTGCGGGATTTTTACGTTACCTAAATTGACCGCTCATTATATTGCTGACTTATACCTTTCAAAACTAAAAAATGTAAAATAGAATGATAGAATGATAGAAATTCCGAAAGTCTATTTTCTATTTTTTTGCGATTTGCCTTAATGCCATTTTGTTTTTTCCTATAATTACGCTATTTGCGGCTCCTGCAATTTGCGCTTCATTGGCTTGGGCGAAAAAAACGAAAAAATACTTAAGTTCGTTTTGTTCTTTTTTTGCAGGTGGTATTTCTGCCTATTATAACATTTTTTGATGATGCAGAGCATCTTCGTCATCATTAATTTTCGCCGAAGCCTCTACATCCCCCCTGCTGAATTTAGCGCAAAAAGCGCGGATAATATAAGAGGTAATTCTCCCTGTACCTGTACCGGACAGCCTGAAAAAAAGCACAGGTAAATAAGTCAGCTTATTATTCAAAGATGTCGCATTAATCTTCATTTTCAGAAGAAGTGTGGACAGAAACGTCCAAACAAATTCAGTGTAATTGGTGTAAAAATTCTGTCTTTTAACCTTGTATTTTGGCAGGTTTGATGCTATATTTAAGATGTTTCCGCAATTGGTATAAAAAGGCGGAGGTTTTGATAACCAATATAGATACAGCGTCTGCGCCATGGACGGCGGTATTTGGAAAGGCTGGAGTGTGACTTATGCCAATGACAATGCGAGTGAAAAGCGGCGTTGCCGCAGTACAAAGCGACGAGCCTGTTATAACCGATACGCAGTCTGCTCTTGATTTAATTGCTGCGGTTAAATACGAAACCGGATGCGACTGTATTGCCGTATCCAAATCTGCGGTTGCGGAGAGTTTCTTTGTGCTTTCCACCGGGATTGCCGGGGAGATACTTCAAAAATTCGTCAACTATCATGTGAAGCTGGCGATCATCGGGGATTTCTCAAGCTATACCAGCAAACCTTTGCGGGACTTCATATATGAATGCAATAACGGCAGCCATGTTTTCTTCGCAGCTTCCGAGGATGAGGCGATAAGGAAATTTATCGGAGTAACAACGCGGGGGGCTTGAAATATGAATGGGGGTTATACCGTGAGGAAAAACATCGTAGTTCTGTCCGGTTCACCGAGAAAGGGCGGCAATACCGACATGCTCTGCGTAGCGTTCACCATCGGCGCGGAAAATGCGGGCAATAGTGTAACTCTTTTTCGAACGGCCGATATGAAAATCGGCGGGTGCTTGGGTTGCGGGCATTGTTTTAAGGAAAAGGGCATCTGTATCCAAAAGGACGATATGCCGCCGGTTCTTGACGCGCTCCGAAAGGCTGACGCTTTGGTGTTGGCATCGCCGATTTATTACTGGAGCGTCACGGCGCAGTTAAAACTTGCCATCGACCGTATGTACCCGTTAATAAGTGTGAAAGCGATGATAAAACGGGTTGGTATGCTTCTAACCTGCGGGAACAAAAACTCAGATGTAAATGAGGGCGCCGTTTTCATGCTGAACAGGCTGTGCCGTGCTTATGGCTGGGAGAACGCCGGTATCGTTACTGCCGCCGGGCTTCACAACATAGGAGAGATTGCCGGACGCGAGGAGCTTGAAGAAGCGGCGATGCTGGGCGGGAAGATGTGAATAGTAATTAAATTGGAATTAGTATTAGTTGAATATTTGGATGGTTGCCTGGAGGTATGCGCGACGCATACATTTCAGCTATTTTTTTATTACCCGCAAGGGTGATTTTTAATTTTCACACCTATCATCTTCCCCCAACAAAGGCAATGCCAGTTCATTTAGCAGAGCTTGAACTTCGGCTATGTTAAGCTTTTTGTGCAGCGCATAAATTATTGCGGCATCACGTTCAACTTTTGGATAGAGAGGAGATTTCCGCGCCGTTCTTAAAAGTTCCTGCGTTTCGTCATAGTCCATTTCAAAACTGACAGCAAGTTGCAATACCTTATCGCGGGATGGCTTTCTTATGCCGCTGAAAATCTGATAGCCATAACTGCGGGACATGCCGGATTTTCTTATAATATGTTCCGGCGCGATTCCTTTTGCTTCACAAATCTGATTGATGTAAATATTAAGCGGCGCCCGCTTCATGTTATCACCATAGCGATTAAGGAAACGAGATATGCTGGTTGTTTTGAAGAGCCTTTTCAGTAAAACGTCCGTTGAAAATTTACCGGCCACGCCCCCTGCCTCCCTTGTTTCCTTATCTAATCTACTCGGCGCGCCGCGCACTCGTTAAGAGTATACCGTGACGCGCCAAGTAGTTACCTGTACAAAGATTACTCTGTAAACCCAACTTCGGCCAAAGCGGTCATAAAGTCCGCTTCGTTGACGAAAGAGGAACCGTCCACTATTACAAACGCCAAGGTGGTTTCTTCGCTCCCGCAAACAACTTTCGCCATAGTTTCGCCCATAGGAGGCGCAAAAACCGTAGCTGTTTTTCCGTCTGCCGTTAAGATGATTTCAACCCTTCCATCCTCGGATATAACATCAACCGTAAAACCCTGCGCCTCCAATTTGGGAAACATATCGCGCAAGGCAACCGGCTCGGCAATAACTTCTTCCGATACTTGAGAAGTAAGGCGAATCGCGTTTTCCGCCTCGCTCCATTCCACGCCGTAGCCCATGCCCTCAAGCACAGCCCTGACGGGCATATAGTTCACGGTAAAGCCGAGTGCGGCTTCGTCCACAATGCTGATTAACGCTGCGGAAAGCTGCAATTCATTTCCGTCGAAAATTACTTTGGTTGCGTTGTATTCGGCTTTTGATACAGTACCGGCCGCAGGAGCCGAAACACCGTCGGTCAGCGGCACGGCACCTTGAGATGTAATCACTACCGCGTTATTTGCCGCGTCCCATTCTACTATATAACCCATGCTCTCCAATACCGCGCGGACAGGCATGTAGTTTACGGTAAAACCGGGATTGGATTCATCCTCAATTGCGACTAACGGCGCGGCAAGAGTAAGCTCGCGGTTATTCAAAAGAACTTTGGTGTTGTTATAGGCCGCTTTAGTTATTACCCCGGCCGCAGACACTACCCCCGCCAAAAACACAAAACTGACAACAACCGCACACAACGTTGCAAGAATCTTAGCTGTTTTCATTAAATTTTCCTCCTTGTTTTATAATTATATTTTAGGCAATGCTTAGTTCAAACCCATGTGCTGTTTCAAAAACTTAAGACCCGCGCCGCCGTCGTCCATATTGCCTCCGTGACCGACGTTCGGGTAATAATTGAACTTCATATTTTTATGACCAAGAGCTTTTAACGCGCTTTCAAGGTTTTTACAACCCGTTGGCGGCGTAATTTTGTCCGCCGCGCCATTTCGGGCATAAATCGCAACTCCCATAAAACGCTCCGGCGTGTTAATCGGGGAGTAACCTTTCGCGAAAGCTAACAGTTCCTCTTTTGGCATGGTCATGGGCTGCCCCGACTTGCCTCTATCGAAGCAATCGAACATAGGCCCGTCGCTGTTTTTCGTTAAATCCGGTGTTCCCATATCCGGCAGTATTACTTTCGGCTTATATTTGCCGCGCGCCGCATAGCAGAACGATATACTGCCGCCCATTGAACCGCCTCCGACTGCAAAGCGGCTTGCGTCCGCGTTAGGAAGGGTATTTGCATACTCAATAAGCGTGTCAATGTACCCGACGGTAACATCAAACGCCTTATATGCCATAATCGGGCCGACTTGACTCTCGCCGCAACCGGCTGCGTCAAGTGAGACAGCGTAGAAACCCTCTTTTGCGTAATTCTCAATAGAGTCTAACATATCCTCTTTACTTCCTCCGCCGCCGTGGAGCATGAAGATAACCGGCTTTTTCTTTCCGTCGTCGCGGTAAGCGGCGATAATCTCAATGCCGTCAACCGACACACGTTTGTAGGTAATCGACTTATCGGCTCCTGTAATATAGCTTTGCGCCTCGGCGCTGAACGCTGACTCTTTAGCCGTGCCGTCAAACGTCGCAATCTTATTTGATACCGTTTTACCATTGGCAACATTCCTCATGGCGCCCAGAATTTCGGGATACTCCCACTCCATTTTGTTTCGGTTATACAGGCTGAAAGCATTGGCAATCATCTGCCTGTCCCATTCCGAATCCATCGTACACTCCCACCAGAAGGCCGGTACGCCCAAAGCTTTAGCTTTTTCGAGTATATACGTTGCTAAGTCAATCCTATCGCGCAGCGTAAGCCTTGTGGTGTTTCCGAACTCACCCAAAATTACAGGTACGCCGGTTTTGTCCTTAAATTTCTTAATTGCGGCGAAATGCGTATCAAGCCATTTTCTGTCGGCAGCATTTGCGCGGTTCCAGACTGTTAAGACGCTAAGTTCCATATTGCGAGCGTATAAGTGTGTCTGAAAGATAATGTTTTCGTCCTGCGGCAGACGAACAAAATCTATAAATTCCGGGTTTACGCCATAATGTGTGAGTGACAGAAACCGCGTCGCGTTATTGCCGCCTGTGCCGCGCACGGTTTTCATAAACAGGTCTTGCAGCTCGTTAACTCTTGCAATTCCGTTTTCAACGCGTTTTTCATAGCCGCCTTGTTTCTGATTTACGCTTTCCCCGTCAACCGGCTCATTGAACGATTCAAACAGCAGATAGTCGCCATAATCGCGGAAGCGTTCGGAAATCTGCGTCCAAAGCGCAGCATATCGGGCATCCACATAGGGCTTATATTGAGCGGACATCCAATCTTCTTCCCAATGGTCGCCTACCCATGACCGTGCCATATAATCCTCATGAGTGTTAATAATACAATACAAACCATTATCTAAAATGATTTTTACGCAGGCTTCAACTAAGTCCATCCATTCCTCGTCAATTTCATGCGTTGAGCTGTTCGCCCAATAAGTCCATGACACGGGCAGGCGTATGGCCTTATACCCTGCGTCTTTGAAATCTTGAATTACTTGAGCAAATTTCTCCAAAGTATAAAACTCACCCGAACCTATTTGATGATAACCCACCTGATGACTGTAATCCCTTGTTTTCCCGGCAAACTCAGATGGAACAGAGGCGGTTACGCCGTCCTCCCAAAGTGTCATCCACTGAACCTTGCTGTATGCGTCGTTGGGGTTGGGGTCTGTCATGTAGCCTATTTCATACTCATCATAGTTCACCATACCCAACGCGCGTGAGTGGTTCGTGTTAAGCACACCCATATCCGCGACTAATTGGGCGGCGGTGATGTTACGCATAACACCGTTTATAGGCGCTGAAGTATTGGCGGCGTTTACGAGAGTGTCCGCCGCTGTCGCGGGCAACGGCGTTGAAACGAATACACCCGTAAGCATCAAGAGCGCAAGCGCCATTGAAAGCAACCGCCTTGATAAAATTCTTTTCATTGCTTGTAACCTCCTGTATTTTTATTTTGGGAGCCTGCCTCTGTCTTGGCTGCTCTCTGACATAAGCGTAACACAGAAAAAAAGCCAAAAGGTATGCTGCTTGCATACATTTTGGCTTTTTTAAATTTTTTATTATTTAAAGTGAGCTGCATCGCGGGAATACGGTTTAGTTTATCAGTGTAATTTGAACATCATCACGGGTTATGGTCGCGGCTGCATCAAGTTCCATATCTACCGGTATTGTCAATTCGCGCAAATCAGGCAGATTGTTTATCGGCGAAAAATCCCTTATATTTCCGGTACGCTGTAGGATAAGCGACGACAGTGCGGTGAAATTTTCTATGCCGTTCAAACTGTCTAATTGAACATCGCGAAGTTCAAGCGCGGTTATACGAGGTAGGGCACCCAGTTCGGACAAGCTCCACAGCGGTACCTGCGCGATAACCAAATGACGCAACGTATCCATATTTTCAACAGCCGAAAAATTCATGTCAAGATTGCGGGTAAGACGCAGGGTATTCAACCTCGGCAGTTCTGTCAGCGGCGACAAGTCCGATACGCCGGTGGCAAGCAGATGGAGATTTTCTAACTGGAGGCATTGCGTCAGCGCAGATATATCCCGCAGCTGGGGGCAAACATGCAAGTCCAGTTCAAAAAGCCCCGGACAGTCCGCCAACAAAGATAAATCCTCAACAGGCTGACCGATAATAACGAGTTTTCGCAAATTCTCCATGTTTTTGAAATCGCTTAGGTCGTTCAGGCTGCCGGACGGCGTAATTTGCGCTTCGTCATATTGCCGCATCAGCCTTTCGACGCCTTCTTTGTTTGTTACGGCGTCATTGCCCAAAAAGTACAATTCGGTAACATCTTTCAAATCCCCCCAAGTCACTGTCTCACCCTCGGTCATACCGAGCATGGCGCGGACGGACTGTTCTACGAGAGGTTCCGTAAACGAAACTGCCGTATCTTCCAAAGGCAGCAAATCATTTGACCCTATAACTCTCACCATAATGTCCTTGTTTGACATGGTTGCGGCCACTCTCGGCACTGAATCCGCAGATATTTCCAATTCACGCAGTTCGGGCAGATTGTTTAACGGCGAAAAATCCCGTACGCCTTCACCGTTTTCTAACGTCAGTTTGGTTAATGCGCCAAAACTTTCTATACCGTCCAGAGTATCAATAAGCGTATCACGCAGCGTCAACTCCTCCATCTGCGTGAGATTACCAAGTTCCGTAATGCTTTGCAGAGGAACTTGCCTGACTTGTAACTGACGTAAATTTTTCATCTGCTCAAAGGCCGAATAATCGGATAACGGCAGTTGTATAACGGTCAACGCGCGCAATAACGGCAGATGTACCAACGGCGTTAAATCGGAAATGTCACACTTTACGGCATCAAACTCCTCTAATGTATTAAGCGATGCCAATGCGGATATATCGCCGAGATTAGGGCAATTCACCAGATGCAGCTTTCTGAGTTTGTAGCAGGACGCCAACGCGGAAACATCTTCAATCGTTTGACCGTTAATAATCAGCTCGGATAACTCTGCGCAGTTTTCCAAATCGCTTAGGTCTTTTAGGTCAGCGTATATTGGGGAAGGGTCAAACGTCTCATTGTACTGCCAATATTGCTGCGAATTATTGACAGCGTAACCGCCTAAAAACCATAGTGAAGTTACACCCTTTAGCTCATCCCAAGTAACCGTTTCGCCATCTGCCTTGCCGAGCGCGGCGCGAACGGACTGTTCCACAAGCGGGTCACTAAAAACATATTCCGTTTCGCCTGAAATCTCAGCGTTAGGCGAGCGGAAAAAATCGGTGTACTTTCCAACGTA
>JAISVZ010000150.1 GCA_031271295.1 Clostridiales bacterium | reverse complement strand
TTTATTATAACTTTGGTGCGCTCAAAAATGTTCTGAAGCGTCAGGTGGCACATTGCTGGGCGATATAATTTGCGCCGAAGCCCTCCTGCAACCCCTATAGAACAGTTACACAAAGCGCGGGTAATTTTCAGTGGGCTGCTATTAGCGGGCAATTATTAGTGTTTAGTTCTGGGCAACGAACAGCTAAATTGCTGCTTACGGAAAATGAAATCAGACACCTTATTATTCAAGGCTGTCGTAATAATTGAAGCAACATCCGATTTACTCATAAACCCAACCGCGAAACATAAAATAATTAGTAAATACCTTTAACGGCAAACTATACCTTAGGCAATAATTAATAATCAGAAATCAGAAATTTAAATTTAAGGAGTGATTTTATGCGAAACATTACGGGTTTTTGCGGTTACAACGAGGATTTAACCCTAAAGCGGGGAAAATGGGAAGAAATAATAAAGCTTATGAGCGAAAAGCAAAGCGGAATAACCTCCGAAAATAATTACATATACTTGGATTCGTTCTGCGCGTTTGAAACTCCAAACTCTTCCGTTTACTCAATAAGCAAAACCTTAACCGGCCGCACATACTGGATTTGCTTTAGCGGTGAAATTTACAATAAATCCGAATTAAAAATGCGCCTTAAAGGCGAAGGCGCGGATTTTAAAACCGAAACAAGCGAGGAAATTTTACTTGAAGGGTTTTTAAGATACGGCGCAGATTACATTCATTGGGTAAACGGCGTATTTTCCTTTGCGGTTTGGGACGGCGAAACCCTTTACCTTTTCCGCGACAGAGCGGGATACATGCCGCTTTTTTATACCATTTTAAACCGCCGCATAATTTTTGCGTCAAGAATAAAAGCTATTTTGCGGTATCCCGGCGTGGAAAGCTCGGTATCGGAGCAGGGTATCAGCCAAATTCTTGCTCTTGGCCCGGCAAAACTTCCCGGCTCCGGCATATTCGACGGCATAGAGGAAATACCGCCCGGATGTTTCGGAATTTACAACAAACTGGGCATTAAAATACATAAATACTGGGATTTAACATTCAAGCCGCACCGCGACAGCTATGAGGATACGATAGAAAACACAAGGATATTGCTTGCGGAATCGGTAAAGCTCCAAACCGGATTTGACGTTTGCGCCATGCTCTCCGGCGGGCTTGATTCCGCCGCCGTAACCGCGCTCTCTTCCGGCGAGTTAAAAAATTACGGCGAAACACTAAACACCTTTTCGTTCGATTTTACCGGTAACGATACCTATTTTACACAAAACAGCTTCCAGCCGGAACAGGATAAACCCTGGGCAAAAAAAATGTCCGCCTTTTCCGGAACCAACCACACCTTTATTGAATGCAATACCTCACAAATGGCGGATTTGTTGTTTGACGCGGTTTTGGCAAAGGATTTGCCGGGTATGGCGGATATAGATTCGTCCTTACTTTATTTTTTCCGCGAAATAAAAAATTACAATAACATTGCGTTATCCGGCGAATGTTCCGACGAGATTTTCGGCGGCTACCCCTGGTTTCACAACGAGAAAATGATTAACGCGCAAACCTTTCCGTGGAGTACGGATTTTTCGGTAAGAACGCGGCTTTTAAGAAGCGATGTATCGGACAAAATTAATGTTGAAGAATTTGCGCGAAATATTTATAATCAATACATACGGCAGGCGCAGAGCTTTTCGTCCGGTGAAACAAACCCGGAATTTGCGCGCATAAGGGAAATTTTTTACCTTACGGTTAAGTTTTTTATGGCAACATTAACCGACAGGCTTGAGAGAATGAGTTTTTACGCCGGAGTTACCGCCCGCGCTCCTTTTGCGGATTATAAATTAATGGATTACGTTTTAAACATTCCGTGGGAAATGAAAAATAAAAACGGCGAGGTAAAACACTTGCTTAAACAGGCGGTTAAAGGTATACTTCCGGAAGAGATTATAAACAGGAAAAAAAGCCCTTACCCAAAAACCTACAACCCGGAATACGAAAAAATATTATTGGGTAAAATTACTGAAATAATGAACGATTCTTCCGCTCCGGTGTTTAATTTATTCGACAAAACCAGGGTCAGCGAATTTTTTCCGGAAAAAAAGGATTATACTGTGCCGTGGTACGGTCAGCTTATGTCCGCCGTGCAGTACGCAGCTTATATACTTCAAATAAACTTTTGGCTAAAGGAGTATGGAGTTAAAATTAAAATATAGGAGGGTATTTATGGACGTAACGAGTTTTGGCATTAATCACGATTTATTGCTTAGGGGAATTTATGTTTCAAGGGTAGACGAAATTGAAAACGGGTTTGTTACAACCTTTGATATCAGAATGAAGGAGCCAAACCGTGAACCTGTGATGGATACCTCGGTAATGCATACGTTGGAGCATTTAATTGCGGTGTATTTCCGTTCCAATGCTCAGTGGGCTGACAAAACCGTATACATAGGCCCTATGGGTTGCCGCACCGGAATGTATTTTATTTTTAAAGGAAATTTAACCCCGCAGGATGTTTTATCCGCCGTAACGGATTCGTTTGAACACGTTATAAATTTTGAAGGCGAAATTCCGGCAACCAAACCTGAAATGTGCGGTAATTATTTGGATCATAACCTTAAAATTACCCAGTGGGAAAGCAGAAAATTTGTAAATGAAGTTTTGAAAAATATGAAAAGCGAAAATATGGAGTACCCAAAAATGAATTACGACAAATAAAAGTATTAATACAATTCAATTTCACCGTTTTTTACATAAAAAGCCTTATCGGCTTTTTTTATTTTCTTTAAAATATCCTCCGTTCCGGTAGCGGTAATTAAAGTTTGTATTCCGCCTATCGCGTTTAAAAGGTATTTTTGCCGTCCCTCGTCGAGTTCCGAAAAAACGTCGTCCAAAAGCAAAATAGGCATAACATTTTTTTCTTTTTTAATAAGCTCGGTTAAAGACAGCCTGAGCGAAAGGCAAACGCTTCTTTGCTGACCCTGCGAACCGTAGGTTCTTGTATCGTAACCGTTGAGCAAAAAAAATAAATCGTCCTTGTGGATACCTATTCCGGTAGTACCCGTTTGTATATCCTTATCCTGCGTTTTGGTCAGCTTTTGCAAAAAAATATCCTCGTGAACATTCGGTTTATAGATAATCTCTATATCTTCCGCGCCTTTTGAAATATCCTTATGAATAACAGTTAAATTTTCCCTTAATTTTTCAACGAATTCACGCCTCGCCTTTGTTATTTGCGTACCGTAAAGTATAAGCTGTTCGTCCCAAACCGGAAGCGTTTCTTTTACCGAGTTAATTTCCTTTGGCTTTATCTGCGCGCTTTTTAGTAAAGAATTTCGCTGTTTTAAAACATGATAATACTTTTTTAAATTATAGTAGTAGATATTACTCATTTGGCACATTTCAACATCTAAAAATTTTCTGCGCTCCAAAGGGCCGGATTTTATAAGAGATAAATCCTCCGGGGAAAAAACCACAACATGAACCAAGCCGTACAATTCGCCAAGCTTTTTTATAGGAACCTTATTTACCAAAATATTTTTTTTTGCATCCTTTAAAATATGCACTTCAATTACATCATTAAAAGGCTCATTTGAAGCGTACGCCTTTAAATGAGCCTCTTTTTTTGAAAAATTTATAAGTTCCCTATCCGTTTGGGCACGCCATGAACGCCCGGTTGCCAAAAGGTATACCGCTTCCAATAAATTGGTTTTTCCCTGCGCGTTATTGCCGTAAAATATATTAACGCCGCAGTCTAACTCTAAAGCGTCTATTTTCAAATTTCTGAAATTTTCCAAACATACCTCTTTAATTATCAAGTATAACCACCGTTTTCATATGGCATTATTTTGCTGTGCGAAGCGGTACAATTAAAAATTTATAACCAGAATTTTCGCTGTTTTTTAATACGCACGCGCTTAGCGGAGTATTTAAGTAAAGTTCAATTTCTTTATCCGGCGTGTTTTTTAGTACATCCATTAAAAACCACGGGTTAAAAGCTATTTCAATTGGCGGGCCCTCCGTTTCAACCGGAAGGTCTTCGTTAAACGAACCGTTACCTGTTTGCGAGGAAACCGAAAGCACATTTTCCTGAAAACTTAAATAAACCGGCGATTTATTCGCTTCCTCGGAAATAAGTATAACCCTTTCAACGTTAAGCAGGAAGTTTTCAACGTCCACAACTACCTTGGTTGCGTAATCGTCCGTAAAAATTTGCTTATAGTTAAAAAATTCGCCGTTTAAAAGCCTCGCCATAAATGTGAATTTCTCCATTTCAAACAAAACATGATTTTCGGAAAACCATATTTTAACGTCGGCGTTTTCGTCGTCGGGTAAAATTTTTACCAATTCGTTCAGCGCTTTGCCGGGAACAATTTTTGAAATATTTAAATCTTCCGCAATTTGCGTTCTGGCAAATGAAATCCGAAAACCGTCCACCGCTACAATATTAAAATAAAAATCGCTGATTTCGAAAAGTTCGCCCTTGAAAACCGGCTTTGAAGAATCGGTGGCAACGGCAAATATTGTGCGCCTAATCATTTTTTTAAGCTGCTCGGAAGAAACTGAAAAGGAATTTACTTTTTCGAAATGCTCCAAACCCGGAAATTCGTCCCCGTCTATGCCGACAATTTTAAATTTAACCCTGCCGGAACTAATATTTGTAACAAAATTATGGTCGCAATCAATTACAATATCTGCTTCGGGCATTTTCCTAACAATATCCGCAAACAGCTTGGCATCAAGCGCAACCTTGCCCGGAATTTCAATATGCGCGCTTATGGGCGCGGTTTCAATACTGTTATCCAAATCGTTAGAGGTCATAATAAACGTGTCGTTTTGAACGGTAAGTAAAATACATTCAAGAACTTTCATTGTAGATTTAGACGAAACAGCTCTAAGCACGATATTTATGTTTTCCATCAATTCATGTTTTGAACAAGTAATCCTCACGTAAAATCCCCACCTATGGTTTAAATTTTATATATGTTTATAGCAGTAACAGTAGTAGGCGCTGTGGATTAGTGGATAAGCCCAAAAAACCCTTAAAATATAACATTTTTTATTAGCTTGCCTTGTGTATAAAGTGTGCAATTGTATAAAAGTTATCAACAAATACTAACATAGAAGATGATTCGATTAAAACTTATCCACAGGAATATACACTTATCCACAGGGTTATCCACACTTTATACACTATTTAGTTACCTGTAATAAGTTTTTCAAGCTCTAACATCATTTCTTTAAGCTGAAAATCATTCTCAAGTTCCGCCGCTATTTTATTGCAGGCGTTTATAACTGTTGTGTGGTCCCTGCCGCCGAACGCGTGCCCAATCATAGGAAGCGACTGCACATTCGCGAATTTCCTGCAAAAATACATCGCGATATGCCTTGGATGAACAATATTTTGCGTCCGCCGTTTCCCTTTCATTTCGTCGGTTGAAACGTTAAAATAACTTGCGGTTGTTTCAATAATAAAATCTATGGTAATTTCTTTTTTGTCGTTACCCGAAATAAAATCCTTCAAAATGCGTTCGGTCATAGGTAAGTTAATTTTTGACGGGCTTCCGCTGCCAAGCCGCGACATTGCAATAACCTTAATAAGAACACCCTCTAAATCCCTAATGTTAGAAACTATGCTCCTGGCTATAAAATGCGTTACTTCCGAAGGGATGAACGTACCTTCAAGTTCGGCCTTTTTTTCAAGTATTGCTATACGCGTTTCAAAATCCGGAATTGATATATCCACAATAAGCCCGTTGCCGAAGCGTGAGGTTAACCTTTCCTCGATGTTTTTTAAATCCTTAGGAGGCTGGTCGCTTGTAATAACAATTTGCTTGTTGGAATTATACAGTGTGTTGAAGGTATGGAAAAGTTCCTCCTGAGTTCCCTCTTTTTCGGATAAAAACTGAATATCGTCCAATAAAAGAACGTCTATTTGGCGGTACTTATCGCGGAAGGCCTGGTTGTGATCCATCCTAATTGAAGTTACAAATTCGTTTGTAAAATTTTCGGTGGAGGTATAGCGTATTTTTTTATCCGGATCCTGTTCGATAATAAAATTGCCGATGGAGTGCATAAGATGCGTTTTGCCAAGCCCAACGCCTCCGTAAATAAACAGTGGATTATACATTGTTATTCCCGGTTTTTCAGATACCGCAACCGAGGCGGCATACGCCAGTTCGTTACTTTTTCCCTTAACAAAGTTTGAAAATAAGTACTTGGAATTTAGGCTGCTTCTTGAAGCCGCCTGTTTAATAATTTTTTTACTTTCGGTATTTTTTGTTAATATATCGTTTTTGTCGGTAACTAAGCGCAGTTTATAATTTAAACCGCTTAAAACGGAAAGGTTTTTTTCAATCTGCTTTTTGTAGCGGTGCTCCACGGTTTCTTTTATATAACCTTCGGGCGCGTACACGGTAAAAAAACCGTCCGCAATTTCCAAAGGTTCGAGTGGTTTAATAACCGTTTCCACGGATACGGACGTAAAAGTTTCGCTAAGCATATTTAAAATTTCTTCCCAATAAAAGTTGAATTGATTATCCATAATAGCCCCCAAAAAAGCGGTTATCCACAGCTTGCAGATAAGTTTTCCACAATAAGTGGATAACTTGTGCTTGTTTTATCATATCAAAATTCTATCCTCTAAGCAATAGAAACAAATACATACCGGCAAAATTGTAAGAAAAAATTGGAATCGTGCGTCGTTTTACCGGTCTAAAAAAGTTTTGCGATACTCTTGACGTACATAATTTTATCTACTATAATGCTTTTACATGTTTTAAAGCGAAGGAGAGTAAAGGCTTTATGAAAATGACTTATCAGCCTAAAAAGAAACAACGAAGCCGTGAACACGGGTTCAGAAAAAGAATGAGTAGCTCAAACGGCAGGAAAGTTTTATTAAGAAGGCGCAGAAAAGGCAGAAAAGTATTATCTTTATAATTAACTTTTGAAAGATAAGGCCGCGTTAAAGGATTTGAAGTCCTAATGTGGCCTTTTATTCTCTGTATTTATGAAAAATACCGAATCACTGAAAAAAAACAACCGTTTCCGGAATGTTTATAAAAACGGAAAATCTTATGCGAATAAATATTTGGTTTTGTATGTTTTACCCAATTCGCAAAGCCTTAACCGCCTTGGCTTAACCGTAAGTAAAAAGGTGGGCAATTCCGTTGTAAGAAGCCGTGTTACACGTAAAATAAGGGAAGCCTACCGTTTAAATGAGGACAGGTTTCTGTGCGGTTATGATATTGTGTTTATCGCAAGGGTAGTATCCGGCCAAGCGGTCTTTTTGGATATTGAAAAATCTGTGTTATATCTTGCCAAAAAATGTGGGATAATATGCTAAAGAAATCTTTATTGTGTTTTTTTACTTTTTATAAAAAGTATATTTCGCCTGTCTTGCCAAATGCCTGCCGTTTTTACCCAACTTGTTCAGTTTACGCCTTTGAAGCCGTGGATAAGTACGGGGTTTTAAAAGGGCTTTTTCTTGCGTGTAAAAGAATTTTAAGATGCAACCCCTTTTGCAAAGGCGGGTACGACCCTGTTCCCTAAATTAATTTTAAGGCTGCCGGTTTGAAACTTTAGGCTGCCCGCGCGGGAAAAACCGCCGCGCATACAGCCTTTTGTCCTAAGGAGGAACTGTTTAAATGATTTTAAATAACTGCATGGTTTTGTTAACCGCTTATATAGAGAAGGATCAGAACGTGTTAATCCGGCCGATTTCAATATTTTTCGGCCTGCTGATGAATTTTTTCTATGAAATCGCGGCTTTTTTTACCCAAAGGCACTCGCTTGGAATTTCAATAATTCTTTTAACCATCGCCGCAAGGTTTATAATGCTTCCTTTGGCTCTAAAGGCGCAAAAATCCACGGTTAAAATGCAGGCGGTGCAGCCGGAAGTTGAAAAAATACGCAAAAGGTACGAAGGGCTTAAGGATACCGAATCCCAGCAGAAAATGGCGCGGGAAATTCAAATGGTTTATTCCAAAAACAATGTTAATATGTTTGGCGGGTGCTTGCCGCTGCTTATTCAAATGCCTATTTTCTTTGCGCTTAACGACATTATGCGCCGCTGTTATATGTTCGTTAACAAACTTGGAGACCTTTACCGCCAAATAGCGGAGGCTATAATTTCAATACCAACGAAGGACCCTAACGCGGTTCCCAAATACGTGGCGGATATTGGTTGGGCGCATCTCGACCCTAAGGAAATTGAAGAAGGGCTGAAGTTTAATATTAAATCCGTCGAAGGCCTTCAAAAAATATTAAACAAGGTAACCTCCGGGGAACTAAAAACCTTGCTGGAACAGGTTCCGGCGGATATTCATGAAAACCTTGCAGGGCTTATCAGCCAAAAAGAAAATATCGAGCACTTTGTAGGAATCAACCTTTTTGACAACGCGGGCTATATGTGGCCGGGAATACTTATTCCCATTTTATCAGCGGTTTTAATGTTCGCGTCGTCCTACCTTATGAACAAGCAGCAAAAAAGTTCGGACGAACAAACCAAAATGATGCAGAACATGATGCTCTTCGGTATGCCGATATTTATGGGAATTACAACCGTATCGTTTCCGGCGGGCGTTGGGCTTTACTGGGTTGCCTCCAGCGCGTTCCAGCTTGGGCAGCAGGTTATATTAAACAAGTTTTACAAACCGTCGCTTACGAAGGATTCCGCAAAACCCGCGGATAAGGACGTTGTGAAGGTAATTAAGGACAAGAAGGACAAAAAGAAGTAATTATTTCTTATAAATTTGTTCGGGCAGCTTGTGTTAAATTTAATGTGAGGTAATAATTTAGCAAAGCGCCGGAAAGCAATTGCCGGAAAAACTTGAAAACTAATTTTCGGCGGTTCCTAAAAAGAGAAAAGGAGGGTTTTATGGACAGTGTTGAAAAGTACGGCAAAACCGTGGAAGAGGCCGTAGCGGACGCGTTAAAAGAACTTAGCGCCACATCTGACGAGGTTGAAATTGAGGTGATAGACCCTGGTGTTAAAGGTTTTTTAGGTCTCGTAGGTTCAAAGCCGTGTAAGGTTAGGGTAACTAAAAAATATAACCCGGAGAGCGCCGCGCGTGTGTTTTTGCGTCAGGTAATAGCGGCAATGGGTTTGGCGGCGACATTCGAAATTGAGGTTAAGGAAAAATTCATGATTATAAACATTTCCGGCGACGGCGCAAGTCGGCTTATCGGAAAACACGGGCAAACGCTTGAATCTTTGCAGTATCTTATAAGCCTTGTTGTAAATAAAGGCAACGCTCCGTTTCTTAATATTTTGCTCGACTGTGAAAATTACCGGGCAAAAAGAAAAGAAACGCTTGAAAACTTGGCGCGTAACCTTGCCAAAAAAGCGAAGCAAACAAGGCGCAACGTTGTGTTAGAGCCTATGAGTTCCAACGAAAGGCGTATAATTCACGCGGCGCTTCAGGGCGACAGGTCAGTTTCAACATACTCCGAGGGCGACGAGCCTTACAGGAATGTGGTTATTTCACCAAAAAGATAAGCTGTTTGGGGGCGTCTTAAAATAGGGCGTCCCTTTTTTTAGTGCGCCCGGTTTAATTCGCCACGCGGCGCGGAGGTTATTATGGAAGATACTATTGTGCAAATTTCAACTGCCCCGGCGGCGGGCGCGGTGGCAATTATCCGCC
>JAISVZ010000025.1 GCA_031271295.1 Clostridiales bacterium | reverse complement strand
GTGCTTGTCCACGGCTGGCTGAACACAGACTTTATGCGGACGGAATCCTATACAGCCAAACTCCGCGAGGTATCTGTCTTTTACAGGACGTTTTCAAACATTCTTCAGATACGCACCGTCGCCGCCGAATATCTGTTGGCGATGAAGCTTAAAAGCGGCAGGGCGTACAAAAACGATTTGTCCGATATAGTCGGCGTTATGTCAGAACATCAAAGGCGCGGCGAACCGATTCCGCGAGAGTCGATCAATAACGCCTTTATAACGCTATATGGCGCACAAGCCACTATGCCTGAAACATCGCGCAGACTGCTTGACGCGGTTTTCGCGCAAGAGAATTTGGAAAACCTATTCAAGCTTATTCGTGAAAGCGAACTGGAAGCCAAAAACCTTCTGTTGGAATTTGAACGAAAGTATCCCCGCGCACTGAATGATGACAACACAGACGCCATACTCGCAAGGGTAAAGCGGAAACGCGTGGACACTCACGAAAAAACTTCGCTGCTCGGCAGCCTTGAGGAAGCGAAACGTGAGGTTGAGATAAGTAAGCTGAACCGGCAAAGTAGCCCTTCTAAGCGAAAAACAGAGTTCGAAATGGAATAACCTTTAGCACTGTTGCGCCCCCGGACGGCTCATTTGAGCGGTTCGGGGGTGTTTTTGCTTTTGGAGGAATCCGAATGCCGGTACCGGGGCTTTTCAGCTTTTCAACAGCAGTGCAAAATGGGTTGTCGGTCTTGTAGAATGAAACTATAATGACGGCAATGTGTAGCACATGGCGTGCGCCAACCGGCTTTCGTATGGAGGATGTAATATCAGTTTCAATTGCGATAGGCGAAGAAAAGCATAGAAACGCTAAATCATTCAACTCTAACACGCTTAAAAATTGTAAAATCCTTAGAATTTTTTTTCGGTGCGGGCTTGACATATGGGTGTCATCATTCGAAAATTTCAGCTCTGTTAATGCGGCAATTATTTGACTAAAGCGATAAAAATATAGATAATATTCACGCGGCAAAAAGCAAAATAGAACCGCGTACACACTATTCTTTCAAAGGAGAAAAACGCATGTCGGACAAAATTTCAATTTTCGTACCCGGAAGGCTGTGCCTTTTTGGGGAACACAGCGATTGGGCTGGGCTTCAGCGTGTAATTAATTCGGAAATAATTCCCGGTCTTGCAATTGTTACGGGAATAGAGCAGGGGATTTACGCAACCGTTGAAAAGAGCGAAAAATTTATCATGCTCAACGAATCGGAAGAACTTAAAAACAATTGGGTGAATTTTGAATGCCCGATGCAGGCCGCAGAGCTTAGGAAAACCGCAGCTGAGGGAGGTTATTTCTCCTATGTGGCGGGCGTTGCATCCTATGTTAATGAAAATTATCATGTGGGCGGCTTAAAGGTAACGGTAACAAAAATGGATTTACCTATTAAAAGCGGGCTTTCCTCCAGCGCGGCAATATGCGTTTTGGTTGCGCGCGCGTTTAATTTAATTTACCGCCTAAACCTTAACACCATAGGCGAGATGACTGTGGCGTTTAAGGGCGAACAGCGAACAATGTCGCGCTGCGGGCGGCTTGACCAGGCCTGCGCGTTCGGAACAAACCCGGTATGTATGACATTCGACGGCGACGAAATAAGTGTGGAGCGTTTGGTAATTAAGGAACCCCTTTATTGGGTGTTCGCAAATTTGGCGGCATCTAAGGATACCGTTAAAATTTTGTCGGATTTAAATAAGTGCTACCCGTTTGCGTATTCCGAAACGGAGAAAAACGTACACGAAGCCCTTGGAATAAATAACCGCAGCATAATAGAGCGCGCGAAGGATTTTATGCGAAACGGGCAGGCCGAGGATTTGGGACGCCTTATGACCGGCGCACAGGAAATTTTCGATACAAAGGTTGCGCCCGCGTCGCCGGAGGAATTAAAAGCGCCGAAACTGCATAGCGTATTAAACGATGAAACGGTTAAAGAGCTGACGTTTGGCGGGAAGGGGGTAGGTTCGCAAGGCGACGGTTCCGTTCAGTTTTTGGCAAAGGATACCGAAACGCAGCAAAAATTAGTATCCTACCTTGAAAACATGGGGCTTATAGCCTATCCGTTTACAATAAAACCAAGGCATCGCGTACATAAGGCTGTTATACCCGTGGCGGGGTTCGGCACAAGGCTGTATCCGGCAACTCGTTCAATAAAAAAAGAATTTATGCCAATTATAGATAAAGACGGTTTGGTTAAGCCGGTAATTTTGATTTTGCTTGAACAGCTTTACGACAGCGGCATAGACGAAATATGCCTCATAGTTGGGGACAGCAGCGATATTGACGCGTATAAACGGTATTTCAGCGCCCCGCTTTTGGATGAGCACCTTTCCAAACTGCCTACCATAATGAAGGATTACGAAAACAAAATTATGGATATTGGAAAAATTCTAACGTTCCGCATCCAAAACGAAAAAAAGGGTTTCGGGCACGCTGTTTTTCAAAGCCGGGATTTCTGCGCGGACGAGGCGGCGATACTGCTTCTGGGCGATACCATTTACCATTCAAATTCGGCCAAAACATGCAGTATGCAGCTTATTGAGGCATATGAACAATACGACATTCCGCTTGTATCCATCCACAAAATCCCCGCCGAGCAGGTTGTAAATTACGGTATTTTGCACGGAACTTGGGAAGACAAAAAAGAAACAATGCTTAAGGTATCGTGTTTCAGCGAAAAACCGAGCACAACATACGCCGAGGATTTTCTTGGCGTAACGGGTAAGGACAAAGAAAAATCGTACTACGCGGTATTTGGGCAGTACATATTAACGCCGGACGTATTTAATGAGCTTGAATTAAGCCTCGCGTCGGAGGGCGGAAACGAGAAAAACGGCGAATACGGGCTTACGGGCGCATATTCGGCGCTTATAGAAAAAACCGGTATCGCCGGGGTTGTTTTAGACGGGCAAATGTACGATATGGGTAACGTGTACGCTTACAGAAACGCAATGCAAAACTTTTAAACATAAAAAACCGTTAACATATACGAAGTTAACGGTTTTTTTATAAGGATTTAAATTTACATGTTATCCGCCGCTTGTATGGCGTTTAAAATTGACAAATCCAATTCCGGCGTAGTGCCTCCGATACCTTCGGGCTGCGGATTAACAAAATCCGATAAATCTCCCGTAGGGATACCGTCCGGCCAGTTCTCGGCTTCCGGGGGGTTATCAACTGCGGCATCCGCCGGGGGCAGGGCATCGGTATTGCCAACATCCGCGCCTTGCGTCGCGTCCGGGTTTTGCGAAATATCGCCCGCGCCGGTATCGGCGGTATTTTCCGCGGGTATAATCGGCGGCAGGTCCGGGTTTATGCCTATGTGCCTTTCCGCTGCGGTAGCTTTATAAGTGCTTCGGTTTACCACAACCTCTTCCACAAACACGCCGTCCTGCTTTACTGTTTTAATAAGCTCGTATTTGTAGCCGGTTCTTGCCGGGCTTACGGTTTCCTCGTAACCTATTGGCTGCTCCGGGTCCTCAATTATTCTTTCTTCGGGCGGCGGCGTGGACGAAACAAGCCTGTTGGAAAGTTCAAGCGTTCTGCCCTGCGAATGGATTTCGTGCCCGTAAACGTTAACCGTAACTTTGTTGCCGTTCATTATTCCTTCTATTGTTACCGGAAATTCGGTGTCATTTCTGAATTTTAAATCGATATAATCGCCCGCGAGGGTTGCGTCGTAGCCGTAATCGGCATAGGCTACCTTCAGCGAGTGGTTTGTGCGTTCCACAATTTCAAGTTCCGCGTGCACAAGCGCTACGTAAAGCGTGGACGATACCTGGCACACGCCGCCGCCCATATCCTCTTCAAATTTGCCGCCAACAATAACGTTTGCCATTCGGTAACCGTTTTCGTAAGTCATTGCTCCGAAATGCTCGTTGGTGGAAAATACCTCTTCCGGGTACAGCACAACGTTGTTAATTTTATCAAGTGCGGTTTCAACGTTTGTGTTTCGCGGCGTATCCCCGCCGGTAACCGTTGTGGTAAAGGTACCAATAAGCGTTTGCGCGTTTGCCAAATCCGCCTCGGTGTAATGAGGTTCGTCTATGTCAACCTTCATTTCAACATTGCCTTCCTGCCTGTTTTTAAGCAGTTCCGTTACAAGCAGGGCGGTTGTGTTAATGTCAAGCTTAACGCCCGCTTGCTCTTTTGTTATAATAAATTCGCCGTTTTCCCTTATTACCGAAGCTTCCTTGGCGGGTACGCTAATTTGCCCCTCAAGCTGCGCTAAAACCGCTTTCACGGAGTTTTCATCGTAAAAGTATGTAGAGGAAACTTCAAAAGGCGTTGATTTTAATTGGCTTATTTTTTTGTTCCTGTCGGAATTGGAGCCGTCCCTGGCGTAGCTGTAAGCGGTTTGTACGGCAGGGTTAAATTCAAAGCTCGCGCCAAAATCCTTATAAGTATAGTTAAACTGACGACCCTCGTAGGATAGGGTAATTACCATATCCTCAAGAGGTTTTTTAAGTTCGGCGTTTAAAATTTCCATCGCTTCGGTTTTGGTAAGCTGGCTTACGTCAACGCCGTCGATAAAAATGTTGTCGTAAATTTTGCCGGTATCCACAACATCGGGAGAAGATTCCGCTTCGGACGTTTTTTCGTTTTGCGCGCCCACAAGCGGAGAAGGCTGCCCTTCCGTAACAGGAGGAGGGGCGCTATTATAATCTGAATAAACTATGTAACCCAATGTTGCAGTAACGCCCGTAAGTACAATGAGCATTACAATCATTGCCTTGAATACGGATGAGCCGGCCGCTGTTTTTACCGGTTTTGCGCGGTTTATATTTTGGTTTGTATTTATTTGGGCCAATGTAATTCCTCCCCGAACATACCTGAAAACTATTAAAAAACTATTTAACTACTGTAGTATAGCTTATTAATTCAATAAAATCAATATTTTTTTATTGTCATTTGGCATTTTTCCGTTTTTTATGTTAAATTTCCGTTTTTTCCTGTTCTATAAACCTTAAAAACGGATAAGGGTTTATCCAATAATCCTTTTTATTGTCAAGAACCGGCATTATGCCAACGTGCAGGTGTACGGCAAAGTTTCCGGTTGTTCCCTCGTCTTTGCTGTAGCCGGTATCTCCCATATAGCCTATTGTTTGCCCTGCGGTAATAAAACTTCCTTTTTCCAAACCTTCCGCGAAGGATTCAAGATGCGCGTAGTAGTAATAAGTACCGGAGGATGCGGTTATCCCCACGCGGTAACCGCCGAGTTCGTTCCAGCCTATATTTTGTATAACCCCATCCGTCATGGATTTTACCTGCAAACGCCCGCGTATATTTTCCCTGTCCATTATGTCGCAGCCTAAGTGGCGGCGGTTGCCTTTGTAGTTTCGCGCGTTTCCCCAACTGTCGCCGTATATGTAAGACGCGCTGCCTTGCTCAACCGGAAAATATTTTATTTCTCCTAAAATGTTTTCAAGCAGTTTCTCGTATTTTACCGATTCGCTTATTTTGTATTTCTTTCTGATATTTTTGTAATCCGCAACCAACATTTTTTCAATTTGCTCCTTGCTTCTTATATTTAATTCCTTTTCCTCGGCAAAGCTGCACTCGGCGCTGTAAACGAACATCATTTCATAAAAGTTATATCCGTATTTTTCGGAAATTTCTTTAATATCCGATATTGTGTTCGGCGAAAATGAAAACGCGGCGAAATTATCCGCGTCCGGAACTTTAGAGGGAACGCTTGGACGCAGAAATAAAAAAACCGCAAGCAGAAACAAAGCAATAACCGCCAAAGTGTTGGCTTTGTTTAATATATGCTTGGAGATTAGCGGGCGAAGCAAATTTTTTCTTAAAATTTTGCGAAATTTTGCGGGAAATCCCCTGTACGCATATTTATTTTTCAGCTTTCTAAGGTTTATGCCATGCCTCATAAAATCAGTCTCCATTGCGCATTTTTGTATATTTATATGAAACAGCGCTTATTTAATATTCTAAGAAACAGCGTTATTGCGTTTTGCCTCGGCATAAGTTATAATTACATACTAACAGCTTTAAGAATTCGGCATTTACGGGCATATTATTTCTCCGTAGTGCCCGGTGCTCAAGGAGATTTTTATGAATTCCTTATTATCTGATAATCTTAACAAAATGCAAAAAATGGCTTGCGAGCATACGCTGGGCCCTCTTCTTATTTTGGCGGGTGCGGGTTCGGGAAAAACAAGAGTGCTTACATACAGAACCGCAAATCTTTTAGAAAACGGCGTTAATCCCGAAAACATAATTGCCATAACATTCACAAACAAAGCGGCGGCGGAAATGCGCGAACGAATAAGCAATTTATGCCCGGAAGGCAAACGCGTTTGGGTATCCACGTTCCATTCGGCATGTGTGCGTATTTTGCGCAGGGAAATTAACGCGCTTGAATATAACAGTCAATTCACCATTTACGACGCGGACGATTCCGTGCGGCTTGTTAAAAACTGCATGAGGGAGCTTAATAAAAGTGAAAAAGCAATGCAGGTAAAAGCAGTTTTGTCCCAAATAGGCAAATTTAAGGACGAGCTTTTATCACCTTCGGAAGCTCTTAAACTTGCGGGCAATTTTTTTGAAAAGGAAGTTGCCGAAATTTACGAAAGGTACCAAAAAATCTTAAAAAGCAGCAACGCCCTTGATTTCGACGATATTATTTCTAAAACCGTTGAACTCTTTACCTTGCGTCCGGACATTTTAGAGCGCTATCAGGACAAGTTCAAGTATATAATGGTGGACGAATATCAGGATACTAACACCGCTCAGTACCATTTAATACGGGTTTTGGCGCAGAAGCACCGCAACATATGCGTAGTAGGGGACGACGACCAAAGCATTTACGGCTGGCGCGGCGCTAATATAAGAAATATTTTGGATTTTGAAAAGCAATATCCCGACGCGTTTGTTATTAAGCTAGAACAAAATTACCGCTCAACCCAAAACATTCTAAATGTTGCAAACTCCGTTATCAAAAATAACCCCAACCGAAAAGCCAAAAATTTGTGGACGGAAGGCGAAGAGGGCGAAAAAATACAGTTTTATCAAGCCGAGAGCGATTACGACGAAGCGCGTTTTATAGTAAACGAAGTTAAAAGAATGCAGGAGGAAGGCGAAGTTTTTTCGAATTTTGCGGTATTATACCGTGTTAACGCAACCTCACGCGTTTTAGAAGAGGCGTTTGTAAAAAATTCCGTGCCGTACAAAATATTCGGCGGCGTAAACTTTTACGGGCGCAGAGAAATTAAAGACGTTTTGGCGTACTTAAAACTTATTTATAACAAGTACGACGGCGTTGCTTTCGAGCGCATTATTAACGTGCCGCGCCGCGGAATAGGGGATTCGAGCATTGAAAAAATCCGTTCGCACGCGGAGGCAACGGGTATGCATCTTTTCGATGCCGCAAGCGATGCTGAAAATATCTACGCTATTGGCAGGCGGGCAGGTAAAATTACGGATTTTACGAAAATGATAAACGGGTTTTCGGAATTTGCGCAAACCAGCAATATGGAAACTCTTATTGATATGATTATAACCTCAACAAAATACAAAGAGGAACTTTTGGCGGATGACGAGGACGAGGAAGCGCGCGAACGCGTTGAGAACATAAACTCGTTAATATCCAAAGCTCACGAGTACGACGAAAGCGCCGAAAACCCAAACCTTGCGGATTTTTTGCAGGAAGTTTCCTTAGTGGCGGATATAGACAGCTTAAATGAAGGCGATTCCGCCGTTAGTTTAATGACGCTGCACAACTGCAAAGGGCTGGAATTTCCGTGCGTATTTATCGCCGGGTTTGAGGAAGGGTTATTGCCCGGTTACCGCAGCATTTCAAACGGAAACGAGGCGGAAATTGAAGAGGAACGCCGAATTTGTTACGTGGGTATAACAAGGGCGAAAAAGAAGCTTTACTTAAGCGCCGCCAAAAAACGTATGCAAGCGGGGATGACAAATTACAACCCGCCAAGCCGGTTTTACGGCGAAATAGCCCCGAACTTGGTTACGGTAATTTCCGCGTCCCATTTACGCGGCAGTTATTTCGGACAAGCATCCGGGCTTAACGATAGAAAAATGAACGATTCCGCGCTTTTAGCATCAAGCCCTAAAATAAGCGCGGTAACGGGAGAAATTAGGCAGGAAAAACACCAAAGCTACAGCTATAGGCCAACTCTTTCCAAACCCAAAAAGGTTACTATAGATTTTGAGGTTGGGGATAACGTTTCCCATATAAAATACGGCAAAGGCGAGGTTTTGGATATTTACCCGGCCGGCGCGGATTACGAGGTTACCATTAAGTTTCAGGGTACCGGAATCAAAAAAATGATGGCTTACTTGGCTAAGCTCAAAAAGGTTTGATTATAATGGCTCAAGCGGTGAGAAAAAAAACGGCGGGCAGGAAAAATACCAAGGCCGGTAAAAAAATTCAAAAACAGTGGACACCTGTATCTCTTGAAATCGCGGGTCTGATTATTATAGCTATATCCGTTTTTCTTATTATAAGCATTTATTCCGAAAGCGCGGCGGGCAGGCTTGGTGAATTAACCAAGTTTGGGTTTGTCGGGCTTTTTGGTATTGGCGCGTACATTTTCCCGCCCGCGGCGGTTGCGGTGTGCCTGTATGTTTTATTTTCGCAGTCCAAAAGCTTGCCTCCTTCCAAGTACGCGTCAAGTATAGCGCTTTTGTTCACGGTTATGGCTTTGGCAAGCGTTCTTTCCGAAACTACCGTACAAGAGTTTGAAAATTTAAGCGAATACTTAATGTTCTATTTTAAAGGAGCGAGTTTTGCAAACGGCGGGCTTTTTGGCGCGGTTTTGGGCAATACCTTAGTGGGAATTTGCGGCGGAGTGGTTACCATAATAATACTTATTTGCGCGGCAATTATTTGCTTTATTTCGCTGACAGGCAAATCTTTTTTCAGAACGATGAGCCGGATAGGGTGGTTTTTCAGGGATTTTTTTGCCGAAAAGGATTATGCGGATAATTACGAAGAACCCGTAGCGCCGAAAAAAAGGGAGCGAAAGGCAGCGGCGCCTCCGGCAGAGCCGCCCGCACCGAAACGCAGTGCCGCCGCCGCGCAGGATTCTTCATCTTATATGTTTGAAATTACAAAACCCGCGCCAAAGGATAAAAAAATAATACTCGTATCCGAGGAATTGGCGAAAAAAACTAAGGAACACAGCGGCGAACCGCTTATAAAAACGGGAGAAACCGCATACGAGGAAGCTTTGCGCAAAAAGATGGAGGAACAGGAAAAATACATAGAAGAAAGCGACGAAAGCCGCCCGTCGGTAAAGCTGAAGGTATCCGCGAAAAAGGGCAAAGAAAGTTCGCGCACGGCTGAGGCGAAAAAAACGGACGAAGCCGAAAACGAGCGGCTGGAAATGTTTTTAACCAAAAGCGCACCGACGCCAAGCGGAGATAAAAACGGCGCGGACAAAAGCGGCGAAGATTCTAAAAGCGGTGAAGCCGAATACGGCGAGGATATTTTATTCAACAGCGCTCCCGCCTACGAGGACGCGCCGAACCCGGAGGATGAGGACAATTTAAGCGATACCCCTATGCCGGAAGCGAAGCAGGCGGTTATTGAATACAAGTACCCAACGTTGGAACTGCTTGACATAAACCCGAACGATACCTCCCTTACATCCAAAGCGATGATTTTGGAAAACTCCAAAAAGCTTGAAGAGGCGCTTAAAAGCTTCAAGGTGGAAGCGAAGGTTATGGAGGTTAACGTTGGGCCAACCGTTACAAGGTACGAACTTTCGCCGGGCGTTGGCGTTAAGGTAAGTTCAATTTCAAACCTTGCGGACGATTTGGCGCTTAATTTAGCCGCCGCCGGTATAAGAATAGAAGCGCCCATTCCGGGCAAAGCGGCGGTTGGAATAGAAGTTCCCAATAAGGAAGCCCAGCCGGTGTATTTGCGCGAGGTTGTAAGCGACGGCAAGTTTCGCACATTCCCGTCCAAATTGGCGTTTGCTTTGGGTAAGGATATTGCGGGCAACGTTGTAATTGCCGATATCGCGAAAATGCCGCATATGCTTATTGCCGGTTCCACGGGTTCGGGCAAGAGTGTTTGTATAAACACTCTTGTAACAAGTATAATATATAAATCCACACCGGACGAGGTTAAGCTTTTAATGATAGACCCTAAGGTGGTTGAGCTTAAAGTTTACAACGGTATACCGCATCTTTTAATCCCCGTTGTAACGGACCCGAAAAAAGCGGCTGGCGCGTTAAACTGGGCGGTTAGGGAAATGACCGCGCGTTACGACCTGTTTGCGGAAACGTCGGTTAGGGATTTAAAGGGTTTTAACCTTTTACGCGCGGAAAACGGCGAGGAACTTATTCCGCAAATTGTTATTATTATAGACGAACTTGCGGATTTAATGATGACGGCGGGCAAAGAGGTTGAAGAATATATATGCCGTTTGGCTCAAATGGCGCGCGCGGCGGGAATACACTTAATTATTGCAACTCAGCGCCCTTCGGTTGATGTTATAACCGGGCTTATTAAGGCAAACATTCCGTCGAAAATAGCTTTCGCGGTATCAAGCTCGATAGATTCGCGCACAATTTTGGGCGAGGGCGGCGCGGAAAAACTGCTCGGCAGGGGCGACATGCTTTTTTACCCAACCGGTATGGGTAAGCCGCTTAGGGTGCAGGGAAGTTTTATTTCCGATAAGGAAGTGGAAGCGGTTGTTAACTTTGTTAAACGCGGCGCTACCGTAAATTACGACGAAGAGGTTATTGAAGATATTACGTCCGCGGCGGCAAAATCATCCTCCGCGGCGGCGGCGGGCGAAGAGGACGACGAATTTATGGACGCGGCAATCGAATTTGTTGTTAAAAAAGAAAAAGCGTCCGCGTCTATGCTGCAAAGGCAGTTTAGAATAGG
>JAISVZ010000011.1 GCA_031271295.1 Clostridiales bacterium | reverse complement strand
GCTCCGATACAACCATTCCAATCTCCTCCTCCTGCTCACAAATATTTTGTATTATCGTTTTATCCGCAATTTCATTTTGGGTAATTACCGTAAGCCATTTTTGAAGCATTGTATCCGGTGTTTCGCTATTTCGGATACCGCCTTTTTGGTTTACGGATTCAACAAATGCTTTCATATTAATGTAGTGCAGTTGCAAAGCGTCTGTAAAAACCGTGTGGTCATCTATATCTGTTATCATACAGCACTTATGTACTTTTTTGCTCTTTACACCATCCAATGAGCCGCCCGCAAAAGCTACGCAAATTACCGGCGGTTGCGTTAAATAGGCATTGCCTGCCTTTAACTCCTCGCCGTATACTCTTGCCCACGAGCGTATTGTTTTATACTTTAAGTCGATAAGGTCGTAAAGGTGCATTTCAATCAGAACGGTTGTTCCATCGTCAAGCTGCGCCCTTAAATCCATTATAGACAGTTTATCATCTTCCGAGCGTTTTTTCAAATGCGGATCTATAATTGTTAGAGCTTCTATTTTTCTACACTATTTGTATTATTTTTCAATAATAAATTTTTTGCAAGATGAAGCAGCGTGTTCAATTTACAAACGGATGAAAAAAGTTATCACTCACGAAAATTTTATGCGTTAATTAATAATGCCGAGCGGTGCTATGTAACGCAAAAAACTATTTAAATTCAACCTGCAAAAAAATAAAAGCGAACTCTTGTAATTTTTCATTTTTTTCGCCCAAACCAAATTAACGAAATTGCCGAAGCCTCCTGTAACCCTTGCGAAAATCCTTACAGAAAAGATAAATTCCTATAAAAAATTTTGTACCTATTGCAACATCATTAAATGGTATGTATACCGAAAACTATTATAAAGTTTTTTTAACGGTTATTCGATATATTGTATATATTGACGAGTGTATATCCAATATTTTGTTTTTGATGTATTCGCAAAGAAGATACGGCAACTTACATCAACAAATACGAAAAATGACACAAGGAGGTAAGGTTTATGAGTAATCTCGTGCTCATGACTAATATGGCGGCTATTGATACCCATAGGTCTTTAAAGAATTCTTCTTTAAAGAGTACAGTAGCGGCGGAGAGGCTTTCAAGCGGTTTAAAAATTAACCGTGCCGCAGATGATTCGGCAGGGCTTGCAATTTCCGAAAAAATGCGCAGTCAAATTCGGGGGCTTGATAGGGCGGAAAACAATATTCAAGATGGTACAAGCCTTCTTCAGGTGGCTGACGGTGCTTTGCAGGAGGCGCAAAATATCGTTCAGAGAATGAGAGAACTTGCAGTGCAGGCTTGCAACGACACAAACACCTACAGCGACCGCTTGAACCTTGATAAAGAATATGAACAGCTTTGCTTTGAGTTGGACAACATTGCTCAAAACACGGAATTTAACACCCGAAAACTTTTTACCGGTGAGTATGCAAAAAAGATTTTTACCGGGCTGGAGGTATCGTGGGAAAATTTAATTGAAGACGATTCGCTAAACTGTACCACATACACTGTGCCAACCCTGATTAAGGACACCTCTTATTATTGGCTTGGAAATCAATATCCGCCAAGCATTACCAACACCATTCCTGCCTTTCCATCGGTTAGCAGTACGCCAAAGGCCGTGCTTAATACTACCCCTCGTCCCGCAAGGGATCTGCCCGGAGATGCAAATGATTTAACCGGTGACGTTACATATGATGAAAGTATGGGTACAGTAGATAACATAGGCGGTAAAATTATAGCCGGTAATGGAATAGGAACGTTAGATGTTGGCGAAAACACATCCTATAAAGGCAACATCGACGGCAGTTGGACTAAATGGCAGGGACAAAGGAGAGATTATGTCGTAGTAATACCTGCAGAACTTGATTCAAACGGCAATGAAGTGCCCGGAACAGAAGTAAAGCAATGGACGGCTTGGTACGATGATGTAACTTTGACAGTTGGTACTATAGAAGATCATTCCGAAAACAGTTTGAACGGCGGAACGGCTGGGGCTCCGCTTCCCCGAACCAATGCCGGAAATACAGAATACCGGTGGGATCGTATAATTGATCAGTTTCAGCCAACGACTAAATACCCAACGGGTACCACTGATTATGACTACGAACATGATGAATGGGAAAGGTCTGATATTTTTTCTGAAGCGGAAAAAACAAACGTCGCCAGCAATAACGGAGGCGTAGTTTTTGTGCAAAACAGCACCGGTAACTCGGAAACTAATATCGGAAGCAGCGCAAGAAACGGGAATTATCACCTTTCAAGCGAGACAGTTGCATCTCCTCCCCATGCTCTCGTTGATACCAATACGCGTTTAGTAACTGTTAATTCGAACGGCGTAGACGCTTGGGTAATTTCAAGAAATATTGATGCAGATTCAACTTATAATACTGAAAATAACAAGGGCACGATTTATAGCAGTGCGGAAAAAACGACAATTGGAATAAACGAAGTGACATATGATGCACTAGAAAATAAAATAGGAACGATATATGTAAATTCCAATAAAAGCGCAAACTCTGAAACTGAAATAACAATTAATAACGGAGAATTAACTACAAATACACGTACTGTTAATGTTTTAGGTAAAACCGATGTCACCTATGATAATACCGGCACAATTATACAATTAAATTACGATGATGATTCGTCGTTCAGTCTAAATGGGAGCAACGGCGGAACCATCAAAACCCAAGCGGAGGAAGTAACCATAACCGGAAATAATTATGGTACTTTGTATACGAAAAGAGAATGGGATGATCCGACGGCTTATCCGCCGGATCAATATCGGGAACAAAAACTTACCATTACCGGTTCAAATTCATATCCAGGAGTAATAAGAACAACCGCCAACGATATTTCTATAGGTGCAAACAACGGAGAACTTAACATCGAAAATTCTGATGCTGTCGCCGTAATAAATTCCACAGGCGTCTATAGTAACATTGATACAAAGGCAAAGGATTTGACCATCAATGACGACGCCAATGGCCAGCTTAGAATTGAAAGCGGTGCGGCTGTTACCATCAAAGGAAACAATAACGCGATAGTACAAATTGCACCCAAAACAGCCGGTTCGCCCGACGACATACCAGGTGGGAAGCTTACCGTTGAAAAGGATTTGTCGGGTACTATATTTGTGCAAACTGGCGCTACACTTGAGGTAAAGGGAAATATAACAGGCGCACTGTATATTCAGGAAGGTGCAAACGTTACCCTTAAAAACCCTTTAACCGGTTCCGGCAAGATCATTTTTTTAGGTGAACCCGCAACATTTTCACCGGCACCGCCGCTTAACGTTCCAACCGGTATGACGGTGGAATTACATGGTACGTCAAGTATAGGAATTGGCACAAACAGCGGAACGGTTAATATGTTTGATACGGTTAACTCAACAGGTACAACGGTTGCCTCAACAGCTACAATTGCGAATAACCAAGGTGTGCTTACGGTTAATGAAAACTCTGAAGCTACAGTTAATGCAAACAGCGGAACAATTACAAATTTTGCAAAAGTCATACCTGATCCTGCCAGCATACAAAACACCGGCACTATTGATAACTGGGGAACTATAGAACCAAGGTTTATCAACGACGCCGCTAACGGCGGAACCATTAACCATAACCTGCCTTTTGCAACAGACGACAAAGAATACGATACAAGTTTGGTTAAATTTCCAAGTATTGATACGACCGGAAGTCTTGATCCTCCTGTGCAAGAAGCAACTATTACGATTACTCAGAACGATGAAGTTTATACCCTTAAAGCGCAATGGCAGGCAACGGCAACGAAAACAGACCCCGTTTTACCGGATATGTGTGATTGCCCAATAGGGCCGCATAATCGAAATGAGTGTACAGACACTATGTTGGCTCTTATCGCCGACGCGTTTGAACTGAAATTTGATATAACCACTATTGATCCCGCTTTGCCGGAAGGTGAGAAGTTTACTTTTTTGCCGGATCCTTCTTTGAATTCTGATGACGGAATTCCTAACGGCATGAGGTACGATATTGACGGTAACTTTATAATTTACAACGTAGACCAATATGCAAATGTAAGGGAAATATGGGAAAACGGCAAAGGCCTTTGGCTTCAAACGGGAGCCAACACCGAGCAAGGGCATAATGTTTACCTGCCAAAGCTGGAAGAGGGAATGGATGAAGCAGAAATAGGCTGCGTGTTCTGCGACTGTGACAAGCTAATGTCGGGCGATTTAACAATATTGCAAAATGCAATTGGAACACTCGAACTTTGCGATTTTGCCATTGGTCAAATTTCAGATGTTCGCTCGTATGTAGGGGCGCAAATTAACAGGCTTGCGTATACGGGCAATTCCGTGGCAATTTCCCACTTAAACCAATCGGCGTCGGAGTCACGAATAAGGGATGCCGATATGGCAAAGGAAATGATGGCGCTTACTAAGGGCAATATATTAACCCAGGCGGGGATATCCCTGCTTGCTCAGGCAAACCAATCTCCGCAGCAAATTTTAAGTTTGCTTAACGGATAGTAATCAGAAATTCAAAATAAATAAAAAGCCGCCCGTACGCAAAGCTAAGCCAACTAAACGATACAACTTAGCCCCGCGTACGGGCGGCTTTTTTGCGTTTTCAGCACTGCACCCAAATATACTTGCGTATTTCGTCCTCTTTGGTAACCACTCCGCCGCAGGATGCCGCAACCCTCAGTGAGGCGATATTCTCGTTCAGTACGGTAATTAAAACCTTTTCCATTTTTAATTCCCTTGCCTTTTCAATGAGCTGCCGCAAAATTATTTTTCCGTATCCGCGCCCGCGGCAGGATGGCCTTACCGCGTAGCCAATATTTCCGCCCTCAACCCGCAGTTCGTCGGTAAGCCTTTTGCGAAGCCTGCCAATACCCACAACCTGCCCGTTAACATACAGCCAGTATGTATCGGAGGGTACCATCCAATCCTCCAAGTTTTTCCCCCTTGAAATTTCGTTGCTGCGTACCAACCACTGCCTGTAACCCGCGTATGACCTGCCGTAGCAGCCGTTTACAAACCCGCATTCGTCTTTCGGGATTTCCTGGAGCATTACGTAAATATCCTTACCGTCGTTTATATTAAGCTTGCGGAATTCAATATTCATAATTGTTATACCTCGTTTTCTAAAAGCTGATCGAATGTTTGGCGTTTACGTATAACCTTAAAGGTTTTATCCTCGGTAAAAAGTATTTCGGGAGCTTGCAAGTGCGAATTGTAATTCATCGGCGCCATTGCGGAGCAGTATGCGCCCGCGCCGCCAATTACAATATAATCCGAAATTTCGGGCTCGGCAATTTTTCGCGCCACGTTTACGCCGTTTTCATCCAAACACTGCGAATCGCCGCTTTCGCAGCACCTGCCAATTACCGCCGCGCTGTAATTAACACCCTCGTTTTCGCCGAACTGCGAAAACAAAAGCCCGCCGCCATTTGATACCGCGTAAAACGGATGAACCGAACCGTACATCAAAGGCCTTGCGTTAATTTCCATACCGCCGTCGGTAATTACAAAATTCAGCCCGTTTGCGCCCGTTTGCTTTTTGTCAATAACCTTCGTTACCGCGTAACCCGCGTTTGCCGCAATAAACGTACCCGGCTCTATTTCCGTTTTAAGTTTGCGCCCTGTTCTTTGGTAAAAGGCTTCGGTTTGCGCTTTGGCGTATAAACCAAGCTCCGTTATATCCGCCGCGTTCTCATACGGCATTCGCGCCTCTTTAAGCCCGCCTCCGAAACTTACCGTTTCAGCGCCGCGAAAATACTTTTCCAAAATAGAAAGTTCCAAATCTATATTAGCCTTCCAAACCGCGGCGCTCCCGCCCGAACCTATATGAACGTGAACGTGGCCGAAAATAATTCCCTTTTCGTTTGCGTAATTAAGCGCCTTTTCAAAATCCGAACGGTGAATACCGAAACAGGAATAATCGTCCCCCGTGTTGCGGCTGGCGGATTCCCCCGCGCCTATGCCGGGGTGTATTCTTACGGCAAGCTTAATTTTATTTTCCGCCGCAAAATCCCCAATATTGTATAGCTGCCGCAGTGAGCAGGCGTTGTATTTAAGCCCGCCTTTAATCATTTCTTTAAGGCTTGCCATTTGCACGCCTTCCGGAACCTCCTGCGTTGTAAGAATAATGTCCTCATACGGTATGCCCGCCAAGTTTGCGCGTTTCGCTTCGTTTAACGAACTTGCGTCAATTTTCAAACCGCAGGAATGAATGATTTTTAAAAATGTGCGGTTCGAATTTGCCTTCATTGCGTAGCGCACCGTAAGAGCGTAAGCGCTTGGCATAGATAGCAGCAAGCGGCATCTGTCCTTAATAAATTTTTCGTCGTATAAATAAAGCGGCGTGCCGAATTTTTCCGCCGCCTCTTTTATTGCGCCTGATGTAATTTCGCTGAAGCCGTTTAGCTTGCCGGTACTTTGAATATTCATAAAACCTCCGCCTATTATTATTTATAGTTACGCTGTACTAATTTTACCGAAATAGTTCGAAAATGCAAGCGGCTTATACTAATTCTAATTTTATCCGCGCACAGCTAAAAATTAGTTTTGCTTTTCTGCGGCGGGAATTGTATAATCTCATTGCTTGCAGTTGCCGGCGAACTTTGCGCCGGTGTGAACCTCCCCGGAAGGAGAATCATTATGAAGGAAAACATTTACACAATTCCCGTAATAGAATCTTTTGAAAACGGCGGCGAATGCGCTTTTTGCGCAATGCATGAAAAACTGACGCAAGACGCGATAGATTTTATGCTTGGCAACGCCTACATGGAAGACGATATCCGCATGGAAACAAACCGCTTGGGTTTTTGCAAAAACCATTTGGAAAAGCTCTATACTCAGCAAAACCGCCTTGGTTTAAGCCTCATTATGCACACGCATTTGCAGGATGTAAATAAAACGGTAAAAAAACTTTTAACCGATGTGGATAAATCTAAGGGAGGCTTGTTTAAAAAAACGGCGGAGAGCAAAACCGCCAAAATTGTTAAGCAAATTAATTCCCTTTCGCAGTCCTGCTATATTTGCGAGCGGATAAACAATACGTTCGACCGGTATGTGGATACTTTTTTTTACCTTTGGAAAAAGGATAGCGACATTAAAAACATAGTTAAAAAAAGCAAGGGTTTTTGCCTTAACCATTACGCAGTTTTGCTGCAAACCGGAGAAGCGAAACTTGCCCCGGCGGATTTTAACGAGTTTTTGGATATAACCGTGCCGCTTCAAATTGAAAATTTCCAAACGTTGGAGGACGATTTGGATTGGTTTATTAAAAAATACGATTACCGCTTTGTAAACGAACCTTGGAAAAATTCGAAGGACGCCCTGCCGCGTACCCTTAAAAAAATACAGTCCGTAGACGCTAAGTAAGGAGTTAGTTTTGTAATGAGCGGAAAATTTAAAGAAAGCATAAAAGAGGAACGGGCGAAACTCGCCGAAATGAATTTTAAGGAAAAAGTTGATTACATTTGGGAATACTATAAATATCATATAATAATAACCGTCGTTTCCGTGCTTTTTATTTACATGTTAATTGACGCGCTGGTATTAAACCCGCAAAAAAACGTGCATGTGGGAGTTGCAATTTACGGGCCGTATATTTTTGAGGAAACAACAAACGAGCTTACATCCTACCTTACCGGCAACATGCAGGCGGATTGGGAAACTTCGGCAGTTGTTATAACAAACTTTTTTGTATCCGAAGATGACCTTCAAATAACAAACGCGATGGTGCAAAAATTTATTGCGATGCTCTCCGTGCAGGAAATAGATATTTTTATAGGAAACGAACTGCAATTTACTCAGAACGCGCGCCAAGGGTTTTTTCTGGATTTATCAACCGCCGAAGGGCTTAACATAACGCCGCAGGAGATAAAGAGCTTCGATTTTCAAGAAAGCGAAGATAGCCCCGTTGTTTCGTTCCCCTGCGCAATTGCGCTGAATTCGGATTATTTTAAAACTCTTACGCCGAACGGCGAACAGCTTTATTTAGGAATAATAGTTAACAGCAAAAGGCTGCCGCAAACGATAGAGGCGGTTAATTTATTGCTTGAGAAAAAGTAAGAACCGAAAGGACGAGATACCCCGTTGCTTGCGTTTAATGTGCCGGAAACCGGCGTTAAGGATTTTATGAACAAACTTTTTAAAGAATCGGCGTTCGATGATTTTGAAATAAGAGACGCTTGCGTAACCTCATTTGTAAAGTTTGAAATATCGGGCGGCCTTTCAAAGGAAGCCCTTTTGGCGCAACCGGACGCTTCGCGCAGGTATTACGCCAACTGGGCGGAGCTAAAACCCTATGTGTTCGGTTTCGTAAAGGGAAAAACCAAGCCGGAAAACATAAGGCTTGTTTTTTCCGGCGGTGAAATTTTAGTAAAATCAATTCACGAAAACGCGGCGGCTGTGTTTTTGAACATGAATTACGAAAACGGAGAGATACGCTTTACAACGGCAACATCCCAAAAGGAATTTGCGCTTAATAAGGAACTTGACGCGCGGTGGGAAGAATATATAGAGCATTTTTTCAGCTCGCTTGATATAAATGTGGTGCAGGAATAAAATTTTGTAACTTAAAACGGCCGGCGGGAAAACCGCCGTTAGCCGTTTTTATAGCTAAGGGAGGACACATAATTGAAACTTGAAAAACTTATAGGCGACAGGTTTAAAGAAAAGCCTGCGGACTGCGTGATAGACAGCCACGCTTTAATGGTTCGCGGCAGTTATATAAAGCACGTGGCAAACGGTATATTTTCATCCTACACAATTTTGCGGCGTATAACAAGGAAAATTGAGCAGATAATCCGTGAGGAAATGGACGCTATAGACGGGCAGGAGGTTTTATTTCCCGTGGTTTTGCCGGCTTCCCTGTGGCAGGAATCCGGGCGTTTTGAAAGCGTTGGCGCGGAGCTTCTGCGCTTTACCGACAGAAACAAGAGCCAAATGCTGCTGGGCATGACCCACGAGGAAGCGGCGGTGCAGCTGGTGCGCGAATACGGCGTTAGCTACGCTAAATATCCCTTTATGATTTATCAAATTCAAACCAAATTCCGCGACGAAGCGCGCCCAAGAGGCGGGCTTATCCGCGTGCGCGAATTTACCATGAAAGACGCGTATTCCTTCCATACCAGCCAGCAGGATTTGGACGAATATTACAAAAAAGCTCACAGGGCGTACGAAAAAATATTTGAACGCGCCGGGCTTGGGCAAACGGTTTCCGTCGCGTCCGATTCCGGCATGATGGGCGGCAGCGTTTCGCACGAATTTATGCTGCTGTGCCCCATAGGAGAGGATTCTATAGTTATTTGCAACAGCTGCGATTACAGGGCAAACCTTGAAGCCGCCGAATGCATAGCCGAAAACGAAAACCGTATCGCTTTGGCGGAGCTTAAAAAAGTAAAAACGCCCGGGCAAAAAACTATTGAGGATGTGTGCAATTATCTTGGCTTGCCCGCGGAGAATTCATGCAAAGCGGTTGTATACCAAAAAAATAAGGACGACAAATATGTTGTTGCCTTTACGCGCGGCGATTTGGACATTAGCGAAACAAAACTGCGAAACATTTTAAAAGAAGAATTCCACCCCGCCGTAATTACCGCCGAAAGCGGCTTAACCGCCGGGTATATAGGCCCTTACAACCTTAAAGGCGCGGAGTTTTACCTGGATAATTCCCTTAAAGGCATAAATAATATTTGCTGCGGCGCAAACGAGGAAGAATACCATTACACCGGCCTTAATATGGAAAGAGATTTAACGGACGCAAAATATTTCGATATCTCCAAAGCGCAAAGCGGCGGCATTTGCCCCGTTTGCGGCAAAAAGGAGCTTGCGGTTTCACGCGGCATTGAAGTGGGCAATATTTTTCAGCTTGGCACAAAATACACAAAATCCATGAATATGCAGTTTGCGGATGAAAACGGGCAGCTTAATTACCCCATAATGGGTTGCTACGGAATAGGCGTTGGCAGGCTTGCGGCGTCCGTTTGCGAAGCGCGCCACGACGATTACGGCCCAATTTGGCCAATGGCAATTGCGCCGTGGCAGGTGCATTTGTGCTGTATGCGCGCGGACGACGCACAGGTTAAAGCCGCCGCGGATGAAATGTACGAAAAGCTTTTATCCTCCGGAACCGAGGTTATTTACGACGACAGATTGGTTAGCGCGGGCGTAATGTTTTCCGACGCGGATTTACTCGGTGTGCCGGTAAGAGTAATATTCAGCCCCCGCAACATGAAGGAAGGCTTGTGCGAAATTGTTACAAGGGATAAGACTGTTAGCAAAAAGGTTAAAACAGACGAGGCATACGATGCCGTACGCGCTTTGGTTGCCGAACTTTTGCAGAGGTAAAAAAATTTATGGAAACGCAAGTTACAATTGAAGGATCGGTAGAGCATATTATTTACCAAAACGAAGCCAACGGCTACACGGTTTTCGATTTGGAGGTAACAACCCCCGGCACGGACGATACCGCCTGTGTGGGCATTTTGTACGGCTTAAACGAGGGCGAAATTGTAAAACTTACGGGTCAGTACATTAACCACCCAACATACGGCAAGCAGTTTTCGGTTTCGGTTTATGAAAAAAACGTACCCACAACCGCTTGGGGCATAGAAAAATACTTGGCATCCGGAGCGATTAAAGGAATCGGCGAAAAGCTTGCCGCAAAAATTGTGGGCAAATTTGGGGATAACACCTTAACCGTAATTGAGGAATACCCCGAAAAACTAACCGAAATTTCCGGAATAACGTTAAAAAAAGCCAAGCAGGTTTCCGAAATTTTTCACGAGCAAACCGAAATGAGAACGGTGCTTATTTTTATGCAGCAATACGGTTTAAGCTTGGCATACGGAATAAAGGTATACAAAAAATACGGCGCTGGCGCGGTAGAAATTTTAAAACGCAACCCCTATGTTTTGGCGGACGAAATATCGGGCATAGGTTTTAAAATGGCGGATGCCGTTGCAAAAAAAATGGGAGTTAGGGTGGATTCCGTTTTCAGAATCCGTTCGGCGGTTAAATATGTTTTGCACGAAGCCGCGTCAAACGGGCATGTGTATTTGCCCAAGGACGAACTGCTTAATGAGGCGGAAAAAATTTTGGGCGTGGATTCGCCTTTAATTGAAAACAACCTTCAGGCAATGCAAATTGAAAAGGAAATAAGGCAGGAAAAGGACGAAACAAACGCGGAAATAATACGCGTGTACCTAAACTTTTATTACTTCGCGGAGGTATACTGTGCGCGTAAGCTAAAGGCGATTTCTATAAATCCGTACCGCAAAAATGAGGATATAGAAACGGAAATTAAATTTTTAGAGGAAAAAAACAATATAGAAATGGCGGAGAATCAAAAATCCGCAATATACGAATCCTTGGAAAACGGCGTTTTTGTTTTAACGGGCGGGCCGGGTACCGGAAAAACCACAACTGTTAACTCCATAATTCAAATTCTTAAAAAGCGGGGATATTCGGTAGAACTTGCCGCCCCAACCGGACGCGCGGCAAAGCGCCTGTCGGAAGCAACCGGATGCGAGGCTAAAACCATACACCGTATGCTCGGCGTTACCTTTACCGACGATTCGGACATGCGCCAAACGTTCGACAAAAACGAGGACAACCCTCTTGAATCCGATGTGTTTATAATAGACGAGTGCTCCATGCTTGATATTTCGCTTATGTATCACCTGTTAAAAGCCGTGCCGGACACCTCAAAATTAATTTTGGTGGGCGATGTAGATCAGCTTCCTTCCGTCGGACCCGGTAATGTTCTTAAGGACATTATTACAAGCGGCAAAATTAAGGCGGTAGTTTTAAACGAAGTGTTTCGGCAGGCGGCGCAAAGCGCCATTATTATGAACGCCCACCGCATAAACTCCGGCAAATACCCCGTGCTTAACGAAAAAAATAAGGATTTTTTCTTTATCAAACGCGAAAACGCGGCGGATTGCGGCTTGGAGGTAATGGAACTTGCCGCAAAAAGGTTGCCCGCGTACCTTAAAACCGGAGATATTTTCGATATTCAAATTTTATCCCCTATGCGCAAATCGGAAATGGGCGTGCATTTTTTAAACTCGAAATTGCAGCAAAAGCTCAACCCGCCGCATAAATCCAAAGCCGAAAAGCAGTTCAGAGATATAGTTTTCCGTGAGGGGGATAAGGTTATGCAAATTAAAAATAACTACTCCCTTTCTTGGAATACATATAACGCGGCGGGGCAAATAAACGGCGAAGGCGTTGGCGTTTTTAACGGGGACTGCGGCGTTATTAAAAAAATAGATTCGGATAGCGAAACGATGGAGGTTGCGTTCGACGACGAACGCCGCGTAGAATACGACTATTCCCAGTTGGACGAACTGGAACTTTCCTACGCGGTAACCATACACAAATCCCAGGGGAGCGAATACCGCGCGGTAATAATCCCGCTTTTGGGCGGTCCGCCCATGCTTATGAGCCGTAATTTGCTCTATACGGCGGTAACACGCGCAAAGGAGCTTGCGGTAATTGTGGGAACCGCGCAAACGCTGTTTAAAATGGTGGATAATAACCGGGAGGTTAACCGCTACACAACGCTGCGAAACCGAATTGAATTTCTGTGGGATGCGGGTGAGCAAATACCTACGTTTATTTCCTAACCGCAGGTTTGTGCACATTTCTAATTGTTTTTTTCTTCTTTTTTGTATGCGCGTCCGATTTCGCGTTAAAAATTTTGCCGTTAGTTTCTTTGCTTTCGTTAAAGCCTTTGCCGCCGCTTAAACCTTTTGCCGCGCCTTTTTTATTTACTCCTTTATTATTCGCGTCCTTATTGTTTGCTCCTTTATTATTCGCGCCCGCTTTTTGAAAATCCGCTCTATCCGGTTTTATCAAACATTTCGCGCCGTAACCTATCAAATCCTCTCTGCCCGCCGCAATCAGCGCATCTTTTACCAAGCGGTAATTTTGCGGTAAAAAATATTGCATCAGCGCACGCTGCAAGGATTTATCACGTTTGGTTTTTGCGGTATTAATTTTTTCCCCGCTTCGGCAATCCGTTTCGGTATAATACATACAGGTTGAAAGCGTGCCGGGCGTGGGGTAAAAATCCTGAACCTGTTCGGGCCTAATACGGTTGCCTTTAAGGTATTCGGCAAGTTCCACCGCCTCTTTTAAACCGCTTCCGGGATGGCTTGAAATAAAGTACGGCACAAGATACTGCTCTTTGCCGATTTGCCGGTTAATTTCCTCAAACTTTTTCTTAAAAGCGTTAAAAACTTCAATATTCGGCTTACCCATTTTATCCAGCACCGTTTTGCTAACATGCTCCGGAGCCACTTTAAGCTGCCCGCTTACATGATGCGTTACAAGTTCCCTAAAAAATTCGTCATTTTTATCGGCAATTACGTAATCGAAGCGAATACCGGAGCGGACAAAAACCTTTTTTACGCCGCTTAAATTCCGCAGTTTTCTTAGCAGGTTTAAGTAATCCGCGTGGCTTACCTTCATATTTTTACACGGCGCGGGAAACAGGCATTTTTTGTTTTTGCACGCGCCTTTTGTAAGCTGCCCTTCGCAGGACGCAAACCTAAAATTTGCGCTCGGCCCGCCAACATCGTGAATATAGCCCTTAAAACCGCTTTTTTTAGTTAAACTCTCCGCCTCCGCCACAATAGATTTATGGCTTCTCGACGATACAACGCGCCCCTGGTGAAAAGAAAGCGCGCAAAAATTGCAACTGCCGAAGCATCCCCGGCAGCTTGTTACGGAAAATTCCACCTCGGTTATCGCCGGTACTCCGCCCGCGCCTTCGTATGCCGGGTGATACGTTTTTTCGTACGGATATTCGTAAACCTCGTCCAATTCCTTTTCATCAAGCCATTTCGCGGGCGGGTTTTGAACAACGTATACCCCGTTATACGGCTCTATAAGTGTTTTACCGGTTACAAAATCCGTGTTTTCGTATTGAATTTTAAAGCTTTCGGCGTAATTTTGCTTATTGGCCGAAACTTCGGCAAACGACGGCAGTACAACAAAGCCCTGCGTAATTTCGGGCATAATTTTGGTTTTATAAACCGTGCCGCGTATATCGGTAAGATTTTCGGCTCTCTCCCCGCAATTAAGCCGCTCGGCAATTTCCCTCATCTGGTGCTCGCCCATGCCGTACACCAATAAATCCGCAGACGAATCCAGCAAAACGGAGCGCCTAATTTTGTTATCCCAATAATCGTAATGGGAAAGACGCCTAAGCGACGCCTCAAGCCCGCCTAAAATTATGGCGGCATCCTTGTACGCCTCGCGGATTTTATTCGAGTACACAATAGCCGCCCTGTCCGGGCGTTTCCCCGCTTGCGCGCCCGCGGAATAAACGTCCTTTTCCCTGCGCTTTAACGCAACCGTATAGTTGTTAACCATTGAATCAATATTGCCGCCCGTAACTAAAAACGCCAAACGGGGCATTCCGAAAACGGTAAAGGACGAAATATCCTTCCAATCCGGCTGTGGCAAAACGGCAACCGTAAAACCCATATTCTCAAGCAGCCTGCCTATTATTGCCGCGCCGTAAGAGGGATGGTCTACATACGCGTCGCCGGTTACCAAAATAAAATCCGGAGAATCTGTTTTTAATTCACGCGGCGTTATCGGCAAAAACATTTTATTACCTCAATTCATTATCCAGCTTTTTAAATACTTATTTTTAAGCCGTCCGTTTTGAACTTTCCCAAACCCCAAAGGATAATTGCAAAGGCACACAAGGCAGAACCCGTCCGCAAGGTTAACCTCAAAGGATTCGCCTTTAAGGTACCTGTATAAGTTTTCGTCGCTATGCTGAAAATTTACGGAGCGTTTCGCGTTTTTAATGCTTAAACCCATTGCGAGTGCCTGCGACGGCTCGAATCTTCCCTTTTTTGCTTCCCCCAAATAAAACCCGGTGCGGATTATTCTAATTCCGCTTAAATCCGGCAAGCCATCCGGCACACTGTAGAGCGATTCTCCGTGAAATACAAGCTTTGACGCGAAACCCGCACCTAAGTTTTCCAAGTTTTCCGCGCAGAAATCCTTAAAGGCGGCGGTATTTATATTGGCGGGGTTCTTGTTTTTAGATGCGGTATTTAAGTTTACCTCGTTCCTGCATTTAATGCCGTCAGCGGTTTTTCCTCTTTTAGCCGCTTCTAACGGCGCGTCTTCAAATTGGTTCTTTACGCATATTCCGCGGTGTTTCATCCATGCCAAAAAATGCCCTTCTCCTTTTATTTTTTGCGGCCAAAGCCTTGCGGTTTTTGAAAGAGCGCCGGAAATATCAGGTGGATAAAAACCCGGATTGCCATCGCAGAACCCATTATTTTTATCAATTTCTTTCAGCTCATACTCATCGTGTGAACTTAAAAAACCGCCTATAATTCTTTCGTTTTCATCGGGGGAGAAGGTGCATGTGGAATACATTATTTCTCCGCCGTCCTTCAGCATTATATCGGCGCAGCGCAAAATATTTTTCTGAACGCAGCCAAGCTGTTCGGATTTGTATTTGGTATAGTTTTTTACCGCGTCCGGATCCTTGCGAAACATTCCCTCGCCGGAACACGGCGCGTCTATCAGGATTTTATCAAAAAACCCGGCAAAACGCGCGGCAAGTTTTTCTGGTGTTTCGTTTAATACCACGGCGTTTGTAACACCCGCAAGCTCTAAGTTTTTAACGAGTGCGCGGCATCTTGTGTTGCTTATATCGTTTGCAACAATAAGCCCGCTTCCGTTTAATTTTGCCGCCAAATGTGTGGTTTTACCGCCGGGCGCGGCGCAAATATCCAAAACCTTATCGCCCGGGCTAACTTCGAAAACGGAAGCCGCCGACATTGCGCTCGGTTCTTGAATGTAAAACAAGCCGGCATGATAAAAAGGGCTTTTTGCCGGCCGCGAGTTTGCGGCGCAGTAAAACCCCTCATCGCACCAGTTTATTTTATCCTCCAGCGCAAAATGCGCTTTGTTATTTATAAGCACGGCAAAATCGTCCGGGGATATTTTAAGTGTGTTAACTCTAAGCCCCGCGTAAGGCGGGTTTTTAAGGCTGTTAAAATACGAATCGGCCTCAAGCGGGAAGTTTTCCCGCATTTTTTGAATAAAAAATTCCGGTAAATCCAATGTAATCAGTTCCTTAATATAGGTGAATGTATGAATTAAGAGCTCAAGCACTAAATATAATATCATACACGAGCAAAAAAATTCAACTGCGCAAAACCTTGACTGGGTGCAGCTAAAAATTATTGGTATTTTCGATCTGAGGTATTGCGCTGCCTTTGAATAATAAGGCGGCGCTATTCTTTTTCCGGAATGATGACACCCATATGTCAAGCCCGCACCGAAAAAAATTTCTAAGGATTTTACAATTTTTCAGCGTGTTAGAGCTGAATGATTTAGCGTTTCTATGCTTTTCTTCGCCTATCGCGGTTGGAACTGATATTATATCTTCCGTACGCAAGCCATGTGCATACACATTGCCGCCATTATAGCTTCATTCCGCAAGACCGATAACCCATTTTGCACTGCTGTTGAAAGGCTGAAAACCCCGGTACCGGCCTTCGGATTCCTCCTGAAAACAAAAGTACCCCGAACCGCTTAAATTTGCCGTCCGGGGGCGCAACAGTGCTAAAGGTTATTCTATCTCAAACTCTGTTTTTCGCTTAGAAGATCTGCTTTGCCGGTTCAGCTTACTTATCTAAACCTCACGTTTCGCTTCCTCAAGGCTGCCGAGCAGCGAAGTTTTTTCTTGGGCGTCCGCGCGTTTCTGCTTTACCCTTGCGAGTATGGCGTCTGTGTTGTCATCGTTCAGTGCGCGGGGATACTTTCGTTCAAATTCCAATAGAAGGGTTTTGGCTTCCAGTTCGCTTTCACGGATAAGCTTGAATAGGTTTTCCAAATTCTCTTGCGCGAAAACCGCGTCAAGCAGTCTGCGCGATGTTTCGGGCATAGTGGCTTGAGCGCCATATAGCGTTATAAAGGCGTTATTGATCGACTCTCGCGGAATCGGTTCGCCGCGCCTTTGATGTTCTGACATAACGCCGACTATATCGGATAAATCGTTTTTGTACGCCCTGCCGCTTTTAAGCTTCATCGCCAATAGATACTCGGCGGCAACGGTGCGTATCTGAAGAATGTTTGAAAACGTCCTGTAAAAGACAGATACCTCGCGGAGTTTGGCTGTATAGGATTCCGTCCGCATAAAGTCTGTGTTCAGCCAGCCGTGGACAAGCAC
>JAISVZ010000163.1 GCA_031271295.1 Clostridiales bacterium | reverse complement strand
GTTGTAAAATGAGTGCCATACAGATCAAGCTTTTTTTCCAACAGCCGGTAAATCAATAAAGCTGTGTAGCAAACCATAAAATGTGCGATAATTCTCTTTGGCTTATTGTGATATACAGGTCTTGCGTTAAAATTTGTTTTCAAAACTCTGAAACAGTCTTCGATTTTGTACCTTGCGGAGTTGATTTTTATTATTTCTTTAATATCATCATCTAAATTAGTTGCAATTGCATAGAATCCGTCATATTTTTCTTCTTTATCTATAACCGATTGGTCGATGGTGTAATGGTCTGATGCTTTTTCGCCATTTTTGCCCGTTGATGTGCGCTTTATGAATCTTGTAACATCGTGAGCGCCCTTTTTTACGTCCTCTACATTTTTATTTTCGAGGATTCTCTTCGCCCTTTCAATTTGGGTGTTTCTAATGTGACGGTGGTATTCCGTCATGTTTGCAGTCAAGACTTTATAAATTCTTGTCATTATACAATGAAAGATTTTCCGGTTTAGTCCGGTCAAAATTTTTCATGTAGTCACTTGTAATAGGGGTCTTGTCGGATAGCTTTCTGTAATCGAAATCGTTAAATACCGCTTTTTGCAGTGGGTCCGAGAGTTTTTTAACAGATTGAGTAAATATAAAAGCCCGCCCATAGAGTTATAATTTCGTATATTAAACGAACCAATACCGGCATCCGCACAGTAAATAAATGGTTGTCCCTTGAACATTTTTGTAATTTTTTCTCTAAAGGAATTGAACTTATTTGCTCATTAACCGAACCCGGGAAGATATTTTTATGTATTTTTTACCTTTTTTAAATATCCGCATAAATTCTAAAATTTTCACTTGAAATCGTTTTTTTGTTGTACTATAATGTACAGGAAGATTCCTGAGATGTTCGACAGCCTATTATTTTGAACCTACATCACATAAACGGGAGCCTTACAATGTCAAACCAACATCGGGCCTCAACTTAATTCCCTTTGGGCGGAGGATGGCGGCGGTCTGGCTGCGGGCAGCCCACCTGGCTTAGGCTAGGTGTCAAAATATAGGAACGGCATTTTGGGTGTTCATAAAACAATATGGCTCGCTCCGCGGGCCTTATTTTTTTATGTGCGGGTTAAAATTAACTTACCGTGTTAAAAACCAACTTACGCGCAGGCATTATTTAGTTCATAAAAGGAGGAAAGTTATGGGGTACAGCGAAGCGGTTTTGAAATTCGAATCTTTTTTGGAACGCAAATTGGCACTGGATAGCGCACTGGCTCTTATTTTTTGGGATCAGTCAACCGGAGCGCCGAAAGGCGGCGCGGCGGCACGCGCAAAAACTGTGGGAATTTTGTCCGGCGAATCCTTTGCGATGTCGGTATCGGATGAAATGAAGGAACATTTAAATAATCTTTCGAAGTACGAAGCGGAATTTGACGAGAAGGTTGCGGCAATGTACCGCATATGCAAAAAGGATTACGAATCAATGGAAAAAATTCCGAAGGACGAATTTGCCGCCTATTCGGAGCTTTTATCCGGCGCGGAGGTTATTTGGGAAGAAGCGAAGGAGAAAAACAATTATTTACTCTTCGCCCCCGTGCTTTCGCAAATAATAGAATACCTTAAAAAATTTTTGGGTTATCGCGGTTTTACGGGGCATCCGTACAACACGCTTCTCGACGATTACGAACCCGGGCTTAACGTAACCGATGCGGACGCGTTTTTCGCGGAAATTAAGGAATCCTTGGCGCCGCTGCTGAAAAAAATTACCGAGAGCGGCAAAAAGATAAACGCGGATTTTACAAAGACAACCGTACCGGTTGAAATTCAGCAAAAAATAGCGGATTTTTTAATGGAGGAAATGGGGTTCGATTTTAACCGGGGAATGATTAAAACAAGCGAACATCCTTTCACCAACGGCACAGGGCGCACCGATGTCAGAATTACAACCCATTATTATGAAAATTCGTTTTTATCCTCGCTGTATTCGGTTTTGCACGAAACGGGGCACGCCATATACGAGCAAAACACAGACGAAGCCTTGGCGGGCACAATACTCGATTCCGGAATTTCAATGGGCATTCATGAATCCCAATCCCGCTTTTATGAAAATATTATAGGCAGGAGCAGCGCGTTTTGGGAGAACATTCACGAAAAGCTGCTAACAATTTTGCCGGATGAATTTAAAAACATTTCCGCGCGGGATTTCTATTTGGCGGCAAACATAGTAAAACCGTCGCTAATACGCATAGAGGCGGACGAACTTACTTATACCCTTCATATACTAATTCGCTATGAAATGGAAAAATATATTTTCTCGAACGATGTTGACGTTTATGAGCTTCCGGCTTTGTGGAATAAAAAATACGAGGAATATATGGGGATAAAACCGCAGAGCGACTCCGAGGGGATTTTGCAGGATGTTCACTGGGCTTCGGGGCTTTTCGGCTATTTCCCGTCCTATTCTCTGGGTAATGCCTACGCCGCACAGATAGCGTATTGTATGAATAAAGATTTTGATGTAAACTCTGCAATAAGGAGCGGCGATTACGCAAAAATAAAACAGTGGCTTACGGATAAAATACACAAACACGCTTCGGTGCTCCTGCCCGCTGAAATTATTCACAAATTATCCGGTGAGGAGCTTAACGCAAAGTATTTTACGGACTATTGTTATAAGAAGTTCACAGAAATTTATGAAATATAAGCGAGAATTTTGTAAAAAATGACGGAAAAATAAACACAGGCATATATTCTAATATATGTTTGTGTTTTTTTTATTTGCTCCTTGTTAAAACCAAAAAATAATGAAACGCTTGTTCTTAAAATTTTGGCGAAAATCCTCACTTTTCTTTTGTTGCACTTATCCACCTTTTACGATAGAATTGTGTCACGAAGTGGTTTGAAGTGGTTTACAGGATATAATTTGTGGTGTAATATGCATTAAAGGTGGTGAGGCGTGTGTTTTACGGTGAGTATCAGCATATTTTGGATGTTAAAAACAGAATAATAATACCCGCGAAATTCCGCGCCGGCCTTTCGGATGCCTTTATTATAACAAAAGGCGGCTGGGGAAGCTACCTGACAATTTACACTATGGAGGAATGGCGTTCTTTGGAGGCAAGAATTAAGCAGCTTCCGCAATCCGATGAAAGTGTGCGCATGTTTGCGCGTATAGTTTTCGGCGGCGCGTGCGAATGCGTTCCGGATACTCAGGGCAGGGTGCTTATACCTTCGGCGCTTAAAGCTTACGCGGGCATTGTAAAGGATGTTATAACCGTTGGCGTTTCGGGCAAAATAGAAGTTTGGAGCAAGGAAAACTACGAAAACCAGATGGAAAAAGGCTTAATGGACGATGCTGTTTCCGCAAGGATGAGCGAATTCGGCATTTAGCAAAACGCGAAACGGCGGCAATAAGGGAGAGAATAATGGAGCATATCCCTGTTTTACTTAACGAATGCATTGAAAAATTAAACATAAACCCCGAAGGGATATATGTTGACGCAACTCTTGGCGGCGCAAGCCACGCGGCGCTTATATGTGAAAAACTGAATACGGGAATGTTCATTGGCATAGATAAGGACGAGGAGGCAATAGAGCGGGCAAAAGCAAAGCTCTCAGGCTATCCGGTAAAAAAAGTGCTCATGCACGATAGTTTTTCAAACATAGAGCAAATACTTGAAAACCTTGAAATAAAAAAGATAGACGGCATTTTGATGGATTTGGGAGTTTCCTCTTTTCAGCTTGATACGCCCGAACGCGGTTTTTCCTATATGAACGACGGCCCTTTGGATATGAGAATGGATATTGGCGAGCGCAAAACCGCCGCGGATATAGTAAATACCTACAGTTTAGACGCGCTTGCAAAGGTAATTTACGCCTACGGCGAGGAAAAATGGGCGAAACGAATAGCGGAATTTATTGTTGCCGAACGCGAAAGGAAAGATATTTTAACCACGTTTGAATTGGTGCAAATTATTAAAAACGCCGTGCCGAAAGGCGCGAGAGAAAACGGGCCGCACCCCGCAAAGCGCACATTCCAGGCACTTAGAATTGAACTTAATAACGAGCTTAACATAATAGAAGGGGCAATTAACGGCGCGGTTAAGTTTTTGGCAAAAGGCGGACGCGTATGCGTTATAACATTTCACTCTTTGGAGGACAGGCTTGTTAAGGAAACATTTAAATCTTTGGCGCAGGGTTGCGTTTGCCCAAGGGATTTTCCGGTTTGTATATGCCAAAGGCAAAGCGTGTTATCAATTGTTACTAAGAAACCGGTTTTGCCAACCGAAGAAGAGGTTTTGGCAAACCCGCGGGCAAGGAGCGCAAAGCTTAGGGTTGCGGAAAAGCTGTGAGGCTGCGGCTTCGCTTACGAGTAGGAGGGACTAATTTTTCATGGAGCAGAAAAACAGGAGCAATTTAGGTTATAACGGCTACAATTCGCGAAGAAACAGCTACGGCAATTACAACCAAACAGCAAACGCCTATAAGTACGAGCAAAGCCCCGTATGGCGCGAAAAAGAGGAGCAGCCGGAGGGTTATAGGGTAATTAAAAGAAGGAAAACGGTTACGCGCCGGAAGAAAATTAGAATTATAGACCAAATAGAAAAAAGCTTGAGAATGCCGAAGCAAATTTACATTTTAGCGGCGGTTGCTTTTCTTGGAGCTTTTAGTGTGCTGTGGTCTTTTTCGGCTATGCACGTAAAAAAAATCGCGGTGCAAAAGCTTGAAAGTGAAGTCAAGGTTTTGAAGGAATCAAACAGGGCGGGGCAATTGGCGCTTACGGCGGGTTATGATATAGAGGAAATTAAAATTGCGGCGGAGAAAATAGGTATGAGCCCGCCGAAACCGCACCAAATAAAGTACATAGACGTTCCGAAGGAAAGCTACGCGAAAGCAACAGGCCAAGCCGAGGCAAAAGAAACCGACAATTCGGCGCTAAATATAATTGCGGATTTTTTACGGGTAAACGAGTAACTTAGGGGGAGTAATAAAATGGATGGAAACAGGCACGAATTTGACAAGTACCAAAGGCTTAGTAAGGAAAAAAGAGAAGACGAATTAAGAGTAATGCGGCACCGAAAAATTGTTAGAACAAAACTCAGGCTTTTGTGCTCTGTTTTTGTTTTATCGGTTTTTGGGCTTTTGGGGCGTATTTGGTATTTAAAGGCGGAAAAAGGCGCCGAATTCGAAAACATAGCCTTGCAAAACCAAGAAAATTTGCTGAGCGCGAGAAACGTAAATTCTAACCGAGGCGCTATTTTGGACAGGAACCGTCAAAACTTGGCTATAAGCAACGTTATATACGAGGTTATATTAGATGTGCGCCTTATAACCGAGGAAAACGAAAAAGACGAAAAGCGAAAAGAAAAAGGTTATACGGTTAAAACGGATTCGGAGTTAACCTTTCCGGAAATAAGCGAAGCTATGGGTATAAGCGTTGACGAGCTTAACCAAATAATAGCCAAGGACGCAAACGGGAAGCTTGTTAACGATACGCACCGTTACAGGCTTGGTTATGTTTCCTACGAGCAGGCGCAGCTTATGAAAGCGAACGAAAATATTACCTGCGTTTTTTATACCGAGGAATCGGAACGAAATTATCTTAACGGAAATTTTGCGCCGCAGGTAATCGGTTTTATGTCCAAAAATGATCAGTGGGGAATAGAGAAAAGGTATAACCAGTATTTAAAGGGCGAAAATGGCTTGTATTATTATTACGGGTACGACGGCGCTTCAACGCCGGGTAACGTTTCGCCCGTTGCCGGTTCCACCGTTGTAACAACGCTGGATTATCAAATTCAGCAATTCGCGCAGCAAGCTTGCGATAAAATGATGGAGGAATACGACGCTGAAAACACCTCCGTTATAGTATTGAACCCGCTTACCGGCGAAATTTTGGGTATGGCGGAATCCCCGACGTTTGATTTAAACGACCCTGCGAACATTGAACTTATTTCCGAGAGCATTCTAAAGGAAAACTTAGAAGGCATGGAATACGAGGATCAAATGGAAACGATAAACAAGGTTTGGGGCAACTACAATTTGGGAAACACATTCGAACCGGGTTCAATTTTTAAGCCCATTGTAGTGGCGGCGGCTTTGGAGGAAAATATTATTACAACCGAATCGCCAACATCTTATTACTGCGGCGGTTCGCGAACATATGCCGGTTGGCACGAACCTATAAAGTGCCACTTGGTAAGCGGGCACGGCCAGCAAACCTTGGATGAAACTCTTTCAAACTCATGCAACTGCGCTATGATGGAAATAGGCGGTATGCTTGGGCGCGATCTGTTTTATAAATACCAGCGCGATTTCGGCTTCGGCGAAACAACGGGCATAGACCTTCCCGCGGAGGAATCCGCGCAGGCGCTCATTTATTCGGTTGCCAACCTTAACGATGTTCAGCTTGCAACATCATCGTTCGGGCAGGGTTTTAACTGCACGCCCATACAGGCTATAAACGCTTTCGCGGCGGTTATAAACGGCGGCAATTTAATGAGGCCGTACGTTGTTTCGCAGGTAATAGACGAAAACGGCAACGTCGCGTTCGAAAATTCGCCGCAGGTTGTTAGAAAGGTTATTTCGAAGGAAACTTCCGATTATTTAAGAAACACGCTTGTAAAGGTAGTTTCCGACGGCACCGGCAAAAAAGCCGCGATAGAAGGCTTTAATATTGGCGGCAAAACCGGCACAGGTCAGCAGGGAATAAGGGACGCGGAAAAATATACGGTATCTTTTATCGCCTACCTGCCCGCCGAAAACCCGGAAATTTTGGCAATGACACTTATAGACAAACCGAGTGTTTATATTGAAGGCTCAACTTCCGCCGCACCGAGATTGCGCGAGGTTTTGCTTGATATAATAAATTATAAAGGCATACAGCCATCCAACGGCGAGGCGAGTATTCCCGCCGCCGAGGAAAACGCGGAACTTAAAATCGCGAAAAATTATATAGGAATGAGTACCAACGACGCAATAGCCGCAATAAACAAGCTTGGCGTTAAGTTTGAAATTATCGGCGCGGGCGGCAGCACGGTTACAAACCAAACTCCGCCGGAAGGTTCGGCGGTGGATGAAACGTCCGTAATATTTTTAAATGTTGATTACAACGAAAACGACGAACTAATAGTTGTGCCGGAGCTTTCAAGCCTTACAAGAACCGAGGCGGAAAACACAATTATAAACTGCGGGCTAACGCCGGTTGTTCTTGGAAGCGAACTTACCGCTGAGGATATTCAGGCACCGGACGCAGAACTATTGGCTGCGGATAACGGCGAGGCGGGAAGCGGCGAAACAGGAAACATTGAAACGGGCGATACGGGGGAAGATGCAATAATTCATGAATACGTAATGAAACAAATGCCGCATTCCGGTGTAAAAGTACCGAAGGGCACGCAGATTATAATAGAAGTGGAGTAATTTTTTTATAACATAACATGGATAAATCCCTAATACATTAATTATATACCGGAGTTTTCCGTAAAATTGGGGATTGTTATGAAAACAATATCAATTGTAAGCAAAAAGAAGTTAATGTTTTTCCTGTGGTTTGCGGTTTTAATGTGCGCCGTGCTTGCCGCGCGTGTGTTTTATATTCAGGCGTTTAAGGCGGAGTATTTGCAAAAAAAAGCTTACGAACAGCAAACAAGGGATAGGCTTATTGCTCCAAACCGGGGCGCTGTTTTAGACAGAAACATGGTGGGGCTTGCGAAAACGGAAACTGTTGCGTCGGTATCCGTTATAAATTCGCAGGTTCAGGACAAGGAATTTGCAGCCAGGGTTTTATCCGAAAGGTTGGAGCTTGATTATGATACCGTTTTAAAAAAGGTTTCAAAACGCCTTGCGTTGGAAAGAATTAAAACGAAGGTGCCGAAAGACCTTGCGGACGAAATAAGAAAGTTAAACCTGCCCGGCGTTGTTGTGGATGAGGATATAAAAAGGGTTTACCCTTATTCCAACTTAGCTTCGCACGTTTTGGGGTTTGTTGGGCGAGATAACCAAGGCATTATAGGGCTTGAAGCCAAATACGATTCCTACCTTAAAGGAAGCCCGGGTAAAATTTTAACCGAAACGGACGTTAGGGGAATTGATATAGTTAAAGGAGAGCAGGTAAGGCAGCCTCCGGTGGACGGGTACAACCTGGTTTTAACACTGGATGTAATTTTGCAGCAATACGCGGAGCAAACCCTGCAAAAGGTGCTTACCGCAAAAGGCGCCAAACGCGGAGCGATAATACTTATGAATCCGCAAAACGGAGAACTGCTTGCAATGGCAAACCAGCCGGATTTCGATTTGAACGACCCGTTTACAATTAATAATGAAGAACTTGCCGCCATATGGGGGAATTTAACGGAAGAGGAACGCAACAATCATCTTAACCAAATGTGGCGCAATTTCAGTATAAACGACACTTACGAGCCCGGTTCTACCTTTAAAATTGTAACGGCGGCATCGGGGCTTGAAGAAAAGGTAGTTAACACAAATTCAATGTTTGTTTGCACCGCCTCAAGGCTTGTTGGCGGCAGGCAGATTAAATGCTGGCGGTATCCGCGTTCGCACGGGGCGCTTAATTTTGTTCAGGGCGTTCAGCAAAGCTGTAACCCTGTGTTTATGGAAACCGCCGAAAGGCTTGGCGCGGAAGTTTTCCACAATTATCTTTTAAGGTTTGGCTTCGACAAAAAAACCGGGGTGGATTTGCCGGGCGAAGCCGTGGGAATAATGCATAAGGCGGATAAAATAGGCCCGGTGGAACTTGCGACTATGAGCTTTGGGCAGGGTTTTCAAATTACGCCGCTTCAACTGCTTAGAGCGGCTTCGGCAACCGTTAACGGCGGGTACCTTGTAACGCCGCACTTTGCGCAAAAAATTACGGACGACGCGGGCAATACAATTGAGGAATTTGTTTACGAGAGGGGAAACCAGGTTATTTCACCGGAAACTTCCGAAACAATGAAGAGCATATTGGAATCCGTGGTAGCTTCCGGAACCGGTTCGCGCACATATATTCCGGGGTACCGCATTGGCGGCAAAACGGCTACAAGTGAAAAACTGCCAAGAAGAAGCGGAAAATACATAGCGTCGTTTATGGCGCTTGCTCCGGCGGAAAACCCGCAGGTAATAGCTCTTGTATTGGTGGACGAACCGCAGGGCGCGTATTACGGCGGTCAGGTTGCGGGGCCGGTTATGAAGGAACTTTTAGAAAACGCGCTTCCGTACCTTAAAATAGAACCGGTTTACACCGAAGCTGAAAAAGCGCTTCCGGAAGCGGCAAAAATTACGGTTCCGGATATTATAGGGCAAAAAGTTAACGAGGCGGTAAAAATTTTGAAAAACGCGGGCGCGGTTTATCAATTAAGCGGCGAAGGCGCAAACGTAAAATCCACCTTTCCCCTGCCGGGCGAGGTTTTGAATAAGGGAAGCAAAATAATAATATATACCGAGGCCACACCATGAATATTGAAAAATTACTAAAACACATTAAATATGAAAATATAAACGGAGCCAAGCTTTCCGCCGAAATTACCGCTCTTTGCGATGATACGCGCAAAATTACAAAAGGGTGCTTGTTTTTTTGCATAAAAGGCATTCGCGTTGACCCGCATAAAATGATAAAAGAAATTGAGGAAAAAGGCGCGGCGGCAGTTTTAACGGATAACGAGGCGGATATAACGGGGGTTAAAATTCCGGTGCTGAGGACAGATAACACAAGGTCTGCCCTTTCGGTTTTGGCGGTAAAATTTTATTATCATCAGGACGAACTTTTAAGGCTTATAGGCATTACCGGCACCAACGGGAAAACGTCAACTTCTTATTTTACGGAAGCTTTGCTTATAGAAGCGGGCAAAAGAACCGCCGTAATAGGAACGGTTGGCGTAAAAGAAAACGGGCGCGATTTGGGAATAGAGTTTACCACCGCCACAACGCCGGATACTTTGGAGCTTATAGATATTTTTAAAAAACTTGCGGATATGGCGGTGGATACCGTTGTTATGGAGGTATCGTCGCATTCGCTTGCGCTTAATAAAGTGGAAGGGCTTTCGTTCAAGGTTGGCGTTTTTACAAATTTAACTCAGGACCATTTGGATTTTCATGAAACAATGGAAAACTATTTTGACGCAAAAGCCAAACTTTTTAATTTGTGCGAATACGGAGTTATAAACGCGGACGACGAATGGGGCAAAAAGCTTATTAAAATAAGCGCCTGCAAAACCTTAACCTACGGAATTTCCCCCGAATGCGATTTTAGGGCGGTAAATATAAAATATTCGCCGGACGGCGTAAACTACGAACTTAAATATTTGGAAAGTTACGTCGATGTTTACGTTCCCGTTCCCGGCACGTTTACGGTTTATAATTCCTTGGCGGCAATTGCGGCGGGTTTTGCGCTTAATATTCCGCTTGGCAAAATAATATCTGCGGTATCGAAAATTAAACCCGTACCCGGAAGAATTCAGAGCATACCTAATAACAAAAAAATAACCATTATTGTGGATTACGCACATACTCCGGACAGCTTGCGGGCAATAATAAATTCGGTAAGGGATTTTTCGAAAAAAGTTATTACCGTGTTTGGCTGCGGCGGGGACAGGGATAATACAAAACGCCCGGTAATGGGCGAAATTGCGGGTAAATTTTCGGATTACTGCGTTATAACATCCGATAACCCGCGAAGCGAAGAGCCGATGGATATAATAAACCAAATTGAAACGGGCATTATAAAAACGAACTGTCCGTTTGAAAAAACCGAGGACAGGCGGCAGGCGATTTATAGCGCCATAAGCCGCGCCGAAGAGGGCGATACTGTAATAATTGCGGGTAAAGGTCATGAGGATTACCAAGAGATAAAAGGGATAAAACACCATTTTAACGACGCGGAGGTTGTCCGCGAAATTTGCAAGGCGGGAGAGAGCATATGATACCGTTAAGTGTTGGAAAAATAGCGGTCGCGGTAGGCGGGCGCATGAAGTATACACGAAAATTTAATAAGGTAACAGCTGCGTTTGTTGAAACGGATTCAAGGGTGTACCTTAACGGTGCGCTCTTTATCGCGCTTAAAGGCCCCGTTTACGACGGGCACGATTTTATTGACGAAGCTTTTTCAAAGGGCGCGGTTTGCGTAATTTCCGAACACGAAAGCGATTTGGAAAAATACGCGGATAAACCGGTAATTTGCGTAAAATCTACCTATACCGCGCTGAAGGATTTGGCGCGCGATTACATTTCGGGCTTTAATATTCCTATAGTTGCGGTTACGGGAAGCGTAGGGAAAACCACAACGAGGGATTTAATTGCGTCCGTTCTTTCAATTAAGTACAAAACCTTTAAAACCGAAAAAAATTTCAACAATGAAATAGGGCTGCCGTTAAGCGTTTTAAAGCTTGACCGCGACCACGAAGCCGCCGTGTTTGAAATGGGTATGAGCAATTTCGGCGAAATTCATAACCTTGCGGAAATTGTACGCCCGGATATCAGCGTAATAACAAATATAGGCGATTCGCATATGGAAAACTTCAAAAGCCGCGACGAAATTTTAAAAGCCAAAACCGAAATTTTGGATTACCACAAACCCAACGGCAGAATAATATTAAACGGCGACGACGAGCTGCTTAAAACCTTGGCGGGCAAATACAACAACATTAAATTTTACGGCCTTGGCGAGGGCAATTACTTTTACGCAGACCAAATACGCGAGGACGGGCTTTGGGGAATTTCGTGCAGCGTTCATTACTCAGGCAGTAAGTTTTTCGTTAAAATTCCGCTTCCGGGCAGGCATATGGTGCAAAACACGCTTGCGGCGGTTGCGGTAGGCGAGGCGCTGAACATAGAAGCTTCGGCAATAAAAAACGGAATAGAAAATTTCAGGCCGCCCAAGCAGAGAATGGATATAATAAATACCCAAAGCGGAATAACCGTTATAAACGATACATATAACGCAAGCCCGGCATCGATGCTTGCGGCGATAGACGTTTTGGCAACGGTTAAAACAAGGAAAATATGCGTTTTGGGCGACATGCTGGAGCTTGGCAAAAAATCCCCCGAATATCACTATTTAATAGGCAAACACGCCGCAGCTTCCGGCGTGGATATAATAATTTGCGTCGGCGAAATTGCAAGCAGTATTTATAAAGGCGCGGTTCCGCATTTAAAAGCGGGGCAAAGAGCGGTGTTCTTCGAAACGCAAGACGAGGTTCTAAAGGAATTGGTGTCGTTTTTAAACGACGGGGATACCGTGCTGGTTAAGGCTTCGCGGGCAATGAAGCTTGAAAATATTGTGGAGTATTTGAAGCAGAGGTAGAGGAGAATTAATAACTGTAAGAGGGTGGTAGAGCTGGGAACCGAGGGAGAAAAGGTAAACAGGGAGATAAAAGACGGTGTTTTTAAACTTTTGTTTGAAAACAAGGAAAATGCCGCCGAGCTTTACTATGCGTTATCGGGAATAAAATGCAGCCCTGACGAGATACAAATAATTACAATAACGACTGTCGTATCGGGAATGTTGAAAAATGATTTAGCTTTTGTAGTTCGGCAACGGGTTATGGTTATAGGCGAGCATCAATCCACACCAACGGCAAATATGCCTGTTAGGTTTCTAATGTACGCCGGTCAGCTTTACGAGAAATGGATAAAGATGAGAGGCGAAGAGAAACTTATTTACGGCAGCAAACTTTATAAAATCCCTACTCCCGAATTTGTAGTTTTTTATAACGGCACTGTTGATATGCCTGAAAAGGATATTTTATATTTGTCATCCGCTTTTGAAGAAAAAACGGACGAAGGTATGGTAGGTTCGCTGGAGCTTGAAGTTCCTGTGTACAATATCAACAAAGATAAAAATTCGGAGCTTTTCGCCAAGAGCAAGAAGCTGCGGCAGTACGCTGAATTTGTTGATAAGCTAAGGGAATTTCGAAAAATGTATAACGATTATACCGTGGCTGCAAGGGAAGCAGTGAATTATTGCATAGGACATGGTGTATTGTCCGATTTTTTTAAAGAACACGGAGGGAAGATTATGAGTATTTTACATGCTGAGTTTGACTTGGAAGCCGCAAAACGTGTTTATGCTGAAGAACAGATAGAAGACGTTTTAGAGGGCGTTGCTATAAGAATGCTGAAGCGCGGATTGCCTGTTGAGCCGGTTGCGGAAGATACAGGGTTGAGTGAATCCGCCGTTATGAGAATAAAAGAAAGATTATCGTTATCAGAGCAATAACTAATAATTGAGGTGCGCACCGATGAATATGAAAATTATCTATGACGATACCCAAAAAGACTTGCCTTGCGACCAACTCCTTCATCTTTTTAAAGAAGTAGGGTGGGCGTCCGGTGATTCGAACCCCGAACATGATGCCAACTTTAACATTGGTCATAAAAACTCCACGCTTGTTATTTCGGCATGGGATGGCGAACGGCTCGTCGGCTCCGTAAGGGTTTTGTCGGATACGGTTTTTCGCTCCTATCTTTTGGATTTGGTTGTTGACCCTAAGTACCAAAATCTTGGTATTGGGCGCGAAATGGTAAAACGCTGCATTGCGCACTACCCCGATTCGCACTGGTTAGTTGGTGCGGCGGATGGTGCGGTTGGGTTTTACAACAAATGCGGTTTTACAGGAAGTAACGGGTACTTGAGCATTCCTGGGAAGTATTGTTCTTAATAATAATTCGAGTAAATCAAATCGCCCAGCTTAGATACAAGAGGCTGGAAACAGCCGGAATTGAACTAAATTATTGAAAATTGAGGTGCAGTGGTGGATTTAACAATAAATACCGCAATTTACGGCGCGTTGTTGGCGTTTTTGGCAACGGTTGTTTTATGCCCTATTTTAATACCGTATTTAACGAAGTTAAACTTTGGGCAAAATGTTAGGGGCGACGGGCCGAAAAGCCATTTATCCAAAGCGGGAACGCCTACGATGGGCGGAATTGTAATTGTAATAGGCTATTTGTTTTCGTCTGTTTATTTTACAAAAGGAAGCACCGAGGTTTTGGCGGTTAATTTAGTAACGCTTTCCTTCGGGATTATAGGCTTTATTGACGACTACATTAAAAAGGTAAAAAAGCGGTCGCTTGGGCTTACGGCAATGCAAAAAATTATTAGCCAGCTTCTTGTTGCGGGCGCTTTCGCGTGGTTTGTTTACAATAATTCGCATCCGTATTTCGGGCTTAACACCACTCAAATTTTAATCCCGTTTGTTAAAGGCGGGTTCGATTTGGGTTTTATGTTTATTCCGGCGGTAATTTTTATTGTGGTTGGCGGAGTTAACAGCGTGAATTTAACCGACGGCTTGGACGGCTTAAATTCCGGGGTAACGGCGCTTGTTGCCGTGTTTTTTGTGTATACCGCGTTAACGGCGGGAAGTCCTTTAGTACCGGCGGCGGGGGCGGCGGCAGGCAGCCTGCTTGCGTTTTTGCTGTTTAATTCTCACCCGGCAAGGGTTTTTATGGGCGATACGGGGTCTTTGGCTTTAGGCGGGTTTGTTACAAGCGTTGCCGTTATTTTAAAATCTCCGCTGTTTTTGGCGCTTGTGGGCATAATTTATGTGGCGGAGGCACTGTCGGTAATAATTCAGGTTGGGTATTTCAAGCTAACACACGGCAAAAGAGTTTTCAAAATGGCTCCTATTCATCACCACTTTGAGTTGTCCGGGTTTACGGAAACAAAAGTTGTGTCGCTGTTTTACATTATAACGGCTATCGCGGTGTTAATCGGGTTCCTTGGGTTTAGCGAAGCGCTTTAACACAGATGCGCATATATGACGATGCTTACACGTTCAGATGTATTTGGTATTGCGCTGCCTTTGAATAATACGGTGTAAAGGATAGCCGCGCTTTTATGGCTGGCTGTTCGGCAGGGGGCGGGGGTTGTAGAGGGGCTTCGGCGCAAATTATATCGCACAGCAATGTGCCACCTGACGCTTCAGAACATTTTTGAGCGCAGCAAGTTAGTGGTAAATGAAGCCTTCTTCATACAGCTATAACTTTCATTGAATGAAAAAAAACGTGTTATCAGTTACGAAATTTTCGGCGCAAATTAATAATGCTAAGCAATGCTCTGTAGCACCAAAAAATGCTGTAAATACGCTAAATACAACCTGTAGTAATAATCAAAAGTGAACTCTTGTATTTTTTCGCTTTTTTCGCCCAAGCCAAGGAAACGCAAATTGCAGTAGCCGCAAATCCGTCGTAATTATAGGAAAAAACAAAACGGCGTTAAGGGAAATCACATAAAAATAGAAAATAGACTTTCGAAATTTCTATCATTCTATCATTCTATTTTCCATTTTCCGATTTTAGTTTTGAAAGGTAAAAGATAGCAATACAAAGAGCTGATAATTTCGGCAACGAACAAATTACGCACACACCCTGCCGCCTGCAAAGAATACACTGTACTTTTCGCAATCCCACTGCTGCCTGCAAAGAACATGCCGGCGGGGCTTCGGCGTAAATTATATTGCACAGCATGATTGTGCCACGCGGCGGGGAAACAATTTTCGCCGCCGCAAAACATAATCTCTGCGCATAACTTATTGGCGAAAATTGGTTCCCCAGAGCAGCGAGAAGAATATTTTTGAGCGCACCGCAAAAATATACCCTTTACTATAACTTGGTGCGCTCAAAAAGGTTCTGAAGCGTCAGGTGGCACATTGCTGTGCGATATAATTTGCGCCGAAGCCCCTCTATACCCCTCTGCCGAATTTTACGTAAAAGTGCGGGTAATGAATGCTTAGCGTTTAGTTCTGCGCAGCATACATCCAAATTGCTATCTGCGGAAAATGAAAATGCCGCCTTAATATTCTAAGGTATAGCAATATTGCAGATGATGCTACAAATAATTTTTAAATGCACCCGTTCGCAATAAAAAGCTTCAACGGAGAAAAGGAGATTTACCGAATGGATTTGACCGGGAAAAATGTTTGCGTGTGCGGCATGGCGCGAAGCGGAATAGCCGCCGCAAAGCTTGCGAAAAAGGCAGGCGCGGCTGTTACGGTTACGGATAGCAAAAGCGAGGAAAAACTAAAAGCGGAGCATGAAATTTTATCTTCACTAAATATAACTGCGCTATGCGGTAAAAACCCGGACGATTTTCTTCTAAGCAATACGGATTTAATGATTATAAGCCCCGGTTTGCCGTATAACCTGCCGTTTATACAATCGGCGCTTAATAAAAAAATAACCGTTTTGCCGGAAATAGAATTTGCTTCGTTATTTTGCGAAGCGAAAATTGCGGCAATAACCGGAACGAACGGCAAAACCACAACCACCGCGCTTGTTGGCGAAATTATGAAAAAACTGCACCCAAAATCAATGGCGCTTGGCAATATCGGAACGGCTTTTTCCGAATACGCGCAGGATATTCCCGGCGGCGCGTTTGCCGTACTTGAAATGTCAAGTTTTCAGCTTGAAGCGGCGCAAAACTTTAAGCCGGATGTTGCGGCGGTAATACAGGTAACGCCGGATCATCTCGACAGGCACAAAACTATGGAAAACTATACGAAAATAAAAGCCAAAATTTTTGAAAACCAAACGGAAACAGATTTTGCGGTTTTAAACTATGACGACGAGGCGTGCCGGAAAATGGCGGCAAATATTCGCTCCAAGGTAATTTTTCATTCGGCAAAGCGGATATTGGATGAAGGCGCATTATTAAATGAAAGAAAATTATACGCAGGAACATCGAACGAAGGCGGAATTTACGGAGGAATATATTTAGAAGGAACCAAAATAACCGCTGTTTGGGGCGGAAAAAAAATATATATAACGGAAACCGGCAATTTAAAAATACCGGGCGGTCATAACACGGAAAATGTTCTCAGCGCGGCCTCGATTTCGCTTGCGCTGGGCGCGGGCGCGGAGGTTATTCGCGAAGCCGCGGAAGCTTTTGCGGGCGTTCCCCACAGGATAGAGCTTGTTCGCAAACTTGGCGGTGTGAAATACTATAACGATTCTAAGGCAACAAACCCGGATTCCGCAATAAAAGGGCTTTTGGCAATGAGCGGCAAAACGGTTTTAATATGCGGCGGGTACGATAAAAACGCGGATTTTTCCGAATGGGTAAAACTATTTAACGGAAGGGTTAAAAAACTTGTTGTACTTGGCGAAACAGCGGCAAAGATTATTAAAACCTGCGAGGATTTTAATTTTAGAAGCTATATTAAGGTAAATTCTTTGGAAGAGGCGGTAAATACGGCAAAAAAGGAAGCCGGAGAGGGCGAGAACGTGCTGCTTTCGCCCGCGTGCGCAAGCTGGGACAGTTTCAAGGATTACGAACAGCGCGGCGAAATGTTTAAAGAATATGTAATGGCACTTGCAGGAAACTTTAAGATGCTGTAATTAAATACTTTGTTAGTTCTGTTTATCAATTTCGATAATGGGAGGGGAAAAGTCTATGGCGCGAAATAACACGGCAACATACGGGCAAAGTTACAATTCAAGCGATCCCTACGAGGAACGCAGGTTTGTAAAAACATCGCCTGCCCGTTCTGTATTTAACAAGGAAAACGCCAAATCGGAGATTCAAATTAAGAAAAAAAATATTGACTCCACTTTAGCTGTCGCAGTTGGTTCTTTGGTTTTTATAGGCATATTAATGGTTTTTTCGTCAAGTCTTTTTGCGGCGTCTACGGAAAAACGCGGGTTCGACACGCTTTACTTTGTGCGCAGGCAGACTATTGCGGCTGTTATAGGGTTTGTTTCGATGCATGTTGTGTTAAAGTTTAGATATCAGTATTTAAAACTGTTTGCTCTTCCTCTTTATATTTTGTCGAATATTTTACTTGTTTTAGTGCAATTTGTTACAGAAGAGGTAAACGGTGCGCACAGATGGTTTGATGTACCCATTGTTGGCAGTGTTCAGCCGTCGGAAATAGCTAAGATTGGGCTTATTTTGTTTTTATCTTTAGTAGTTTCCCGCCAAAGGGAAGTGCTTAAAACATGGAAATCTCACGGGTACGCGGCTTTTCTCATTTTAATAACGGCGAGTTTGGTTGCGTGGGGTAACCTTTCCACGGGGATTGTTGTGTTTGTTATTGGCGCGGCGGTTTTATTTATCGCAAGCCCGTACATATTCCGTTTTATAGCGCTAATTAGCGCGGGCGGGCTTGGCGTTGCGGCTTTTATTATTTTCGGCGACCCGTTTCGAATGGATAGAATTCAGGCGTGGCTTAACCCGGAGGCTTTTAAGGACGGCACGGGTTACCAAACCCTGCAAAGTTTGTACGCCATAGGCTCCGGCGGGTTATTTGGGTTGGGTTTAGGGCAAAGCCGCCAAAAAATGGGCTTTATTCCTGAGGCGCATACTGATATAATATTTTCTATTGTTTGCGAGGAATTCGGTTTTTTGGGCGCTCTTTTAATATTAAGCCTGTTTGCGATTTTAATTTGGCGCGGAATAAAAATTGCGCTTAACGCGACGGATTTGTTCGGTTCGTTCGTCGCGGCGGGTATTACCGTTATGATAGCTGTTCAGGTAATACTAAACGTTGCGGTTGTAACCGCCACAATTCCAAATACGGGAGTGCCGCTTCCGTTTATAACCTACGGAGGTTCGTCGCTTGCCATATCAATGTTTTCCATAGGTATTTTGCTTAATATTTCGCGATACTCAAAGGAGACATAAGCATGGGTAAGCTGTTTAATAATTCGCGCTGTTCAAAGGAGATATAAGCATGGGTAAGCTTCTTATTTTTACCGGAGACGGCAAGGGAAAATCCACGGCGGCGTTCGGTATGGCTGTGCGTTTTTTGGGGCACGGGAAAAAGGTTTGTATAGTTCAGTTTATAAAATCCGCCGGGTTTGAAACGGGCGAGCTTAACTTTTTTAAAAAAATAGGCGTTGAAATTATTCCGTGCGGTTGCGGGCTGACAAACCGCAACAGCGCGGAAAAAAACCGCGAATACTTGCGCGTTGCGTATGATACGGCAATATGTAAATTAAAAGGAAATTACAACTTGGTGGTTTTGGACGAAATAAACAATGTGTTTAATATAACCGCGTTTGAAACGGAGGATGTTTGCCCGCCCGATATTTTGCTTAACGAAATTTTAGCGGCGGCGGAAAATAAGGACGTTGTTTTAACGGGCAGGGGAGCGCCGCAAAAATACATAGACGCGGCGCATTTAGTTACCGAAATGAAGCCGGTTAAGCATTACTACAACAGCAATACCCCGGCGCAAAAGGGGCTTGAATATTAAGCGGCAATACCCCGGCGCAAAAGGGGCTGAATTGTGAACGCAATATTTTGCGGCAAAGGCTTGAATACTAAAAAAGGATGAACGCTTTGGATAAAAACTGCGGTTTTAAGGTTTTAATGGCTACTATGGGTTTGCAAATCGGCGGTGCGGAAACTCATATAATTGAACTGTGCAAAGGGCTTAAAAAAATGGGCGTAACGGTATTTGTGGCGTCTAACGGCGGCGTTTACGAAAGCGAGCTTACGCAGTACGGCATAACCCACTACAAAGTGCCGCTGCACAACAAAAAAATGAATAACGTTTTTTCGGCGTACGCAACTTTAAAAAAAATAATAATTGAAAATGATATTAAGCTGGTACATGCGCACGCGCGTATACCGGCTTTTTTATGTGGTATACTGCAAAAAAAACTGCACTTTCGTTTTGTAACCACCGCGCATTTTAATTTTATAAACATTTTTCCGTACAACCTTCTTACAAACTGGGGCGAAAAATCCCTAGCGGTAAGCCATGATATAAAGGATTATTTAATGAAAACATACAACATGCCCGGTGAGGATATTTCCCTAACCATAAACGGGATAGATACCGGGCGCTTTTCGGCGGAAAAGGACAGCTCGGCGTTTCTTTCCGAAATGGGGCTAAACGCGGATTCGCTTATAATTTTAAATGTAACGAGGCTTGACAAAGAGCCGTCGGGGGTTTTGTTCCCGCTTATAGAATCCGCCGAAGAGCTCTACAAGAACAATAAAAACTTGAAAATGATAATTGTTGGGGACGGGGATAATTTTGCTTCCGTAAAAGCGGCGGCGGATGAAATGAACAAAAAGCTTGCCGCAAAGGTAATTATTCTAACCGGCGCGCGAACGGATATTAACGCCATTTTACCGTGCGCGGATATTTTTGTCGGCATAAGCCGCGCCGCGCTGGAGGCGATGGCGGCAAAGCGCCCGGTAATTTTAGCGGGCGGCTACGGCTATATTGGGCGCTTCGACAAGAACACGATGAAAGACGCGTACGAAACCAATTTTACCTGCCGCCATTTTTCGAAGGCGGATAAAAATATTTTGGCGCGGGATATCCAAAACCTTTTAAACGAAAGCGCCGAAACCAAAAAAGGTTTGGGCGAATACGGGCGGCAGGTTGTTATGCAAAATTATTCCGTTGAAAAAATGTGCAACGATACGCTGGCGCTGTACGAAAAGGTGAGGTTTTCGAACAGGAAGAACGATGTTATGCTCTACGGTTATTACGGTTCCGGCAACAGCGGCGACGACGTTTTGCTAAAATCCATCGTGGAGGATTTGCGCGAGGCGAAGCCGGATATTAACATAACGGTATTATCGCGTAAGCCCTTGGAAACGTCAAAGGCGCACAACGTTAATTCGCTTTACCTGTTCAACTTTTTTGCCGTAAAAAAACTTCTAAGGGATACCAACGCACTTATTTCCGGCGGCGGAACCCTGCTTCAGGATTTAACAAGCACAAGGTCGCTTTTGTTTTATATTTCGGTTATGAAATGGGCAAATAAGGCGGGAGCGAAAATTATGCTCTACGCCAACGGCATAGGCCCGGTAAGGCTTGAAAAAAACCGCGAACGCATAAAAAACGCGCTTGCGAAAGCGGATTGCATTACACTGCGCGACAGCCAAAGTTTGGAGCTTTTGCGAAGCCTTAACGTACCGGAAGATATTCCGGTAACTCTCGCGGCGGATGTTGCCTTTTCGCTGAAAAAAAGCGACGCGGTAAAAACCCACGATATTTTAACCAAGCTCGGTTTAAACGGCAAAAAATATTTTGCGGTTTCGCTTCGCAAGTGGAAAAATTTAAAGCCGTCCTTTTGCGAACAAATTGCGCACTTTTGCGATTATGTGTACGAAAAATACGGCATGACGGCGGTTTTTCTTCCCATGCAGCCATCGTACGATACGAAAATTTCCAAAAAGGTTATTGCGCTTATGAAAACCGAAGGGAAATTCTTAAACCCGCCCGTTACCACCGAAGAAATATTAAGCGTGGCGCAAAACGCGGAATTCGTACTTTCAATGCGGCTTCACACAATAATTTTTGCCGCGAAAGCCGCGGTACCTTCAATAAGCATAATCTACGACCCTAAAATAAAAGCCATGACGGATATTTTGCGGCAGAAACACAGCGTGGAAGCGTCCGGCTTTGAAACCGAAAATCTGCTAAAATACGCGGACGAGGTTATTAGGGAAAGATTGGAAATATCGGAAAAATTAAAGGAAAAAGCGCGGGAACAGGAGAGTTTGGCAAAACTCAGCCTTAACTGCGCGGTTAAATTGCTGGAAAAAAAGGAGTTTTAAAATGAACAGCGAAGCACTGCGTCAGGAAAAAGGGGGTTTTAAGATGAGCGGCGAAATATCATCCGCAAATAAGCCTAACAATAAAACAACGGAAATATTAGGCGTTAACATATCTTCGGCAAGCTTTAGCGAAAACCTTGAAATTGCCGCGTCTTTTTTGGATTCCGGCGGTTTTCATATGATTTTTACGCCCAATCCGGAATTTCTTGTGCTGGCGCAAAAGGACAGGGATTTTTTTAACATTTTAAACAGCGGGGATTTGCTCGTTGCCGACGGAGTGGGGCTGTATATCGCCTCCAAACTAAACCAGGTAAAAATAAAGGAGCGGACTGCTGGGATAGACCTTATAGACGCGATGTTTGAAAAAATGAAAGAGCGCCGCCAAAGCGTTTACATTTTGGGCGGCAAGCCGGGTGTTGCGAAAAAGGCCGCCGAAAACATACGCGCCCAATATGTTGGCGTAACTGTATGCGGGTTTGCGGACGGTTTTTTTGACGAGGCAAAAGAGGGAATAATTATTGAAGAAATACAAACACTAAAACCGGATTTGCTGTTGGTGGGTATCGGTTTTCCGAGGCAGGAAAAATGGATTTTTGAAAACCGCGAACGTTTAAACGTTAAAGCGGCGATTGGCTGCGGAGGGGCAATTGACGTTTTTGCGGGAAATGTTAAACGCGCCCCGGCTTTGTTTCGAAATTTGGGGCTTGAGTGGTTTCACAGGCTTATAACTCAGCCGTCAAGGTTTGGAAGGATGCTGCAACTGCCGGTTTTTCTTTTTATGGCGGTTTGCGAGAGGCTGCGTCAAGAATAATGCGTTAAGCAAAAGGTGGCTAATATGAGCAGAAAACTTGCATTAAAGCAGTATGCGGACTATATAATAATATTGGCGGGTACGTTTGTTTTAGCTTGCGCTATCCGTTTTTTTTACACGCCAAACACAATTGTTACAGGCGGCGTAACCGGGCTTTCCATTATAACTTACGTTTTATCCGGCAAATATTTAAATTTTGCGGTTCCTCTGTGGGTTACAAACATTGTTTTAAACGTTCCGCTCTTTATTGCCTCCGCTAAGTTTAACGGCAAAAGTTTTATGATAAAAAGTTTTATCGCAACTTTGTTTTTAAGTTTTTCGCTGTATGTGCTTGAAATGATTCAAGCCGAGCCGTTGGATTTTGTAATATCGTCGGTTTTTGGCGGCGCTTTGTCCGGAATCGGGCTTGGGCTTGTTTTCTCGCGTGGAGGGTCCACCGGCGGCGCGGATTTGGCGGTTAGCATAATCCGTTACTTTTTTAGGCACATAAGCATTTCAAAAATTTTTCTCGCCTTGGAAATTATAATTATTACCGCCGGTTTTTTTATTTTTGGCGCGGAAAAAGCAATGTACGCAATAATCGCGGTTTTTGTTTCAAGCAAAATGGTGGACGCAATTTTGGAAGGAGTACACTTTGCCAAAGCCGCCTTTATAATATCCGACCGCGCGGACGAAATTTCCGCCCGCATACTTGCACAGCTTTCTCGCGGCGTTACGGAGCTTTCGGGCAGGGGCGTTTATTCGGGAAGCGAAAAACGGGTAATGCTCTGCGTTGTGTCGCGTAAAGAAATTGTTACTTTAAAGGATATTACCGCCTCGGCGGATAAGTCCGCGTTTGTAATCGTCGCGGATGTGCGCGAAGTTTTGGGTAAAGGATTCATCGAATTATAGTGTTTAAAAATGTTGCTTTTGCATAAAAGGGGCAGAGTTTTATGCATATTATATAAAAATGTCATGAAAATGTAATAAATATTTTGTTTATTTCCGCTATAGTAAGTGCGGGGAAAATAATGTATGATAGCAACATAAACTTTAGGTAGCAGGTTACGGCTTGCATACTCATATAAAAGGGAGGAACATGTTAAATGGCAAACTTGAAGTTAAAGAATATCGTCAAAAAGTATCCTAACGGGTTTATTGCCGTTCAAGATTTCAGCTTGGAAATTGCCGATAAGGAATTTATCATTTTTGTTGGGCCGTCCGGCTGCGGAAAGTCTACAACGTTACGAATGATTGCCGGTTTGGAAGAAATAACCGAAGGAGAGTTATACATAGGCGATAAACTGATGAATGACGTCGCCCCTAAGGATAGAGATATCGCGATGGTTTTCCAGAACTACGCTTTGTATCCCCATATGACTGTTTACGACAATATGGCTTTCGGTCTTAAGCTTCGCAAAACTCCAAAAGCGGAAATCGAAAAGCGCGTTAATGAGGCCGCCAAAATACTTGGCATCGAATCTCTGCTCGACCGCAGGCCTAAAGCGTTATCCGGCGGTCAGCGCCAGCGTGTTGCAATGGGTCGTGCTATTGTTCGTGAACCTAAGGTATTCCTTATGGACGAACCGCTTTCCAACTTGGACGCAAAACTGCGCGTTCAAATGAGAACTGAAATTTCTAAACTTCACCAAAAACTTCAAACAACATTCATCTATGTTACCCATGACCAAACAGAGGCTATGACACTCGGTACCCGTATCGTTGTTTTAAAAGACGGTATTATTATGCAGGTGGATTCCCCGTCAAACCTTTACCACAAGCCGAACAACTTGTTCGTTGCAGGGTTTATCGGTTCCCCTCAAATGAACTTCATCGATTCCACCGTTGTAAAAGAAGGCGATATTGTTTTCCTCCAATTTGGGGATTACAAAATTAAAATGCCGGATGCAAAAGCCAAAGCCATTATCGACGGCGGCTACGAAAACCGCGAGGTTATTCTGGGTATCCGCCCTGAAGATTTACACGATGAGCCTGTTTTCCTTAACAACTCAAGGGACAGCATTATTGATGTAGACGTTGAAGTTACTGAAATGCTCGGCGCGGAGGTTCTCCTTTACGTTGTTGTAAACGGAACTCCTCTTACCGCCAGGGTAGACCCTCGTTCCACCGCCAAGGTTGGCGACAGAATTCAGCTTGCGCTCGACGTTAACAGAATTCATGTTATCGACAAGGTTTCGGAGCAGGTTATCTGCAATTAGTTTAATACGGTTTACTGATTACAAAGTTAAAGCGGGATGGTTTCATCCCGCTTTTTTATTTCATTTCAAATTTATAGCCGATTCCCCACACGGTTTTTAGGCTCCAAACCTCTTCGTGCGGCATTTTTTCGCGAATGCGTTTCATATGCACATCAACCGTTCTTGTATCGCCGTAGAACTCATAACCCCAAATGCGGTCTAAAAGCTGCTCCCTTGTAAAAACGCGGTTAGGGTGCGAGGCTAAATAAAACAGCAGTTCAAATTCCTTTGGCGGAAAATCTATATCCTCACCGTGATATGTTACGGTAAATGTGGATTGGTTTATTGTAAGGTTTGGCACAACTATGGAATTGGGCGCGTCCGGCGTGTCCTTATCGTACCTTCGAAGTACAGCCTTTACTCTTGCCACAAGTTCTTTAGTATCGAACGGTTTTACCATATAATCGTCCGCGCCAAGTTCCAACCCCAAAACCTTGTCAAAGGTTTCGCCTTTTGCGGTAAGCATTATTATAGGCACCGAACTTATGCGCCGTATTTCGCGGCACACCTGATAGCCATCCATTTCGGGCAGCATAATATCCAAAAGCACCAAATGCGGCGCAAATTTCGAAAAAGCTTCAACCGCCTTTTTGCCGCTGTAAACCTCGGCGGTTTCGTAGCCTTCCTTGTTAAGATACAGCGAAATAAGCTCCGTGATATGTTTATCGTCGTCAACCACAAGGATTTTTGTTTTGTTCATAACCTTCTCCTCTATTTTTTAAGTTCCGCTATTGTAACTCCGGAATCCCCCTCGCCGTATTCCCCGCCCCGGCAGCTTTTAACGTGCATGTGCCCTTTTAAATAAGCCTGTACGGCGTTTCGTAAAACTCCGGTTCCTTTTCCGTGTATTATAACAACCTGCCCCAAATTTGCCAAATACGCGTCGTCCAAGTATTTGCCGCACCTCTCCAAACCTTCTTCAACGGTTGCGCCCCTAATATCAAGCTCCGGTTTTATATTTTGCGCTTTGTTTATATTCCCTATCGGCGCAGCTTTCGGTTTGGGTTTTGCCTTTTCCGTTTTATCCTCGTACAGGTTTGAAATATGAATTTTGGTTTTTATAATACCAAGCTGCACCAGCGCTTCGCCGCCCGAATCCGGAGGAGTAACTATTATGCCCTGCTTGTTGAAGTTTGCGGCAATAACCCTATCCCCGGCTTTAAGCGGTTTTTGGGTTTGCGCGTAGCTTTCGCTTCCGGCAATAAGCTTTGCCTCCGAAAATTCCGAAAGTTCCGACGCTTTTTCAAATATTTTTTGCCTCGACGTGTTTATATCGTGTTGTTTGCTTTCCTTTAGGGATTGCTTGTATTCGCGCAAAAGGGTATCAGCTTCGTCGCGTGCGTTAACAAAAACCATACGCGCGTCCTCCTTGGCTTTGGCAATTATTTTTTCTTTTTGCGCCTCCAATTTTTCTTTTTGCGCCTCAAATTCCTTTTTCAGCTTCTCGGCCTCCAAACGGAAACTTTCCGCGCGTTCCTTCTCAAGAAGTACCGATTTCCTTGAAATTTCAAGGTCTGTAATTACATCCTCAAAACGCGCGTCCTCTTTGGAAAGTACGTTTTTCGCGTCCGATATAATATCTTCCGTTAAACCCAAGCGCCGCGAAATTTCAAAGGCGTTGCTTTTGCCCGGAATGCCTATTAAAAGCTTGTATGTTGGGCGGAGCGTTTCAACGTTAAATTCGCAAGATGCGTTACATGCACCTTCGGTAGAAAGCGCGTATACCTTAAGCTCGCTGTAATGCGTTGTTACCGCCGCGCGTATTCGGCTGCGGTGCAGTTTGTTTAAAATTGCTATGGCAAGAGCCGCGCCCTCGGTAGGGTCGGTTCCCGCGCCAAGTTCGTCCAGTAAAACAAGCGAATACGGCGTTGCCTGCGACAATATTTTTACAATATTACTCATATGCGATGAAAATGTGCTGAGGTTTTGCTCAATACTCTGCTCGTCGCCGATATCTGCAAAAACGTCGTCGAACACGGCAAGCTGGGAACCTTCCTTTGCGCCTATATGAAGCCCCGCCTGCCCCATAAGCGTAAAGAGCCCGATGGTTTTAAGCGTAACCGTTTTGCCGCCGGTATTTGGGCCGGTAATTAAAAGCAGCGTAAAATCCTTCCCCAAATAAATATCCGTTGGCACAACGGTATCCTTATTTAAAAGCGGATGCCGCCCTTTGCGTATTTCAATATAACCTTCCGTATTAAACTCCGGCTTTGCTCCGTTATATTTAAGCGCAAGTTCGCCCTTGGCAAAAATAAAATCAAGCTCCGAGAGTATTTCCATGTTTGCGGCAAGTTCCCGCGTATTTTCCGATACCTTCGCCGAAAGCACGCGAAGTATCCGCTCAATTTCCGCCTTTTCCTGCCCGCGCAAGTCCTTAATTTGGTTGTTTAAGTTAACAACGCTCATAGGTTCCATAAAAACCGTCGCGCCGGTGGATGAATGGTCGTGCACCATGCCGGGGAAGGATTTCGCGAATTCCTGCTTTATGGGCACGCAAAACCTGTCGCCTCGAATTGTAATTACGCTGTCTTGAAGCATGGTTTTGTAATTTTGCGAATGGATTATTGAATTAAGCGCGTCCCTAATGCGTCCGTTTGCAACGTTTATCGCCCGGCGAATGGACGATAAATGCGCGGAAGCGCCATCCGAAACCTCGTCCGGCGGCATTACGCAGCGGTTTATTTCCGCTTCCAATTCCGGCAGGGTTACGATTTGGGAAAACATATCGCGCAGAAGTTCAAAGCCGCAGTCTTTGGTATCGCCTTTACCGTATGTTGTAATTTTTTTGCAAACATACAAAAAATCGCTGATACCGATAAGTTCCGACGCGGATAAAACTCCCGCTACCTCCGCGCGTTTAACCGAAGGGCGTATATCCCGAAAGCCGCCCAACGGCAAAGAACCTTTTTTTACAATCATGCTTGCGCTTTGCGCGGTTTGGTTCTGCCATAAATTTATTTCGTCTATGTTGGAAGACGGGGTGAGTTTTTCCGCTTTTTCTTTGCCCGCTTGCGATACGCATTTTTCTTTAAGCATTTCTAAAATTTTATTATATTCCAGAATCCGCAGTGTCTTTTCGTTCATAAGTCACCTCGTTAAGTATTGAAAAAGCGAGGCGTTTGCCTCGCTTTTAACCGGGTTTTCGTAAAATAAGTGTACCACAAACTGCCTGCCGCTACAATAGAAGTATAACCTTTTTCGAATATTTCGTCTTTATATTGCATATTTTGTGTGATATAATACAAAAATACATTGAAATTTTAGCACAGCTTGGAATTTACTTATGCGCCCGCAAGGCGAAGGCGGCCTGTGCAATCAATTTTCTAATGGGAGCGAATGCGAATGAGAAGATTTTTCATCAAGTTTTTAACTGCGGCAGTAATAGCAACTGTTTTAACCGGTACTGATACATACGCGGCGCCGCAGCCGGAAATATCGGCGGAAGCGGCAATTTTAGTGGATGCGGGAACGGGAAGCGTTATTTATTCCAAAAACGCGCAAACATCACTTTACCCCGCCAGCATTACAAAACTTATGACCATACTTTTAACTCTCGAATTCGCGGGCGGCGATTATTCGGCTGCCGTTAATTTTTCCGAAAACGCGGTTAACTCCCTCCCGTGGGATTCAAGCTCCATAGCCATGTATCCCGGCGAAACATTAACCTTGGAGGAATGCTTTTACGCAATTCTGCTCGCTTCGGCGAACGAAGTTGCCAACGCCGTTGCGGAACATATCGGCGGAAGCAGCGAAAATTTTGCGGTTATGATGAGTAACCGCGCAAAGGAACTTGGCTGCGCCAACACAAATTTTACAAACCCTCACGGCCTGCACGATGAAGGTCATTATACCTGCGCCGGCGATATGGCAATCATAATGAGGGAATGCATCAAACATCCGGATTTTATCCGCTTTATCCAAACCTCACGTTATGATATCGCACCCACTCAAAAACAGCCCGATATACGCATAATGAACAACACCAACAAGCTTATTCAGCAAAACAGCGAGTTTTACACCGAAGAAGTTATCGGCGGCAAAACCGGCTTTACCGACGAAGCGGGGCATACTCTTGTTACATATGCGCAAAAAGGAGACGCAAAGCTTGTATGCGTTGTAATGAAGACACCTAAAAACGGAATATATACCGATACGCGTTCCCTTATTAACTATGGGTTTGAAAAATACAAGGAAACGGATATCTTTAACGCCGATTCTTATACCGCGAAACTGCCCGTTATGCAAAATTCAAGCGATACCGAAAACATTACGGAAATAGAAGTTAAGCCGCAGCGCAGCGTATCCTTATTTTTACCGGACAGTTTCAATGTGTCGGATGTTGAGCAAACGCCAATTCTCCCCAAAAAATTATTCGCCCCCGTAACAGAGGGCGAAAAGGTGGGGCATATGATGCTTATGTATAACGGCGTATTCCTTGCGGATATTGATTTGCTATCTTGCGCCAGGGTGGATTTAATACCGGTGAGCACCGCCGCGCCTGCGCAAATTACGCCCGTATCCGCGATTATCCCCGCCGCCGCCAACGAACCCGAAGAGGATACCTCAAGGAAGGAAATTATAACAGTTGCGGCGTTTATTCTTTTCGTTTTTATACTTGTGGTAATTACATTCAGGCTTACCTCAAAAAGTTCAAGATACAGGCCGCGAATAAGCGGGTACGGTTCATACCGCCCGCATTACAGCAGCAGGCGGATACGCAGCAAATACAAGTATCTGTACATAAAACCGAATGTATCCGGCCGTAGCACTCCGGAGCGCTTTAAGCACAAGAGTTAACATTCCCGTAACCGCGCGGTTTTGCGTTTCGTACAATACAGGAGTTGAAGTTATGATTTTCGGCGGAATAAACATTTTAGAATTATGCGCTCAAATTCCGGTACTTATGTTTTCCCTTTCGTTTCATGAGTTTTTTCATTCATTTACGGCGTACAAAATGGGCGATTATTCTCAAAAAAGCGAAGGCAGGCTTACGCTTAACCCGCTTGTTCATATAGATTGGATAGGGTTTTTCATGGTGCTTGTTGCGCGTTTTGGCTGGGCAAAGCCTGTAATGATAGACCCAAACAATTTCGCGAAAGGTGAGGGCGGCGAGGCGGATAACCGAAGAATGAAACGCGCTATGGCGTTAACCGCGGCCGCGGGGCCTGCCGCTAACTTGCTTTTGGCGCTTATCGCGGCCATAATTCTTGCTCCGTTAAGCGTGCATTATTTGGATGTGCGTTTCTTTATGGTTTTTACCGACATTATGAGCGCGGAATTTCAAATACCCATGTACGCGCGTGTTATTATGATGCTCCTTGGTAATATGCTCCAGCTAAATTTGGTGCTTGCGGTTTTTAACATGTTGCCCATACCTCCCTTGGACGGTTCTAAAATTTTTTCCGCCTTTCTTTCTCCGCGGCTTTACTTTAAGTTTATCAGGGGAAGTTCGGTTACATCTATTATTTTTGTTGTATTAATTTTAACCGGCGCTGCGGACAGAGTTTTATCGCCCATTATATCATTTTTGTATTTAGGTTTTTTTTATCTCTCACTTTTGATTCTTTGAATTTAAGGCTTTGCTTATCCTGGCAATATATTAATCACCGTTTTCATACGGTTTAACAATTACAAAGGAAGTGAATTGCGTGGTTTATGAATTTGCGGCAAAAATAAAGAACATACAACACCCTAACCTATGCGAGGAGGTGCTGAAGGAAACCGCTGCCGAAATAAGTAAAAACTTCGACAAGCCATTGGAGATTAAAACTCTTTTGGCGGGCGAGCCTCCGTATCACGATATTCTTATAAAAGCCCAAGCCTCGGTTTCAACTATGCCGATGTTTTTCGATGCGGAGTTAACCGAAACGATAAGCAAATTCCGTAAGTATCTCGACGATTTTTCAGTTATGCTTAAGGGAGAGATAAGTAAAACTGACGCGTTTTACAACAATTCAAAAACATTTAACAAACTTTACATTTAAAATTCCGGAATACGAAAAAAATTTGCCGTGCACAAAAACGTTGTGCTATAATCCCGCTTGTAAAGAAGTTAAATTCACAAATTCCAATCGGAGGGAAATTTATGTACGATTTTGCAGAAATACAGAAGGCGGACCCTGAGCTTGCGGCAGGTATGGAGTTGGAGCTTAAAAGGCAGCGCAACAATATTGAGCTTATCGCGTCGGAAAATTTTGTTTCAAAGGCAGTTATGGCGGCAATGGGCTCGCCCCTTACCAACAAGAACGCGGAGGGCTATCCCGGCAAGCGTTACTACGGCGGCTGCGAAAAGGTGGACATCGCGGAGCGGCTGGCTATCTCCCGGGCCAAGGAGCTGTTTAACGCGGAGCACGCCAACGTGCAGCCCCATTCCGGCGCGCAGGCCAACTTCGCGGTGTACTTCGCGATGCTTAACCCCGGCGACACCATCATGGGCATGAGCCTGGACCACGGCGGGCATCTGACCCACGGCAGCAAGGTTAACGTATCGGGTAAATATTTTAATATCGTGGCATATGGGGTTAAACAGGAAACCGGCCGCATAGATTATGATGAAATGCGCAGGATAGCACTGGAAAGCAAGCCAAAGATGATTGTGGCCGGTGCCAGCGCTTATCCGCGCCTAATCGACTTTGAAAAATGCCGTGCCATCGCTGACGAAGCCGGCGCGTACCTGATGGTAGACATGGCCCACATCGCTGGGCTTATCGCGGCGGGCTGTCATCCCAGCCCGGTGCCACACGCCCATTTCGTAACATCCACCACCCACAAGACCCTGCGCGGCCCACGGGGCGGCCTAATCCTTTGCACTGAGGAACACGCAAAGGCGGTGGATAAGGCCATCTTCCCCGGCACCCAGGGCGGCCCGCTGATGCACGTCATCGCGGCCAAGGCCGTGGCCTTCGGCGAGGCGCTGCGTCCCTCCTTCAAAGAATACCAGGCCCAGGTGCTGCGCAACGCGGCGACGCTGGCCGCCGCCCTGAAAGCGGCGGGCTATGATCTTGTTTCCGGCGGCACGGACAACCACCTGATGCTGCTGGACCTGCGCAACAAGGATATCACCGGCAAAGACGCCGAACACGCCCTGGACGCGGCGGGGATCACCGTGAACAAAAACACGGTGCCCTTCGAAACCCGTTCGCCCTTCGTCAC